>JAYOFM010000044.1:475-21186 GCA_038117225.1 Rhodospirillales bacterium
AATCTGTGCCAGTTTTAAAAAAAGAAGAAGAAACTACAGTTTTATTTTTGATGGCTATCTGGCCAAGGTCGATCTTTACGAGGATCTGCGCACCAATAAGCTGGTTCGCGGCAGTCCGGAAGAACGCGAGCGTATCGCCAATGTCATCACCGATCTGTCGCGTGATCCCTCGGCCAAGGGCGTCGAATACATCAAGCAGGGCGTGTTCAAGATCAACTGGAACCGCGAAGGTGATCTTATCGCCACCAAATCCGTAACCTTCGTGCGTCGCAATGAACATATTCTGGGCATTAGCTATAATAAGAAGACCGGCTCCATTTCCCTACTCGGCAAGTCCCTGGCGCGCGACATCAAGAATCAGTTGCGCGAAAAGGGGCTCGATATGTCGGGCGAGCTCCGGGTCATCTCCAACGCCAATGTGGTTGGTCACAACGCTGGCTCCGTCAGGCCATTTCGCAAGAAGGGTCCGGGGTACAAGGTCTATATCTGGAAATTCGCCAACCTGCTGGCGCCGACTCCGTCGCTGAAAATCAGCATCCGCTGACTGAAATGTCGATGATGAGTGCATCGGACGGCAAATCAGAAGCAACACTTCGCGCCGAATTGGCCGCCGCGTTGCGGCTTGCCGATTCCTTCGGTTTCTCGGAAGGCATCTGTAATCATTTCTCGGTCGTCGTGCCGGGCAACGAGGAACGCTACCTGATCAACCCCTACGGTTATCACTGGTCGGAACTGACGCCCGAACTGTTGTTGCTGATGGATGGTGACGGCGCTGTTTTGAATGGTGACGGCGAGGTCGAGGCCAGCGCGCGCCACATCCACATCGCCGGCCACCGGGCCAATTCGCGCCACCGGGTAATTCTGCACGTCCACATGCCCTACGCCACGGCCCTGACCATGCTTGACGGCGGACGCCTGGAAATGGCGCATCAGTCGGCGATCCGCTTCCACGGCCGCATGGCGCACCATAGCTTTGGCGGCGTCGCGCTTGATCAAACCGAGGGCGAACGCATCGCCGAGGCGCAGAAAGCCAATCCCGACGCCGATATCATCTTTCTCGATAATCACGGGGTTTCCGTGTGCGGCCCCACCGTCGCGCTGGCGTTTCATGAGCTCTATTAACTGGAGCGCGCCTGCCGCCAGCAGGTGTTGGCCATGGCGACTGGCCTGCCGCTGAAGATCATCGCCGACGGGACGGTCGAGGCGACGAAGCTGCAGTACGCGGAAAATCGCGATTTTTACGCCGAACACCATTTCACCGCGCTGCGGCGCAGCCGCGGTTTATAAGTCCAAACCAAAAGAGCCGGACATCCCTGCCCGGCCCTTTCACATCGACTGATTGATCGGCGGCTCAGTTCCTGAGCAACCGGATCAGGCTGGAGGTGTCCCAGCGGCTGCCGCCGGAGGCCATGATCTTGGCGTAGAACTGATCGACCAGCGCCGTCACTGGCAATTGCGAGCCGTTACGGCGCGCTTCGTCCTGGGCGATGCCGAGGTCCTTGCGCATCCATTCAACCGCGAAGCCGAAATCGAACTTATCGTCGACCATGGTTTCGCCGCGGTTTTCCATCTGCCACGACTGCGCCGCGCCCTTGGAAATCACGTCGACCACCTGCTTGGCGTCGAGACCGGCATTGATGGCGAAGGCGAGGCCTTCCGACAATCCCTGAACCAGACCGGCGATGCACACCTGATTGACCATCTTGGTTAGCTGGCCGGCGCCGGCGTCACCCAGCAGCGTCACCGCGCGGGCGTAGGCATCGATGACCGGCTGCGCGCGGTCGAAATCCGCCTGCGCGCCGCCGCACATGACCGTCAGCGCGCCATTCTCGGCACCGACCTGGCCGCCTGAAACTGGGCCGTCGATGAAGCCGACTCCGCCTTCTCTCGCCTTGGCATCAACCTCGCGCGCCACAAGGGCCGAGGCCGTGGTGTGGTCGCAAAAAATGCTGCCCTTGGACATGCCGGCCAGGATGCCATCGTCGCCATAGACGACGCCACGCAGGTCATCGTCGTTGCCGACGCAGGAAAACACGAACTCGGCGCCCTCGGCGGCTTCGCGCGGTGTCTTCTTGAAGCTGCCACCATGCTCGGCGGCCCATTTTTCGGCCTTGGCCGTGGTGCGATTGTAGACGGTGACGTCGTGGCCGTTAGAGGCCAGATGCCCGGCCATGGGATAGCCCATTACCCCGAGCCCGATGAATGCTGTCTTCGCCATGTCTTTAATCCTCCCGAAAATAAGCCTGTGTCGGCATGCGGAAAACGGCGTGCGCCGGGCCATCGAGTCGGCGGTCGGCGGGTTGCAATAGCTGGGTTGCCTCGAATTTCGCGCGGTTCCGTCAAGTGGTGGCGGATTATAAGAAACGGAATCAATTCCGGCCAGCCCTCGCCGGCCCGCCGGCTTCATTTTTTCGCCGGCCGAAGGGTTGTAAATGAGACTAGGTGAATTCCCGGGCTTGAGGGCGGATACTATTCGATCATCAAATCGCGCAAGGTCCGCCAGTGATCCTCGGTCGGCGCCAGTAACAGGGAGGCTTCGCGTGGCGCCGTGGCCCGATAGTCGACGCCGTCGTCAGGTGAGCGGGCGATGCCGCCGGCCTCGCGCAGGATCAATACACCGGCGGCGTGATCCCAGGGTTTGAGGCGGCCACCATAACGGGCGAAATTCCGCCGGCCCTCGGCCAGTTCCATGTATTCACGGGCCACGCATTTAAGGCGGTTTTCCGGTTTTGGCACATCGCTTCGGCCGCCATCGCGCCAATCGCCGAAGCGGCGGCGAAAGCGCGGCCCTAGATAACCCGTCATGCCCCCCATTGCGGGTGCCGGATCAAGCCGCAATCGCCGCGTCCCCTCCCAAGCCCCCTGCCCGGTGACGGCATGAAACGTGCGGTCGTTGATCGGATCGTGGATCCAACCGGCAAGGATTTCACCGGCGCGGCACAGCGCCACGATGAGCCCGAAACAGGCGACACCGTCGGCAAAATTCTGCGTGCCGTCGACCGGGTCGACGATCCATACGGGCATGTCATCGGCCAATACCGCGAGCGTATCCGGATCAGCGGCGGCACCCTCCTCGCCGACGACACGGCTGCCGGCCAGGAGTGGCGGCAGCCGCACGGACAGCAGGCGCTCCGCGTCCTCGTCGGCGACCGTGACTAGGTCGCCCGGCCCCTTCTCGCGGATATCGCCGGCGCCGAGGCTCCGGAAACGCGGCATGACGGCTTCCCGCGCGACGTCACGCATAATGCCGGTCACCTGGGCCGGATCGACCAGCATGGTTTGCTCCTTAATGCAGAAAGCGGCGGCGACGCGGGGTCGCGTCAGTTGATATAGAGTTCGCGGTCGCGGTGATAGGCTTCGGAAAAATCATCAAGAATACGCTGGGCGTCGCTGCTGAATTCCGCCCGTTGGACCAGCGCCCGCGCAACGAAGGCGGCGAAGGTCACGGCTTCGCCCTTGCCGCGCAGGTCGAAGTCCGTCGCCAGGGTATCCAGATCATCATGCACGGATTTGCGCGCCATGACGTTGAGCTGGCGTTTGACGAAGCGGTTACGATCGCGCCATTTACGTTGAGCCTGTGCGGTCGCCATGACGGGGTTCCTATTAAATATCTACTAGTAGAATCTCTTCATACCAATGGCGTGACGGCGATGTCAACGGCAACTGAGTGACGGCGCGGTGCCGTCACACGGCGGTGCTCCGAGCCTGGCGATCGTGAAAACGATCCGCATCCGCCGGTGACAGGCGAACCGTCAGTGCCACGCCGTCTTCCGTATCCGCGCGTCCGACGACTTCCCCGTGATCGTAGAGCCAGGCGATAGCGGCACCCTCGCCGTGGCCCAGGTTGACTTCGACGATGCGGAATCCGGCGGTAATGTGATCGTCGAGCAAACCGAACAGCGCATCACAGCCGTCGCCGGTCAACGCGGACAGGGCCAGCACCCGGACGGCGTTGGATAAATCGGCGCGATTCAATATGGCGCGGCGCGCCTCGTCGTCGAGCAAATCGATCTTGTTGAGGATTTCGACGACGCGGCCGTCCGTTTCCGCGTCGATGCCGATCTGAACCAGCACATCAATGACGTCGCGTTTCTGGGCGTCCGTATCGACGTGGGAGACGTCGCGCACATGAAGCACGATGTCCGCCTCGATGACTTCTTCCAGCGTTGCGTGGAACGCATTGACCAGTTCATGCGGCAGATCGGATACAAACCCGACCGTATCTGACAGGATCGCCATGCGGCCGGATGGCAGCTCAATGCCGCGCATGGTCGGGTCCAGCGTCGCGAAAAGCTGATTTTTCGCCGTGACATCGGCCGATGCAAGTCGATTGAACAGTGTCGATTTTCCAGCATTGGTATATCCGACCAGGGCCACCACCGGATAAGGCACGTCGCGGCGGGATTTTCGATGCAGGGCGCGGGTACGCTTGACGTCGGCGAGGTCGCGTTTGAGGCGGTTGATACGCTGTGAAATCAGGCGTCTGTCGGTTTCGATCTGGGTTTCGCCGGGGCCGCCCATGAAACCGAAGCCGCCGCGCTGGCGCTCGAGATGGGTCCAACTGCGGACTAGGCGACCGCGCTGGTAGCTGAGCGCCGCGAGTTCCACCTGCAGCCGCCCCTCTCGCGTACGCGCGCGGGCACCGAAAATCTCCAGGATTAACCCGGTTCGGTCCAACACCTTGCAATGCCAGGCACGCTCAAGATTGCGCTGTTGTACCGGCGTCAGTCGGCCATCGACGATGATCACAGGGATGCCGCCGTCTTCCGCATCGGGATTGGGGACCAGCGCGCCGATCCGTTCAACCGTGCCCTTGCCGAATAGCAGGCCCGGGCGCGGCTTGTGGATGGTCAGAACCTCGGCGTGCTCGACGTTCAGATCGATGGCGTCGGCGAGGCCGATGGCTTCGTCCAATCGCGCCGTGGCATCCCGCACGGCGCTGGCGGAGTCACCGCCGCGGTTGCCGAGATCGGCATGCAACACGATGCACGGATCGCCGCGACGGCGTTCCGATAGGTCGACGGAGTCTGGGGTGAAACCCGTGCTCAATCCTCGGCGTCGTCGCCGTCTTTCTCGGGTTCGAACAACTGCACCGGCACTGTCGGCATCACCGTCGAGATGGCATGCTTGTAGACAAGCTGCGTATGTCCATCGCGGCGCAGCAGCACCGAGAAGTTATCGAACCAGGTCACGATTCCCTGCAGCTTGACGCCATTAACCAGAAAAATAGTAACCGGGGTCTTGTTCTTACGGATAAAGTTGAGGAAAACGTCTTGGACGTTCTGGGATTTTTCGGGCGACATTTAGTCATCCCCCTTTATGGTTTATTTTGGACCCGTTGGCCGGGGAAGCGCGGCGCGGGATCCCTCCCTGTATTTTTGATTCCCCACCCCTTCGCGGGTCGTCCCGTTTGGGGGGCCGTATACCTGACCAAATGACTTTAGCGCTTCATTAGAAATTTGCAAAGCGATGCCGCGTCCGGAAAATGATGGGTCGGCGGAAAATCGTCGAATTCACCCGCTACTGGCACCTGTGGTCGCAGTAAGACAGGCGTGCAGCCGCTATTGTGTGCGCATTCCAAGTCAATATCCGCGTCGCCGACGAACCAAACATCCTTGCCGGGCAGGTGACCCGTCGCGTCCAATACCATCATCACTGGCGCCGGGTCTGGCTTGTCACGCGGCGCATCGAAGGAACCGACAATGCGACCGAAGTAGGTCGACCAGCCGAGTTGCTCGGCTTCGATGCGCAGGAAACTGCCCGTTTTGTTGCTGACCACGCCGAGCGCCAGACCGGCGCCGTGGAGCTGTGCCAGCATGGCGCCCGCGCCGTCCACCGCGACGAGCTTTTCAGCGTGTATGGCACCGTAACGAGCGTAGAAAACATCAGCCGCCTCCTCCCACTTGTCACCGAAGTAACCCGGGAAGCTTTCCCGCATTGAGCGCCGCACCCGACGCCGTGTTTCCGCGATGCTCCAGGTTTCCAGGCCGTAGGCGGCGAACGTATGATTCAACGCATCGTGAATGACCGGCCAGGTGTCGACGAGGGTGTTGTCCCAATCGAACAACACGGCGCGCGGGCGCGTATCGATCATACGGTGGCACCGGAAGTCGGATGATGAACCGCGGCGTCCGCCGCGCGGTCGTAGAAGCCCAATAACGCGTCGATCAGGCGTCGCGTCAGTGGTCCCACGTTGCCGTCACCAACGGTTCGCCCATCGATCCGGGTAATGCCGCGAACTGGCGAATTGGAACTGGATAGAAAGGCCTCGCGGGCACTCAGCGCCTCGGCGACCGTGAACGGCCGCTCGACCAGGGTAATGCCCAGGTCTTTGATCACGTCGAGCAATGTCAGGCGCGTGATACCGTTGAGGATCGCCGCGCCGGCTTGGCGCGTGACCAAGTCGCCGTCGGCGGTGACGATCCAGGCATTTGTGGCGATGCCTTCGGTGATCAAGCCGTCTTCGTCGACTTGCCAGGCCTCATAACAGCCGGCATCGATCGCCTGCTGTTTGCCCATGATGTTGGGCAGCAGGGAAATCGATTTGATGTCTTTTCGCTTCCAGCGAATGTCCGGGATGGTGATGACCCCCAGACCGGTATCGAAATCGAAGCTGTCGAAACGCGCCGACATTCGCGCCGTGACCACGAGGGACGGCGCGGCGTTCTTTGGAAAGCCGTGATTGCGTGGCGCCACGCCGCGGGTGACCTGCATGTAGACAATGCCGTTGGTGATACGGTTGCGGCGCACGATTTCGTCAATGATGAACCGCAAGGCACGGCGGCCGACCGGCCAACCGATGCGCAGTTCCGACAAAGAATAGGCCAGCCGGTCAAGGTGCCCCTGCTCGCCCAGCAGTCGTCCGTCCTGAACGCCAAAGACCTCGTAGACACCATCGGCGAACTGATAGCCCCGATCCTCGATATGGACGGCGGCATCGCCATGCGTAACGTAGCGGCCATTGACATAGGCGATGCGCGACATGCGGAACTCCTTCGATGGGATGAAAAGTCTGGCCGTGGCGGGCTAGAAATATTCGAGCTGAACGGAAAACATCTTTTCGACCTGGCGCACGACCTCGGCGGCGGCGAACAGCACCACCCGGTCGTCGGCCTCGACGACGGTTTCGCCGCGCGGACAGATCATTTTCCCGTCGCGCACCAGCGCGCCGAGAATAACGCCGTGCGGCAGCTTGACCTCTTTCAAGGGTTTGCCAACCAGATCCGATGTTTCCAGGGCTTCCGCCTCGATCAGTTCGCCAAAACCCTCGCGGATCGTATGAACGGAATGGATGCGGCCGCGGCGGACATGTTGCAGAATTTTCGAGACGGTGATGTTGCGCGGGCTGACCGCGACGTCAATGCCGATTGAACTGGTCAGTGGCTCGTAGGTGTTCTTGTTGATTAGCACGATGGTGCGTGATGCACCGGCGCGCTTGGCGAGCAGCGATGCCAGGATATTGGTCTCATCGTCATTGGTCACAGCGATGACGGCATCGATGGCACGGATGTTGGCCTCTTCGAGGATTTCCGGATCGAGCACGTCGCCGTGGAGAACCATCGTTTCGCTGAGCAGCGACGAGATATGCTCGGCGCGCGCGGCGTTCGATTCAATGATCTTGGTGCGCACCAGCATCTGCGCTGCTTCCAACTCCTGTGCGACGAACAGGCCGATGTTCCCACCGCCGAAGATAAGCAAGCGGCGCGCCTCTTTTTCCTCATGGCCGAACACCGCCATGGCGCGCTGCAGTTGGTTCGAATCGACGACGAAGTAGACCTCGTCGCCCGGGAACATCTGGTCGTCGCCGCGTGGCACGATGGCATCGCCGTCGTGAATGATGCCGAGCACGACGATATTCAGGTCGGGAAACAATTGCGTCAGCTGGCGCAATGGCGTGTTGATGATCGGACAATCCTCGTCACAGCGCACGCCGACCAGCTTCACCTTGTCATCGACCAGGGGGATCATCTCGAATGCGCCGGGCACGTGCAGCCGGCGCGTAATCGCGCGCGCCACCTCGATCTCCGGCGAGATAATGACGTCGATCGGCATGTGGTCGCGCGAAAACAGGTTTGACCAAATTGGTTGCAGATAGCTTTGCCGCCGCACGCGCGCGATCTTGGTCGGCACCTCGAATAGCGAGTGGGCGATCTGGCAGGCCACCATGTTGACCTCGTCTGACGCCGTGACGGCGATGATCATGTCGGCATCGCCGATACCGGCTTCCTCGAGCGCCGTGGGGTCGGAGGCGTAACCGACGAACCCCGTCGCGTCCAGCGTGTCGGTGACCCGTCGCACCAACTCGGGCGACTGATCGACCACCGTGACGTGGTTGTTTTCGAGTGCCAGATGGCGGGCGATGCTGAAGCCGACCTGACCGGCGCCGCAGACGATGACCTTCATGACGATGCTATCCCGATATCCACTGCGTGGCCCTTGATCTTACTGCCGGTCTTCGCTGCGCACGCCAAGCGACTTCAGCTTGCGATGCAACGCCGAGCGCTCCATACCAACGAATTGAGCCGTCTGCGATATATTACCGCCGAAACGGGTCACTTGCGCCAGTAGGTATTCACGTTCGAAGGCCTCGCGCGCGTCCCGTAGCGGCAGCGTCATGATTTCCGAATTGCGATCCCAGTTGCCCAAAGCCGGCGCCGCCGCGCCGATTTCCGGCGGCAGCAGGTCGGCGCCGATGGCCTGCGCGGCGTCCTCGGGCGCCATGATCAGCATGCGTTCGATGACATTGCGCAGCTCGCGTACGTTACCCGGCCACGCGTAACGCTGCAGGGCGACAATGGCGTCATCGCCAATGCGTCGACGTGGCTGGCCCGAGCTCTCTGCGGCCCGTTCCAGAAAATGATCGGAGAGCACCGGAATGTCCTCGGTCCGCTCACGCAGCGGCGGCAACACGATGGGAACGACGTTGAGCCGATAGAATAGGTCTTCGCGGAAGCGGTTTTCGGCAATCTTTTCCGTCAAATCGTGGGTCGAAGACGCTAATACGCGAATATCGACCTCGACCCGTTTTGAGCCGCCGACTCGCTCGAATATCTGCTCCTGCAATACACGAACGATCTTGCCTTGGGTTTCGAGCGGCATATCGGCGATTTCATCGAGAAACAAGGTGCCGCCGTGCGCCTGCTCGAAGAAGCCGACCCTGCGCGGTCCCTCCCCGTCCTCGGTGCCGAAAAGCTCGGTTTCCATCTTTTCCGGTACCATGGTGGCACAGTTGACGACCACGAATGGAGATCCGGACCGACGCGACCGGCCATGAATCATGCGCGCGACAACTTCCTTGCCCGATCCCGCCGGTCCGGTGATCAGAACGCGGCTATTTGCCGTTGCGACCCGGTCGATGGCCTGGGAAATGTCGCGGATCACATTGGAGCGGCCGATCAAGTCTTCCGACGTGCCCGCACGTAACCGCAGTTCCTGATTTTCGCGTCGCAGGCGGGCGGATTCGACGGCGCGTTCAATCAGCACCAACAGCCGGTCGATCTGAAACGGTTTTTCAATGAAGTCATAGGCGCCGTCCTTGATCGCCAAAACGGCGGTCTCGATGGTGCCATGGCCGCTCATCATCAGCACAGGGACGTCCGGGTGGTCGCGGCGTAGCTCCTTGAGGATTTCGAGCCCGTCCAACGCGCTGCCCTGAAGCCAGATATCCAGCAAAACCAAGCCCGGGCGCCGACGGCCGATGGCTTCCAGCGCGCTGTCGCTGTCCGCGGCTGTGCGTGTTTCATAGCCTTCGTCGCCAAGGATACCGGCCAGCGATTCACGGATCAGCTGCTCGTCGTCCACGATCAGAATTTCTTCGGCCATGCCGTTCTAACCTGTCTCGCGCGATGCTGTTTCGTCACCGATACCGGAAGTCTCGATATCCTCTGGCGGGCGGAATACCAGGGAAATCCTGGCGCCGCCGCCATCGCGATCCTCCAACAACAGATCGCCCTGATGGTCTTCCATGATTTTACGAACGATGGCAAGACCGAGCCCCGTGCCCTTGGTCCGCGTCGTCACGTAAGGTTCGGTCAGCCGTTCGCGATCATTGGCCGGCAGGCCGATACCGTTGTCGGCGATGACGATGCGCACCGTTTCGTCATCGCTGCCGTCGGTGATCAAGGACAACCAGATGTGGCCGGGTTCATCTGGGCGGTGTCGATTCGGATCATCGTTGCCGATCGATTCAGCCGCGTTCTTCAATAGATTGGTCAAGGCGCGGGAAATCTGGCGCCGGTCACAATGCAGCATGATGTCGGTCGTCGGCATGTCACATTCGAAGTCGATTTCCGGTGTGCGTTCCTGTTCGAGGAACACTACCTGACGGCACAATTCGGATAGGTTTTCCGGCTTGATCGATGCCTCTGGCATCCGCGCGAACGACGAGAATTCATCGACCATGCGGCCGATATCCTCGACCTGGCGGATAATGGTCTCGGTGCACTGGGTAAAGACTTCCGGGTCGCTGACAATTTCGTCCTGGTATTTGCGTTTCAAACGTTCAGCCGACAGCTGGATGGGGGTCAGCGGGTTCTTGATCTCATGTGCGATGCGGCGCGCCACGTCTGCCCATGCCGCCTTGCGCTGCGCCGACAGCAAGTCGGTGACGTCATCGAAGGTAACGACGAAGCCGATGACATCCGCGCCCGCGTGTTCGGCGGCAATGCGCACTAGCAGCGTTCGGAACTGGCCGCCGCGCTGCAGGCGGATTTCATCCTGGTGCAGGCGGTCCGGTCGCAGCCTGGCCATTTCAAAAAGCGCCGCCATTTCCGGGACAACGGTCGCCAGATCATCATCAATGTGCGCCGACAGATCGATTTCCATCAGTTCCGATGCCGATCGGTTCGGCAGGTGAATGCGGCGGTCCGCGTCGAGACCAATGACCCCGGCAGAGACGCCGGCGAGCACGGTCTCGGTGAAGCGACGACGTTCGTCGAGTTCCCGGTTGGCCTCGATCAGCCCCTGTTGCTGGGTCGAAAGCTGCCCCGTCATGGCATTGAACGCACGGCTCAGGCCCGAGATTTCATCGCCACCTTTGGGTTCGGCGACGCGCGCCGTCAAATCGCCTTCCCGCACTTTTTCGGCGGCGGAAATCAATTCCGTGATCGGCCGCGCGATTTGCGTCGACACGGTCAAGCCCGTCCAGCCGGCGGCGAGCAACAGTAGCAACGCCGCGACGCCATAGATCATCACGAAACTGACCTCGATACCGCTGCGCTCCTTTTCCAGGTCGCGGTATTCGTCGACGGCGCCGCGTATTTCCTCGATGTGCTGCGTCACCCGCGGGTCGACAAATCTTTCGATGATCAGATATGCGTCGATGAAACGTTCAAGCCGTACAACGGCGCGGATGCGGTCGTCCCGCTCCGAGCCGACGACGATGACACGACCACGGTTTTTATCCAGGGTTGCTTCCGGTGGAAGGGGTTCGATTTCGTCGGTGAAGCTAAGATCCGAGCGGGCGATGATGCCGCCCTTGGCGTTGACCACCGCCGCTTCCGCCAATCCGCGCGCTCCGGCGAATGATGATAGGACGCGGTTGAATTCCCAGGAATTGCGGCTCAATCGTACCGCCAAGCGGTTTAGATCACTGGTAATGGCGAAGGCATCCGCGTGGATATTCTTGCGGTGTTCGCCCAGGTAGGCCTCGGTCACCGCCACCGACTTTTCAAGCGCCGTCGATACCCGGTCGCCGAACCAGCCCTGAATGCCGAAATTGAAGAAAACGGTGGAAAAGATAGCAACCAGAATTGCCGGTGTGATGGCGACGGCACTGAATAGCAGGACGAGGCGGCTGTGCAGCCCCGCGCCGGCGCCACCACGGCGGCGTTCGGTCCATACCGCGACGAGGCGGCGCGCCACGATGCCGCCGAGCAGCAGCATCAACGCGAGATCGAGATACAACAGAACGATCACCGTCTGAACGTCGGACTGGTCGCGTCCCGGGTCGGTCATGGTGGCGACGGTGGCAATGCCCGATGCCGTGGCGGCCGCGGCAAGCGTATAGGCCAATTTTCGATGCGTGCTGGTGTCCTGCGACCAAGCCTTTAGGCGAACGACGAGACTGGGGCCCGCCGAGGCGCCGTCGTTTTTCACGACCTCGGTCGTGTCGTTCATTTGCTTCCCCGGATCACGGGGATTTCGAGTTCGCGAATTTTTTTGCGCAATGTATTGCGGTTGAGACCAAGAACGTCGGCCGCGCGCAACTGATTACCGCGCGTTGCCTGCAGGGTCAGGATGATCAGCGGCCGCTCTACTTCGCGCATGACCCGCCCATAAAGACCGGACGACGGCAGGCCTTGGCCGTGCGCCTTGTAATAGGATTGGAGGTGGCGTTCGACGCTGCCGGCAAGATTGTCGTCGAGTACCGGCGCGCCACCGGCCGGCGCGTCGGCGGCACCCAGTTCCGCCGCGATGTTGTCGTCACCGATGATTTCCTGCGAATACAGCGCCGCCAGCCGCCGGATCAGGTTTTCAAGTTCGCGCACGTTGCCCGGCCAATGGTGATGCTGCAGGCGTTCCATCGCTTTACCGTCGATAATTTTCCACGGCAGGCCTTCGGCGGCGGCTCGGCCGAGGAAATGGCGAACCAGTTCCGGAATGTCCTCCGTGCGCTCACGCAGCGCCGGCAGCCGGAGCGGCACTACGTTGAGCCGGAAGAACAGATCCTCGCGAAATAGGCCGCGCCGGATCAATTGGCGTAAATCTTGGTGGGTCGCGGCGATGATGCGAACATCCGCTTGCACCACGGCGCGGCCGCCGACGCTGGTGAATTCGCCTTCCTGCAGGACGCGCAGCAATCGAGTCTGGGCCTCCGGTGGCATATCGCCGATTTCATCGAGAAACAGCGTGCCCCCCTTGGCTTGCTCGAAGCGGCCGGCAACCTTCGCGGTGGCGCCGGTGAATGCCCCCTTCTCGTGTCCGAACAGTTCGCTTTCAATAAGTTCCCGTGGGATTGCCGCCATATTGACGGCGACGAACGGGCGACCCTTGCGCTTACCATAATCGTGCAAGGCGCGGGCGACCAATTCCTTGCCCGTGCCGGACTCACCGTTAATTATGACGGTGAGATCGGTCGGCATCAGCCGCGCCAGCGTTCGATAGATTTCCTGCATGGCCGGCGAGCGGCCGATCAGAGGTAGGGCTTCCTCATAACCGGGGTCGGTGCCGTTGGCGGTCTCGCCGGCTGGCGTTTCTAGCGCGCGCCGGACAACACCGACCAGTTCATCCAGGTCAAACGGCTTCGGCAGGTATTCGAAGGCGCCGCGTTCGGTCGCGCGGACGGCGGTCAGCAGCGTCGATTGCGCGCTCATGACGATGATGCGCAGTTCCGGTCGCAATGCGCGGATACGTGGAATGAGGTCGAGCCCGTTTTCGTCGGGCATGACCACGTCGGTGATCACCAGATCGCCATCGCCGTCCTCAAGCCAGTGCCAGAGCGTCGCCGCGTTGCTGGCGGCGCGAACTTCGAACCCGGCACGATTGAGAGCTTGTCCGACAACCGTGCGAATGGCCGCGTCGTCGTCGGCGACGAGGATTGTCGGCGCCGTCACGCGTCGCTCTCCGCCGCGTGCACTGGCAGCATGACCCGGAATTCCGTACGCTTGGGCGTGCTGTCGCACTCGATGACGCCGCCGTGGTCGCCGACGATTTTCGCCACCAGCGCCAGCCCCAGGCCTGATCCCCCGGGCTTTGAGGTTACGAACGGATCGAACAGGTAAGTCAGAATGTCGTCCGGAATGCCGGGGCCGTTGTCTCGGACCCTGACCTGCAATGGCAGATGAACGCGCGTATCCCGACCCGGCACGGCCAGCCGGACGCCGCGTTGATAACCGGTCGCCAGCACCACTTCGCCACCGATATCCGGAACCGCCTCGCAGGCGTTCTTGACGATGTTGAGAAACACCTGCACCAGCTGATCGTGATTGCCGTGCACGGCGGGCAGCGATGGATCAAAGTCGGCGACAAAGCGGACATGCCGACCGAAACCTGTTTCCGCCAGACGCTGAACCCGGTCGAGAACGAGATGGATGTTGACCGGTGCCCGTTCCATGGGCGGGCTTTCGCCGAAGGCCTCCATGCGGTCGACCAGATCACAAATTCGGTCTGCTTCGTCACGGATCAGGCGGGTCAGCATGGCGTCCTGCTCGCTTGCTTCCTGTTCCAGCAGCTGTGCCGCGCCGCGAATGCTGGAAAGCGGATTCTTGACTTCGTGCGCCAGCATCGCCGCCATGGCGGTGACCGAACGGGCGGCACCACGATGGGTCAATTGCCGGTCGATCTTCTCGGCGATCGAGCGATGTTGGAGTGCGAGAACCACGTGGCCCTCGGCTTCCGGCAGCGGGGTCGCCTGCAGATTGACCAGATGTTTACCGATCCGCGGCGTTTCCAGCGTGACGTCATACTCGTTGACCGCATTGCCGCGTGCTCGAACCTGGCTGATCAATGTCGATGCCGGACTGTCGGCCGGCACGTGGGCGACCAGCGGCTGGCCTATCAGGACCGAGGCGCTGCCGCCCAGCAGCTGCTCGGCCGTGCCGTTGACGTGTACGATATTGTCATTGCCGTCGATGACGATGACGGCGCTCGCCAGGGCGTTGAGGACGGTATCACCATCGAGCCGCGGCAGTAACCGGTGCGTCGCCAATACGATCGGCGCGTCGGCCATCAGGCGGCTTCCTGGCCGATATAGGCCGCGTAGAATTCGACAATGGCGTCGCGCGCTTCGGCGGCGTCGCCCATGCTGTTGACCCGCGCGCGGAACGCGGCTGAATCATAGAGGCCCTTCGAATACCAACTGATATGTTTTCGCGCCACGCGCACGCCGACATCGTTGCCATAGTGCGACAGCATCTCATCGTAATGGCGCAGCAGGACTTCCGCCTGTTCGGCGATCGGCGGATCAGGCAGCCGTTCACCGGATCTCAGGAAATGTCGAACCTGATTTAGAAACCACGGGCGCCCATAGGCACCGCGGCCAATCAGCACGCCATCGGCACCGGATTGGCGCAGCGCTTCCGCCGCGTCGTCGACGGTGTTGATATCGCCATTACAGAACACGGGAATGGACACCGCGTCCTTGACCTGGCGGATGAACCGCCAATCCGCCTGCCCTTTATAGAATTGGCAGCGCGTGCGGCCATGTACGGCGATCGATTGGATGCCGGCGGATTCCGCGATGCGGGCCAGGTTGGGCGCGTTCCGCGTTTCGTCGTCCCATCCGGTGCGCATCTTCAAGGTGACCGGCAACGAGACGGCGTTGACGGTGGCTTCCAGAATTCCGCCGGCGAGGCGTTCATCGCGCATCAGCGCCGATCCGGCGACGCCGTTGGTCACCTTTTTCGCCGGACAGCCCATGTTGATGTCGATGATGGCGGCGCCGCGATCGACATTCAATTTCGCCGCCTCAGCCATTACGGACGGTTCGCAACCGGCGAGTTGTACCGCCATCGGGCTTTCCTCGGCGCAATTGGTCGCCATCTTCATGGTTCGTTTGTGCACGTTTCGGCGCACCGACTCGATCATTGCCCGGCTGGCGATCATCTCCGATATTACTAGGCCGGCGCCATATTCCTTGACGCGGCGGCGAAACGGCATGTCGGTGACGCCCGACATGGGCGCCAGTACGACGTTGCTTTCCAGCGTCACGGGGCCGATTTTCACGGTCATAAGAACGGTGTCCTGCTTACGAATGCCGGTTTATTAGGCAAGCACGGTAATTTGGCAATGATTATAGCGACCGGGTGTTCACGTCACCAGCACGTCGGTGACGAATTTGACCCCCAGGTAGCCCAGCGTCAGCAGCAAATACGCCAGCAAGACAAGGCGCGCCGCTTTGCGGCCGCGCAGGCCGCTGCGGTAATGAACCAATAGCAACAGCCCAATGACGATGAAGGCGGCGACTGTCAGGATGGTCTTATGATCCGGCGCCAGGGTGGCGCCGCCGGCGGAGACATTGAGCGCCACGCCCGTCGCCAAGCCGATGGCCAGTACGATTTCCGACAGCCCGAGCAACCTGACCAACAGTCGATCGCATTCAACAACGGGCGGCAGCAGTGGCGTCAACGCCGTCGGCTGTTTGCGTTTTAGCGCCCGTTCCTGCAGCACGGCGGCGAGCGCGCCGACGGCGGCGATGGTCAACAGGCCATAGGTGACGACGGAAACGATGATATGGATGCTGGTCCAGGCACCCAGAATCGTCTGTCGTTCCGCGATATCGGTGTGTCGCCAGAGGGTGGCGAGTACGGCGAGAATGATCATGTAGGGCATCAGCAACGGCGTCAGGCGCCACGCATGATCGGTCAACGCGGCGACGACGATGAACAGAATCACGGTCGCGGAGACGGTAATCCACAGGGACGTCGAAAAATCCACCCGCCAAGCACCGGCGTTGTGGATCAGGACCCAGGTTAACGGTCCGGCCCCGGCCACAGCGAGGACCGCCCAGAAAACCCCGTCGCGGTCATAGCCGCGACGCAGCGACATCAGCGAGGCCGGCAGCAACGCCAGGATCGCCGTCAGCGGAAGCAGGAGGTTATCGGCCATATCGCCTCGGATGTCCGTCTTTCAGCCGTTTGCACAGTCGTTTTTCAAGCATCGGCGGTACCAGGATCGGCCCAACATCGCGCCGCCGCCATCGGATGGCAAGTCCCTTCGCCGGGCTGCACGGGCGATCACGTCAGGCTTCGGACTTGGCACGGAATGGCGCCGGTTCTAAGGTCGCGCCGCCGCCCGATCATCCGGGCCTGGATATGGAAACCATGGTCGATTGCATCGCCATCATCGTCGCCGCCGGACGCGGCCACCGCTTCGGCGGCGAATTGCCGAAACAGTACGTCGACCTCGACGGCGTGCCGGTCATTCGTCAAACGCTGACGGCCTTCATCGAGCATGCGAGCGTCGATGCAGTGTTGCCGGTGATCCATGAAGACGATGCGGCATTATTCGCCGCCGCCGCCGATGGCCTCGCGATCCTCGAGCCGGTATTCGGCGGGGCGAGCCGCCAGGAGTCCGTCAGCAACGGATTGGAGGCGCTGGCGGAAATTTCCCCAAAGCTGGTTCTCGTTCATGACGCCGCGCGACCGTTCGTCCAGACGGCGCTGGTGGACCGCGTCATCGCGGCGCTCGGCGAGCACGATGGCGCCATCCCTGCCCTGTCCGTCAGCGATACCGTCAAGCGCGTCGATGCCGATGGCGCGATTGTCGAAACCGTCGATCGATCGGCGCTGATGCGCGTGCAGACACCGCAGGGGTTCCGCTTCGATGCCCTTCTCGCGGCGCATCGCGCGACGGTCGGCGAAGCGTTGACCGACGATGCCGCCGTCGCCGAATGCGCCGGGCTCGACGTCATCGTTGTCGATGGCGACGCCGCAAATATCAAGATCACCACGCTCGACGACCTCGCCCCGGCCGGACGCGGCGCCGCGGCGGCCTTGGAAACGAGGACCGGCAGCGGGTTTGACGTCCATCGCTTCGGCCCCGCCCGGCCGCTGATGCTCTGTGGGGTCGCGGTTCCGCATGATCGTGGTCTCGATGGCCATTCCGACGCCGATGTCGGGCTGCATGCGATCACCGACGCCGTGCTTGGCGCCATTGGCGCTGGCGATATCGGCGATCACTTCCCGCCGTCCGATGCACGTTGGAAGGGCGCGGCTTCCGATGTCTTTCTTACCCACGCGGCGTCGCTGGTGGCCGATGATGGCGGCCGCATCGTCAATATCGATGTCACCCTGATTTGCGAGGCACCTCGGATCGGCCCGCACAAGCAGGCCATGCGCGAGCGTATTGGCGATATCCTCGGCATTGGCGCGGCGCGGGTCAGCGTCAAGGGCACGACGACGGAGAAACTCGGGTTCACCGGGCGCGGCGAGGGCATCGCCGCGCAGGCGATGGCGACGGTCGAAATGCCGCGTGATTGGTAACCGACTAACGATTAGGCATCAAAACGTGAGCATAATGGCGGCGTTCCATTGATTGCGGTTGGCGGTTCGCGACTCTTGAGGTAAAAAAATTTTGGAAAACCGCCACTTGTTAAGCGGTGCCCAGGGGGCTTGTGGATCGATGTCGAAGGCGAAGATTACGTTTGATAAGGTGGACCTGATGCTTGTCGACCACGACTTGAACGCGCGCCAAAGCATCCGCCTGATCCTCAATAACAACGGATTTCGCGAAATTCGCATCGGCGACACCTTGGCCCGGGTCAAGGACGTCCTCTCCATGTTCATGCCGGATATTTTGTTGTGCTCGGCGACGATCCCGGACGGTGATTTCTGCGATTTCGTCTACGATCTTCGCCACGATAAGATTGGCAATAATCCGTTCCTTCCCATCATCGCGCTGTTGGATGAACCGACGCCCGAGATGGTTAAACGCATTCTCGAGGTCGGCACCGACGATATCTGCATGAAGCCGGTGTCGACCACCGGGATGCTTGAGCGGATCAACATTCTGATCAACCATCGCAAACCCTTCATCGTCACCGAGGGATACGTCGGCCCGGCACGGAAAGGCGATGATCTGAGCAAAGCGGTCGAAGTCCCGAATACCCTGCAAGCCAAGGCAACTGGGAAAAAGGTCGGATTTTTTGATGTCGAGGCGGGAATTCAGGCGACGAAGACCAAGCTCGAGGACAAGAAACTCGAATTCATCGGCGCCGAACTCGCGGCATTGGTGACCAAACTGGTGCCGATGATGGAACGCAACCCGGCCGTCAACGATGTTGTGGTCGGCGGCCTGGAGACACTGATCGATGAAGCGGAGGCGTCGATCAAGCGCCTCGAAGGTTCGCGTTACAGTCATGTCATTGAACTGTGCCGCGCGCTGATTGACGTCTCGCGATCGATCCAGAAATCAAAGGGAGAACTCGCCGATACACGCGAGGTCGCGTTGTTGAAGCCGCTTTCGCAATCGGTTCAGGCGTGTTTTTCCGGCGCCATCAATACCGTCGAGATGGCACAGGCGATCGTCAAGCAAATCACCGGTAGAGGCTCGTGAAATCAAGGTGTTATCGCGTTTCCTTGATGATCCAATCTAGATAATCCCCGTTGCCGCCGATGATTGGCAGGGCGACGATGCAGGGGCAATCGTAGCCGTGTGCGGCCTTGATCGCCCGGGTCGCGTCATCGACCAGATCCTGGCGCGTTTTCATGATGACTAGGCACTCGGTGTCTTGTTGGACTTCGCCTTCCCAACGGTAGACGGATGTCACCCCTTCAATGATATTGGCGCACGCCGCCAGCCGTTCGGAGATCACGGCATGGGCGACGGCGTCGGCCTCCTCGCGTGACCCCGTGGTGACGTATAACGAACAGGCTGTCATGGTCCCTCCGCGTAGCGCCTCGGGGGTGTCCCCGGGCTTGGTCGCTTGGTGAAACTAACGTAGGATGCCGAGGCTGTCACCGAGCCGGAGAAACGTATGGCCCCCGAAACGGACATCGACACGATTGACGAAACCGCCGACGAGTCGTCCACTGAGCGGCGACCCGGCGCGCCAACGCCGCAACAGGTAAAATGGTTGGCGCGCGGGCTCGAACAACCGGGTGGAAAACTGCCGTTGTTCGATGATCAGGGACAGCGTGTCAGCGAGCGCACGGTCAAGAGTTGCCTGCGGAATGGTTGGGCGGAACCGTGGTTCGCCAATCCGATCAAGCCGGACTGGCAAATCTGTAAATTGACGGAAACCGGTCGCTCGCTGCTGTATGGCATGCCAGCCGGTGATGATGACGCGGGCGCCACGGTCCACCACCTGCATTCGTAGTTGTCGGCATCTGAATGATTGATCTTTCTGGTTCGGTTCCGAAACAATTCTGCCCGTGCCCGTATGGTTCAGGTGGCGGCCGGTATTGCTCATGAGCGAGGAAACACCCGATCAATCTATCGCGATAACGGCGCCGCCGACAGCCGTGATGATCTGCATCAACCTGCGCCCGGGTTCCGACCGGCCGTCGTGTTCGGCACGGGGCAGCGCCGCTGTGGCCGATGCGTTGGAACGCGGCATTGCCGAACGACGCATCAACATCACGCTCGAGCGCAGTGTTTGCATGGGACAGTGCACGAAGGGCCCGACCGTGCGTTTCGCGCCGGGCGGCCGCTTCCATTTGGGAACAACCCTTGAGCGGGTGGATATCATTTTGGACGAACTCGAGAGCCTGTGCGGCCTCTGCGCCGAGGATAATTCCCCACCGCTGCATCTGCTTGGCTCATAACATGCTGAAAAATAAGAAATAATATTCATTGTTCTGTTTCCGCGTTTATTCGTTCTGGCTGTGACGCGGATCACATCAAGATGGATGAGAACGTGACATTGTTGGGGCTAGGATGGATTTCGTTTCGAATCCTCCCTTCCCTCAAGAGCACAGACTTTGGCCGGGTTTCAACCCGGCCATTTTTTTTGCCAATGGGCTAAAGACCGATCGTGCCAGAATTGGCGTCGCCGCGTGGACCGTCAATTATCAGATGAATGGGAATTTATTGGTCGGGGAGACAGGATTTGAACCTGCGACCCCTGCGCCCCCAGCACAGTGCTCTACCAAGCTGAGCTACTCCCCGACCGGTCGATGGGCGGCACTATATCGACGGCTCTGGCGGCGAGCAATACAAAGGGGTGGTCAGTTATCGTCGGGCGCGAGCAGGCTTCTGATGTCTTTTAGTTCGCCTAGAATGGCCTGCAGTTCCTCGCGCGCGGCCTCGGTGCCGGGGGGCGTCGTCGCGGG
>JAYOFM010000044.1:21196-26394 GCA_038117225.1 Rhodospirillales bacterium
GCTCTCGCGGAACCGCCGACGCGGATTGGTTCGCATGATCGTCCGTCGCGACGTCTTCCAGCAGACCCTTGGCACCGCCCTTCTCGCGGAATAGCTTCTGTACGCCCTTGATCGTGTAGCCGTCATCATGCAGCAGGGAACGGATGTGTCGCAGCAGCGCGACGTCCTCGGGGCGGTAGTAACGCCGCCCGCCGCCACGTTTCATGGGCCGCACTTGGCTGAACTTCGATTCCCAGAAACGCAGCACGTGTTGCGGCAAATCCAGTTCCGCCGCGACCTCGCTGATCGTGCGAAACGCCGCCGCGGATTTCCGGGATTGCTCTTTATCCTCCCGGCATGGCGAACCCTCTCGCGGCGCGGCGTCGATCATGCCGTGCCGTCGTTACTCGGAATTCGCGATTCGTTAATTCGCGTTTTTAGGACCTGCGACGGTCGGAAGACCAACACCTTGCGCGGCAGGATCGGAACCTCCTGCCCGGTCTTCGGGTTGCGACCGATCCGTTGCCCCTTTTGGCGAACGGAAAAACTACCGAACGACGAAATCTTCACGGTTTCGCCGCGCGCCAGCGCGTCGGTCATATAACCCAGCACAGACTCAAGTAATTCCGTGGATTCGTTGCGGGATAGCCCGACTTCCTGGTACACCGCCTCGCCAAGGTGCGCGCGTGTCACCGTATTGTCTACCATGCCGCAATCCCCTCGCCTCTCCAACGCCATCGGAGCCTATCGTTGGGGATGAATTCCGTCAAGACTATCAATAGGATGCGCTAGGGTTTCGACGACCCTACCAGCGGACCAGACTGGCACCCCAGGTCAGCCCGCCACCCATGGCTTCCAGCAGCACAAGGTCATCGCGTTTGATGCGTCCATCCTTGACCGCTACATCGAGCGCCAGTGGGATCGATGCCGCCGAGGTATTGGCGTGCCGGTCGACGGTGACAACGATCCGTGATTCGTCGAGCCCCAATCGTTTGGCCGTGCCGTCGATGATGCGCTTGTTGGCTTGGTGCGGTACAAGCCAATCAAGGTCTTCGTGGCCAAGACCGTTGGCTTCGAGCGCCTCGGTGGCGACGGCGGCGAGATTGACGACGGCGTTGCGGTAGACTTCGCGGCCGATCATTCGGACATGGCCGACGGTCTGGGTCGACGACGGCCCACCATCCACATACAACAGATCGTTGGTTGCCCCGTCGGAGTGAAGATGGGTCGACAGAATACCGCGGCCGACGTTGTGTCCTTGATCGCCGACGCTCGTTGAGGCGTCGGCGGTGGTGTCACTGGCTCGCAGTACGACGGCGCCGGCACCGTCGCCGAACAGGACGCAGGTCGAACGGTCTTCCCAGTCGAGGATGCGCGAAAAAGTCTCGGCGCCGATGACGACGATAGACTTGGCCTGTCCGGCCTTGATGAAGTTGTCGGCCACCGCGAGCCCATAGATGAAGCCCGAGCAGACGGCCTGAACGTCGAACGCGGCGCCGTTGGCCATGCCAAGACGATGCTGCACCGTTGTCGCCGTGGCCGGGAACGTTTGGTCCGGCGTCGTCGTCGCCAGCACGAGCAGATCGATTCCGGCGGCCGGCAGGTCGGCGTGTTCCAAAGCCGCCTTGGCGGCGCCGAGCGCCAAATCAGATGTTAGTTCGCCATCGGCCGCGATGTGGCGCTGTCGGATGCCGGTGCGAGAATGAATCCATTCGTCCGTGGTATCGACGCGCCGCGCCAAGTCATCATTCGTGACGATGCGTTCGGGCAGATAGGAACCGACCCCGACGATTTCCGAACGGACGCCCATGTCAGCCGGTTGCCGCCTGTTCGCCTACCGCCGCATCGTCGGCGATGACCGTGTCCGCGCGGTCTTCGCCGTCGAGCAGTTTCGCGCAATCGCTCTTGATGCCATCGTTGAAGCGATTGACCATCAATTCGTGAGCGACCCGGATGGCGTTGGAAAATCCGAAGCCGTCGGTGCTGCCGTGGCTCTTGATACAGATGCCGTTGAGGCCGACGAACATGGCGCCGTTATAGCGTCTCGGGTCCATGCGGGCCTTGAACCGCGACAGCGCCGGCCGCGCCATCAGGGCACCGACCTTCGCCAGCAGAGATGACGTGAAGGCATCCTTCAGCGCGGAGCCGAGGAGTTTCGCGGTACCTTCGGCGGTTTTTAGCGCGATGTTTCCGGTAAAGCCGTCGGTGACCACGACATCCACCGTCCCCTTGCCGATATCGTCGCCCTCGACGAAGCCGTAAAACTTGATCGGCAAATTCGATGTTTGCAGGCGGGATGCAGCCTCGCGCACGGCATCATTGCCCTTCAGATCCTCGACTCCGACATTCAGCAGGCCAACGGACGGATGATCGAGGTTCAAGACATTGCGCGCGAAGACTTCACCCATGACGGCAAACTGCACGAGATTATCCGCGTCGCAGGTAATATTGGCGCCCAGATCAAGCATCACGCTTTCACCACGCATGGTCGGGAAATAGGTCGCGATGGCGGGCCGGTCGATGCCCGGCAGGGTCTTCAGAACGAATTTGGCCATCGCCATGAGCGCGCCGGTATTGCCGGCGGAAATTATGCCATCGGCGGTGCCGTCGCCGACGGCGTTGATGGCAAGACGCATGCTCGAATTGCGGCCCTTGCGTAGGGCGTTCGATGGCTTCTCGTCGTTCGTCACGACATCGGGCGTGTGGCGGACTTCACAAGCATCCCGCGCCTGCGGATGATCCTCCAACAGCGCGTTAATACGCGCGCCGTCCCCGAACAGGATGAAACGTGCGTCGGGCAGCTGCTTGAGGGCGATCTCGATACCTTCGATGATCATGTCCGGCGCGTTGTCGCCGCCCATGGCATCAATGGACAAGGTCAATGGTTTCGACACGGCTCCGATTCCCTCCTCCGGTCAGAGGTTCGGTGCAAAAGACTGTGACAAATAATAGGGGCCGGGAACGGCTATGGGAAGGGTCAGGCCGCGTCCTGTGCGTCTGTGATCTCACGATCACCATAGTGACCACAAGCGCTGCACACGTGGTGAGAGCGCTTCAGTTCGCCGCAATTCGAACACTCAACGGCATTCACCACCTTAAGACCGTCGTGAGCGCGGCGGTTGTTACGGCGCGACTTGCTAACCTTATTTTGTTGGACGGCCATGGAGAAACCCTTCTATCTCGCATCATGCATGAAGCGCGGTTGTTTATAGGAAATCCGGGGCCTGGGCAAGCTGATTTCCGACAATTCCGGGCGGCGAGACCTGTTTGGTCACGACGACTTTAGCCGTCGTCCCGTTTCAATTGCCGCAAAACGGCGAATGGGCTCGGTGGGGTATCATCCTCCGGCGCCGCGCCGTCGCCAATGATGACGGAACCGGCCGCGTCACGCGGCGCGTCTGGCGCGAAAACGGCGCCCGGCTTGTGCGCGAACGGATCAATCCGTAGGGCCAGTTCCTCGGACACGGCTTCACCGATATCAATACGGCCGTCGATGATCGGGTCCGGTGGGTCGTCCTCATCCGGGTCCATATCCGGATTGGTGGTTGGGTGATAATCCCGCTCGGAAATGAAATCTCGGGTAAACGCGAAAGCGTCATCATGTTCGAACGGCTCTCCCGTCACCGAGCAGGTTTGGCATAACCGGGCTTTGACCTCAGCCGCGAGCCGCACCCGATTTTTCGATTGCCGGGTCAGTGTAAAGGCGGCGCTCAGGTGCTCGAGATCGTCTAATTCCAGGCGCCTGGCCAGTGCCTGTCGCTCTGCCGGGGTTGCCTCGATGGTCGCCGTGTAGGGATGATCACCCAGACTATCGGCGGCCTGCAGGCGCGAAAATTCGACTGGCGTGGTATCCTTCATGACGTTGCGGCCTTCCTATCCGGATGGTCCGCGGCCGCGGCGAAACGTGGCTGGCCATTGGTCACGATGTCCAGGGCGGTGGCGTCAAGCGCGGCGATGCTACGACGGGCGTATGCCGCCAGGGCAATGACGTCGTCCCGCGGACCGGGAACGCCACGATATATGTTACGCGCTATTGCATCGGCCAGGGCGACGTCATCCTCGGCGTCAAGTGCTTCATCATAGCGTGCCACGCGGCCGAAGAAGCCCTCCGCGAGTTTGCGGATTCGTTTGCCGACTGCCAAGTCACCGACACCCATTTCGCGTAGGTTTTCGTCCAGGTCCATGAACATCAGATCGAACAGTTTCTGCGAGAACTCGCTCGCGGCCTTCCCTTCGTCGCGTAGTCGGCGCATCACCATGTAGGCGTGAAACGCGACCATCTCGAAACGTGAGTCGGGCGTGTCCGGAACGCCGAGATGGCTGTAAAACCAGGGCTCGCGCGCCTGCAGAACGATGGCCTCGTAGGCATCGCGCACCGGGCCGATCAATGGTGAGGCGCGAAAGGGGTTGCGAAATTTCATGGTTCTACATCTTCCAGCGTGACCTGGCGCGTCCGTTGACATTCTTGACAGCGAGCGGCAGACTCGGGATCAACCTGTCCCCATCAGTCAACGTGTCAACGAGGCCTCAATAGGATGCGCGGATCGGCCTTCACAAGGAAAATCTCGCCCCGGGTCCCGCGTGCGGTCGTTCGTGCGGCGTTTTTGGCGCTGTTGACGGTCTCGGTCGCCGCATGTGAGGGCCGCGTCGCGGCGCGCGGAAATCAGCCGGATCAAGAACGAATAGCGGAAATAAAAGTCGGAGAAATGAACCGCGATGAGGTGGCGGAAATTCTCGGCACGCCGTCGACGGTGACGGTCTTTGGCGACGAAGCCTGGTTCTACGTCAGTGAATTGACCGAAACCATCGGATTTCTGGCGCCGAAGATTCATGATCGCAAGGTCGTCATCGTCAGTTTTGATAAGAGAGGCGTCGTCAAGGGCGTCCAGACCAAGGGGCTGGAAGCGGCGGTCGCCGTCGCGCCGGTGGAACGCAAGACGCCCACCGTCGGCAAGGAACTGACGATTCTTGAGCAGCTGGTCGGCAACTTCAATAAACTGAGAAACAAGCAAGAGAAGTAGCCAATCCCCGACCACGCCGGTCGATAATCCGCGGCGCGCAAACGAAAGCCCCGGCCGAAAATGCGGCCGGGGCTTCGTTTTCGTGGTTCGCGATGTGTGTCAGGCGGCGAGCATGGCCAGCAACAGCAACGCGACGATGTTGATGATCTTGATCATCGGGTTGATGGCCGGACCGGCGGTGTCCTTGTAGGGATCACC
>JAYOFM010000045.1:0-25791 GCA_038117225.1 Rhodospirillales bacterium
TCACCTGGCCGTTGGTCAGGATGGCGATGTCTTCGAGCATCGCCTTGCGACGATCGCCGAAGCCCGGTGCCTTGACGGCGGCGACCTTGAGGCCGCCGCGCAGCCGGTTGACCACCAGCGTGGCCAGGGCCTCTCCCTCGATGTCCTCGGCGATGATGAGCAGCGGACGGCCCGACTGAACCACCGTTTCCAGTACCGGCAGCAACGGTTGCAGGCCGGAAAGCTTCTTTTCGTGGATCAGGATGTAAGGGTTCTCCAGCTCCGCCACCATCTTGTCGCTGTTGGTGATGAAGTAGGGCGACGTGTAGCCGCGATCGAACTGCATGCCCTCGACCACGTCGAGTTCGGAATGCAGGCTCTTGGCTTCTTCCACCGTGATCACGCCCTCGTTGCCGGCGCGCTCCATGGCTTCGGCGATCATATTGCCGACTTCCGTGTCACCGTTGGCGGAAATGGTCCCGACCTGGGCGATTTCCCGATTGGTGGACACCCTCTTGGAGCGTTTCTCAAGATCGGCAACAACCGCCGTGACGGCAAGTTCGATGCCGCGCTTGAGGTCCATCGGATTCATGCCGGCGGCAACCGACTTGGCGCCTTCGCGGACGATCGCCTGGGCCAACACGGTCGCCGTGGTGGTGCCATCACCGGCGATGTCGTTGGTCTTCGAGGCCACTTCGCGCACCATCTGCGCGCCCATGTTCTCGAATTTGTCCGACAGCTCGATTTCCTTGGCGACGGTAACACCGTCCTTGGTGATACGAGGCGCGCCGAACGACTTGTCCAGCACGACATTGCGGCCCTTCGGCCCCAACGTCACCTTGACCGCGTCGGCCAGGGTGTTGACGCCCTTCAGCAAGCGGGTCCGGGCGTCAACGTTAAATTTTACTTCCTTGGCAGCCATCGTCGAAAACTCCTTCAGATAGGCAGTTTGATGATTATGATTGGGTTGGAAACGATCAGCGAAGAGCCGTTCAGGCGGCTTTCTTCACCTTGGCCGGCGAATCGATAACACCCAGCAGATCGGATTCCTTCATGATGACGAGATCCTCGCCATCGATCTTGACCTCGGTGCCGGACCACTTGCCGAACAACACCCGGTCGCCCTTCTTGACATCCAGCGGCGTCACCTTGCCGTCTTCCGCCTTATGGCCGGACCCGACGGCGATGATTTCGCCTTCCATGGGTTTTTCCTGGGCGGTATCGGGGATGATGATGCCGCCGGCCGTCTTCTCTTCCGCATCAACGCGGCGAACCAGAACACGGTCATGCAGGGGTCTGAACATGGTTGGAAACTCCCTTTCCATTCCTTGGTTTCAAGCGAACATCTCTCGTTGGCGCTAGCACTCACTCATCGAGAGTGCCAGGGATGTATTCCGGTAATTTCGTGGTTTCAAGGCCTCTCGATAAAATTTTTTGAAATTTTGGCAGCACTCACAATTAGTGGCTGCTAAACTGCTGAAATAATTGATTTTTTAATTGACCTGCGTCAACCGTTGACGCCAGACTTTCACCCGACCCACCGTGGTTCAGAGCAGAGAAGGAAGACCGAACAGCCAGAAAGGAACAACCATGTCGGACCTGAAAGCACAGTTACGGGGTTACCGCCTGACGACGGCGGAGATCACTTACCGCCGCCCCGACCATCCGTCCTTGCTGCAGGAATTCGTCTGGCAGGAGCTCGACGAGGCGCCGCGTTTTCCGGTCCTCACCCGGTTCCTCCGGTTTTGGGAACAGAATATCGACGGCCCTTTGTTCCGCGTTCGCGTCGCCAGCACCGCCTTGGTGAAACCCGCCGATTTCCGATGGACCGACCATATGCTGCATCTGCATTAAGGCGCCGTGCCCCCGAGCGCCGTTGACAGGCGGCGCGCAAGCGCGGACTCTGCGTTCGTACGAGGTCGCGGGGAGTAATACGCGTCATGGCTGAACGGTTCTGCGTCTGCCGGCGGCTGGTCGACCAGGGTTTCGCCGATCTTATCAACCAGGATAGCGACGGTGGCCAGACCGCGCTGGCGACCATCTGGGACTGTATCGAGAGTTCCGGCTGCCCGGAAATGGCGCATGCCCGTGACGAGCCGGAAACACCGTCCCCCCCGCCCGCCACGCCGCCCCCTGACGTCATCGAGGAACGCAAGGCGGGCAAGGAACGGCGTGGACCGGAACGCCGTCAACGCAACATCCCGGTCGAAAATGACCGCCGAAAAAACAAGGAAGAACGGCGCAAGGGTGACCGGCGCGGTCTCAAGGCCGGCCAGTCCTACACACCGGAAGAAATGGTCGCCAACCTGACCGCCTGGTGTAAGGACAAGTGCGAGGGCGAGTTCGAAATCGGTCTGGTCGGCGAAGGCGCCGGCCGACAGTTGTCATTCCACTTCGAGATCGAAACCGATCGCATGAATTTCATGGCCATGCTGCGCAACTGGAAGCGGCCGAAGATTGGCGTATAACGAGGCCGAAAGTCTGGATTAGCCGCGCAACGCTTCCAACTGGGCGCCGTACCCCGCCGCGTCAATCCCCACATCAACCAACACCGGCCCGTGGGCCGCTGCGCGAAACGCCTCGGCCAGGATCGGCGTCAACTTGCCGACGTCGTCGACGCGAAAACCACGCACGCCGAAGCCGCGTGCCGCGGCGGCGAAATCAACACGCGGATAGCGCACGCCGACGGACGGCCGCTGCTGGCGTTGCTGCTTGATGTCGATAAGTGACAGCGCCGCGTCATTGGCAACCACGGTTACGATGGGCAGCTTGAGCCGCGCCGCCGTCGCCAATTCAGCCAGACACATCATCATGCCGCCGTCGCCGGTGACCGCACAGACAGGCGTGTCTGGGTCGGCGAGCGCCGAGCCGATGGCCGCTGGCAGCGCAAAGCCCATGGTCGACAGGCCGTTGGATTTCATGACGCCGAACGGGCGAGCGGCCGACCAGCGCTGAAACACCGAAAACATGTGCGCTCCCGCATCGACCGTCATCCGGGTGCCGGCGGGCGCCGTCGCCGCCAGGGTATCGACAATGGAGTCCATGGTCACCGACGAGGAGGCGCCGAGAGCCAAAACATCGCGCATGCCGGCCTTCAACGCCCCCAGATCATCCGTCGGCCAACCGCCGATGCTGGAAATTGCCCCAAGTGCCGCGACGCTGTCGACGAGCGGCCCGACCAGTTTCACCGCCGGCGTCGCCGGTTGGCGGTGATCCGGGGCCAGCGAAAGCTCGACCAATGGCACCGAGTAGGCCCAGGAGATTGGCACCAGCTCCACCGGATCGAGACCATACAGCACGATCAGATCGGCCTTGCCAACGCAAGCGGCCTCGGCGGCGGCGCCGGTGAACGGCCCGATCAGACGCGCGTTGCCGTCCTCCATCACGCCCTTGGCCTTGTAGGTTGTCATGACGGCGGCGCCGAGTGCTTCGGCGAGGTCCGTCAACGCATGGGCGGCGGCATCGTCGCGGGCTTCGAGGCCGACCAGGATCACCGGCCTTTGGCTTTTCGCCAGCAGCTCCCGGGCGGCCGCGATGGCATCGCCATCAAGACCAGGCGTGGTCGGTGCCAAGAGCGCATTGCCACCCGCCGCCATGGGCAGAATGGCATCGCCGCTGGACATATCGATGTGGATGGGACCGAGCGGCGGCGTCAGCGCGAGTTCAAGCAGTGCGTCGACGGCGCTGGCGCCATCGGCCGGTCGCAACCGCGTCGCCGCCTTGGTGATCGGCGCGAACATCGCCGTCTGATCGAAGGATTGATGCAGGCTGCCGCCGTCCTCGGGTGTCTTATCCTTGCAATCGGTCAGCATCACCACCGGCGCCCGTTCCAACCCCGCATAGGCGATGCCGTTGACCGCCGCCGCCGCGCCCGGGCCGACGCCAGCCAGAATGGCGCCGGGCGCGCCGGTCAGCTCCGCCGTCACCGCCGCCATGAAGGCGCCGGAGGTTTCACTGCCCGATAGCACGAATGCGATGCCCCGCTCGCGCGCCGCCTCGATCAGGTCGAGGCTGGATCCGCCCCCTGGCACGCCGAACATATGCCGAGTGCCGCGCGCATGCAGCGCGGCGATGATGGTTTCCGCTAGCGTCATCTTGCGACTTTCCGATTTAAATACGGGTAAATTTAGCCATCGCTTCGGAGAAGCTGAGGCCGTTTCGAATTTCCGCTTCCGCTGCCGCGTCATCGCGAGCAAAACCCTCGGCCAGGTTGGCCACGCGTTCCGCGTCGCCACCGGGGATGACCACCAGCCCCGTCGAATCGGCGACGATGACATCGCCCGGATCGACCCCGACGCCATCGATTTCCACCGGCACGTTGATGGCCGTCACCTTCAGCCGGGTCCGGCCGGTCGTCGGCACCGCATGGCGGGCGAAAACGCCGAAGTCGTGTTCGACCATTTCGTCGATATCGCGCACGCCGCCATCGACGGCGAGCCCAGCGACCCCCTTCACCTTAGCCGCCAGCGAGGCCATGCCACCCCAGGACGACGCGCCGGCGCCCCCGGCGGCGATAACGATGACGTCCCCGGCCGATGCCGCGTCGATCATGGCGCCGACGCGGAAGTCCGCGGACCCATAGTCGCCGGCGGCGCCGGAAATCTGCTGGATGGTCACCGCCGGGCCAGCGAAGCACATGCCAGGCGCGACCGGTCGAAGCGCCAGCGGGCAGTTGATCACCTTGCCGACATCGTCGAGCGCGTTGGCCAGGGTCGCCGTGGGCAGCGCGCCGAGGCGTTTAATGATCGCCGGGTCGAGGCGTTGGATATCGTCTGCGGGCATAGGCGGGGATTCCATTTCGTTGAGTCGCTCGTGGGAAATTGCAAAGTCGCGGGGGGAATAACAAGCGGATTAACCGCATGCTAAGGCATTCACCATAATCTGACACTCTCATCCACCAACAAATTGGTTCACATCCCGCTCCATGCGCCTCGTCCATGCCCCGATCTGGCTCGGCAGCGTCAGCCGCCCCACGGCCGCCGCGTTCCTCGTGCTGTTCACCTTGGAAGCGACCTGCCGGGCCCTGCTTGTCAGCCTCATTCCGCTGCGCGCGCATGGCCTGCTGGGTGATGCGCAATCGGTCAGCCTAGTCTATTTCGCGGTCAGCGGCATCGGTCTCGCGGTCAGCCTCGGTGTGCCGGCGCTGGTGCATATCATTCGCCGCCGCTGGGTGGTCAGCATCGGCGCCACCTTCTACATGCTATCGGCGGCGTTGTTCTCGATCGGCACGTTGCCGGCATTGGTCGCTGGCATGGCATGCCAGATCGCCGGCACCGCATGCCTGGAAATCGCCCTCAACCTCTATCTGATGGACCACGTGCCGCGCCAGGACATGGGCAGGTTCGAACCGAGGCGCCTGTTGTTCGCCGGCGGCATGTTCATCATCGGTCCTTGGCTGGGTGTCTATCTCGCCAACAATGTCACCTCCTGGGCCACCTATGCCATCGTCGGGACGGCCGGCGCGACCTTACTCGTCTATTTCTGGTTCCTGCGCATAACGGACAATCCCTCGGTGACGCAGCGGCTTCGGCGGCCGCCCAACCCGCTCACCTTCCTGCCTCGCTATTTCACGCAACCGAGATTGCTGCTGGCATGGCTGATCGCCATCGGGCGTACCAGTTGGTGGATGATGTTCTTCATCTACTCACCGATCCTGATCACCAATCTGGGCTTCGGACAGGAAACCGCTGCCGCGGTGGTGTCCATCGGCACCTGCGCCATGCTGCTGGTCCCTCTGTGGGGAAGGATCGGTCGCACCAAGGGCATCCGTTATCTGCTGACCCTAGGCTTTGTGTTGACCGCCATCGCGACGCTTGGCGCCGTCGGCGCCGGCCTGCTGGGCATGTCCTGGGGCGTATTGATCATGATCGCCGCCGCTGGTTTCTGCGCCTCCCTGATGGATGGCGCCGGCAATATACCGTTCCTGCGCGCCGTCCATCCCTACGAACGCGGCGAGATGACGGCGGTCTATGTGACCTTCCGCTACGCCGCCAACATCGCCACACCAGGCCTGTTCGCGGTGGTGTTGTCGGTGTTCACGCTGCCCGCTGTGTTCGTCACCGGCGGCTTGATGTCGCTTGGCTCGGCCGGACTGTCACGCTTCCTGCCGAAACGCATGTAGCCACCGGCCATTATCGGATGCCTCACTTCAGCGGCGAGAACGATACTGGCTTGATGATCTTGTTTTCCTGGGCGACCAGCATGCCGCCGGATTTTTTAAGATAGGCGGCCCAATCCGGATCGGCGTCGCGGGCGTTGCGGCGGCGTTCCATATCGGCGAGATCGTCGTAGCCCCACAAATGAATGACCTGATTGAGCGGTCCAATGGCGGATTGGAAATAGCCGATAAAATTGTCGAGATGGCGGAGTTGCACGGGCAGGCCCTCGGCCTCGAAGATTTCCAGGTATTCGCGCATGAGGCCGTGCTGCACGGTGTAGGTGCGGTGGTCGATGATCATGATGAATTTCCCTCGGGTATGAATTTATGGTTCCTTTGGAGGCATAATCGGTCCGTCGGCATAGCTCTTGCAACCTCGACGTTGCCAGCCCCGACACGTGGGGCGCCGAAATCGTCGCGAATGGACAAGACGGCGAGCACCTGGCTGTCTAAGACTGAGACAATCGGAACGCGACACGGCGATCCGCCAATCCATCTAGGGAGACATCCATCGTGACCGAACATGCCAAGGTTTGCGTCATCGGCGGCGGCGTTATCGGCTGCAGCATCATCTATCACCTGACCGACATGGGCTGGCGCGACGTGGTGTTGCTGGAGCGCACGGAACTGACCGCCGGGTCGACCTGGCATGCCGCCGGCGGCGGCAACAGCCTCAATGGCAATCCGGTCATTTCGCGCATGATGGCGGAAACCTTCAAGCTGTGGGCGTCGCTGGAAGAGGAAACGGGGCAAGCCACCGGGGCGCATATCGTCGGCGGATTAATGTTGGCCGAACATCCCGATCGTCTCGACGATATCAAGCGACTGCACGGCATCGGCCGGCGCATGGGCTTTGAATACGAACTGCTGAGCCCGGATGAAATCAACGGCCGCTATCCCTACATCGTCCCCGACAAGTTGCTGGGCGGGTTGTTCGATGCGCGCGGCGGTCACACGGACCCGTCCGGCCTGACCAACGCCTACGCCATCGGCGCGCGCAACCGGGGCGCCACGGTGCACCGCCATGATCCGGTGGAGCGCCTTGAGCCGCAGCCCGATGGAACGTGGTTGGTGCACACGCCGAAGCGCACGGTGCACGCGGAAATCATCGTCAACGCGGCCGGCTTTCGCGCCAACGAGATCGCGGCCATGACCGGCGCCGCCCTGCCCTTCCATGCCATGGAACACCACTATCTGGTGTTCGAGCGTATCGACGAGATCGTCAATCAACCGGTCGAGCCGCCGGTCATCCGCGACGTCGACAACGCATGTTACATCCGCCGCGAGGGCGAAGGCATGCTGGTCGGGATCTACGAGCACGAGTCCCACACGTTCGGCGAAAACGGCATCCCCGCCGATTTCGGCATGGAGCTTCTGCCGGAGGACCTCGACCGCATCGCCGGGCACCTGGAAAAGGCGATGGAAAGAATCCCGTGCCTGGCCGAGGCCGGCATCAAGCGGATGGTCAACGGGCCTTTCTGCTTCACCCCCGACGTGCGCCCGTTGTTGGGTTGGATGCCGGGCCAGAAGAACCATTTCTGCGCCGCCGGCTGGCTGGCCGGCATCGCCATGGGCGGTGGTGGCGGACGCTGGATCGCCGAATGGCTGATCGAGGGGCGGCCGAGTATCGATCTGTCGAGCTGCGACGTCGCCCGCTTCGGTGATTGGGCGCTCGGCAAATTCGCTCTGGAAAAGGCACACGAAGCGTATTCGACCCGCTATAGCATCCATTATCCGGGGGAGGAACGAGACGGCGGGCGACCGTTGCGCCAGGCGCCAATCTATGAACGCCAGAAGGCCAAGGGCGCCGTATTCGGTTCCGCCTATGGCTGGGAGCGGCCGCTGTGGTACGCCACCGACGGCATGGTCGCAAAAGACGACCACGGGTTCCGCCAGCACAAGCTGAACTGGTTCCGGGCAGTGGGCGACGAGTGCCGCGCGCTGCGAAGCGGCGTTGGCGTCATCGATTTGTCCGCCTTCGCCAACTACGAGGTTTCTGGCGCCGGCGCCGAGGTGTTCCTTGACAGTCTGGTGGTCAACAAGGTGCCGACCCGCGAGGGCCGGCTGGTGCTGGCGCCGATGCTCGACCACGCCGGCGGCATCATCGGCGACATCTCCATCACCCGGCGGAGGCCGGATCGATTCACTCTGGTCGGCGGCGGCGCCGCGCAGGGCATCCACGAACGCTGGTTCCGCCAGCACCTGCCGGACGACGGCAGCGTGGTCTTCAACAACACCTCCGCCGAGATGGCCGGCCTCGCCATCGCCGGGCCGAGTTCACGCGATCTGCTGGCACGGCTGACCAACGACGATGTTTCGGGCGAGGCGTTCAAGTTCCTCGATGCCCGCGAGATGACCGTCGGTGGCGTCGACGCTTATGTCATGCGGGTCAGCTTCACCGGCGATCTCGGATACGAAATCCACGTCTCGATGGACAACGTGGCCAAGCTTTACGACGCCTTGTTCGAGGCCGGGGCCGACCTCGGCCTGCGCGACGTCGGTGCCCGCGCCATGGACTCCATGCGCCTTGAGAAAGGTTATCCCCGCTCGGGTATGGAGCTGACCGCCGATGTGTCGCCATTCGAGGTCGGGCTCGATTTCGCCGTGAAACTCGACAAAGGCGACTTCATCGGCCGCGATGCGCTGGTCGAGCGCCAGAAAGCGGGGCCGCGCTGGGACCTGCATATGCTCGCCGTCGACGTCGATGATTCCGACGCAATCACTAACGAACCGGTGCTCAAGGGTGGCGACGTCGTCGGCGTCGTGACCTCCGGCGGTTACGCCCATTTTTCCGGCCAAAGCCTCGCCATGGCACTGATCAGTCCTGGCGCGGCGGCTCCGGGCGATCGGTTGGCCATCGAGATTCTCGGCGACGAACGTCCGGCAACCGTGCTGGCGGCACCACCCTTCGACGCGGACGGCGCGCGCCAGCGAGGATAAGGTCCGACCTCAGCCATCTCCATGCCATCATCAGGTGCCGAAATGGCGGTAAATGATTGACATTACCGACCAAATTCCCTTGCCGTCCCGCCACCCGGACTAACTCGAATCAGCTAATTCGCAGTTGGCAAATCATTGATATTAAAGGCTTAGATTCAATATCGGGTCGATACGGTAATGAACGGCTAGGACACGGCCGGATCGAAATCCGAGTACCTGTTGCTCCAGGCGAGTTAATTTGGTGATATTTGGCCGACTCATCCGCGCATTTTCGAACTTGTGCGCCACCGGCGCATCGAACGGCGAAAAGACCTTATGCAACAAAATTCATGAAACAGATCAGGGACGAAAATCGCGCGCGACGGCACAAGCTGTCGGCGCAACTCCATTCCGACCTGCTGAACAGTATTCTCAGCGGTGATCTTGGCATCGGCGCGCCACTGCCGACCGAACACCAGCTATCAGACGATTACGGCGTTTCGCGCGCCACCGTCCGCGCGGCCCTAGGAAAATTAAAGGACGACGGCTATATCGACTCACGGCGCGGGTCCGGCACCTTCGTCAAGGAACGAGAAGATCCACAGGTTTTGCGCGCCTTCGCGCCGATGTCGAGTTTGCGCGACCTGGAAAAATGTTTCGAGGCCCGCTCGGTAATCGAAAGCGAAATCGCCGCCATCGCCGCCGAGCGCCGCGGTGACGCGGATGTCGCTTATTTCGCGGATCATCTACGAGAGATGAAGCGATTACTCGACCTGGGCGAACTCCACACTTCGGAAGACACGGCATTTCACCTCCGCCTCGCCACCATCACCGACAACCCGTACTTCAAATCAATCCTCGGTTCGTTACGGCCGCACATCCTGATCGGCATGAACATCACCAAGACGCTGCCACGGGGGCCGCGCAGGGTTCACGTGGCCCGGTCCGTGACCGAACATGAACGCGTCATCGACGCCCTCATTGCCGGCTCGCCGGAACGAGCGCGCAAGGCCATGCGGGAGCACATTCTTCTCTCCCAGCGCCGGTTGTTTCACGGAACCTGAGTAGCGGAAACTCGACCCGACGACCGGCAGCGCCGGTTCCTGGCGTGACGCTGCTCCACGCACTACATAGTAGATATACAGTCAAACCGGCCGGCCGTTGACCTACCTGCCCGGCCGCTATTCGACGGCGTCGAAACCTAGGGAGCCAGACCGTGGCCGACGAACTCTACAAGATACTTGGTGTCCAGCAGAACGCGTCGCAGGCCGATATTCGAAAGGCCTACCGCGCGCTGGCCAAGAAACACCATCCGGATCTCAATCCGGGTGACAAAGCGTCGGAGGACACCTTCCGCAAGGTCCAGACGGCGCACGATATTCTGTCCGACAAGCAACGGCGCGCACAGTACGACGCCGGCGAAATCGATGCGGAGGGCAAGGAAACACCGCGTCACTTCTATCGCGAATACGCCGGTGGCGATGGCGGGCACCCCTACACCTCAAGCGCCGGATACGAGGACCTGGGCAATATCTTCTCCGATCTGTTCCGGGCGCAGAATCGGGGCGGCGAGAATGTTCATATACGCATGCGCGGCGGCGACGTCCGCTACCGACTGCAGGCGTCGTTCCTGGAAGCCGTCAACGGCGCCAAGAAACGCGTCACCATGCCCGACGGCAAGACGCTCGATATCTCCATTCCACCCGGCCATCGCGATGGTCAAATCCTGCGGCTGCGCGGTAAAGGCATGCCTGGGCTCGGCGGCGGCGAGGCCGGCGACGCTTATGTAGAGGTCCAGATCACCCCGCATGCGATTTTCCGGCGCCGCGACCGCGACATCCTAATCGATCTGCCGGTGGCGCTGCACGAAGCGGTACTCGGCGCCAAGGTTAGCGTGCCGACGGCGCATGGGCCGGTGACCATGACCATTCCGGCCGGAGCCAATACCGGCGACACGCTCAGACTAAAGGGCAAGGGTGTTCCGAAGGCCGGCAAGCACGCGGCGGGGGATCAATTGGTGACGCTACGCGTGGTGTTGCCCAAGGGCGCGGACGAGTCTCTCAGGAACTTCCTTAAGGACTGGAGCAAGGACCATGCCTATGATCCGCGCCAGGGAATGGGAGGTTGAGACGATGATGCGCGAACCCGAAATTCTCGGCCGATTTGTCGGTCTGCGGCGCGAAACCCTGCAAATCTGGATCGATCGCGGCTGGGTCGTGCCGGAACGCGGCCAGCGCGGCTACAAGTTTCGCGAGATCGATGTCGCCCGCGTCGGCTTGATCCATGAGTTTTCGACCACCCTGGCGCTGGACGACGACGCCATGGACGTGGTGTTGCCACTGCTCGATCAAGTACATGGGCTGCGCCAGCAACTGCGGCGCCTCGCCGATGCCGTCAGCCGCCAACCGGACGACGTTCGCCAAAAGATCGCCCAGGCCGTCGCGGAAAACAGTGAGTGACGCGCCGACCCGGCAGTGGTGGCTTTCCAACCCGGCCGGTGGCGAGTATAGGGGCGCGTCGCTGCCCTGAACGGTTTTCCATCACGCCATGTCCTCGCTGATTTCCATTTCCGGTTTAAAGAAGATCTACGATTCCGGCTTCGAGGCCCTGAAGGGTGTCGATCTGGAGGTACAGGATGGCGAGATTCTGGCGCTGCTTGGGCCCAATGGCGCCGGCAAGACGACGCTGATCAGTATCGTTTGCGGCATCGTCAACCCGACCGGCGGCAGTGTCACCGTTGGCGGCCAGGACATCATCCGCGACTACAAGAAGACGCGCGCGATGATCGGTCTGGTGCCGCAGGAACTGACCACAGACGCGTTCGAGACCGTGTGGGCCACCGTCCGTTTCAGCCGCAGCCTGTTCGGCAAACCCCGCAACGATACACATGTCGAACAGGTGCTGCGCGATCTGTCCCTGTGGGACAAGAAGGACGCCCGCATCATGACCCTGTCCGGCGGCATGAAACGACGGGTGATGATCGCCAAGGCGCTGTCGCACGAGCCCCGGGTACTGTTCCTGGACGAGCCGACCGCCGGCGTCGACGTGACCCTGCGCAAGGGCATGTGGGACATCGTCCGCGCGCTTCGCGAAACCGGCGTCACCGTCATCCTGACCACGCACTATATCGAGGAAGCGGAGGAAATCGCCGACCGGGTCGCCGTCATCAATCACGGCGAAATCATCCTGGTCGAGAACAAGGCCGAACTGATGCGCAAGCTGGGCAAGAAGCGGCTGATTCTGCAATTGCATGAACCACTGGAAACCGTGCCCGGGGCGCTATCGCCCTACGACCTTGATCTGGCCGCCGACGGTGGGCAACTGATCTACACCTATGACATCAATGCCGAGAGCAAGGGCATCACGGCGCTACTCGGCGAACTCAGTGCCGCCGGCATCCGCTTCCGCGACCTGGACACGACGCAGAGTTCGCTGGAGGAAATCTTTGTCACGCTGGTCGATGACGCCACCAGGGAGACCGCTTCATGAACCTGGGCGGCATGAAGGCGATCTATATGTTCGAGATGGCGCGCACCGGACGCACGTTGCTGCAAAGCGTCGTCTCGCCGGTCATTTCCACGTCGCTGTATTTCATCGTCTTCGGTGCCGCCATCGGCTCGCGCATCACCGAGGTCGATGGCGTGCCTTACGGCGCCTTCATCGTGCCCGGGCTGATCATGCTGATGCTGTTGACGCAAAGCATCGCCAATGCGTCGTTCGGCATCTTCTTTCCGCAGTTCACCGGGACGATCTACGAAATTCTCTCGGCGCCGGTATCGCATTTCGAGGTGGTAATGGGCTACGTCGGCGCGGCGGCGACCAAATCGACGGTGCTCGGCCTGATCATCCTGGCGACCGCCGGCTTCTTCGTGCCGCTACAGATCGCCCATCCGTTCTGGATGCTGCTATTCCTGGTACTGACGGCGGTGACCTTCAGCCTGTTCGGCTTCATCATCGGCATCTGGGCGGATAATTTCGAGAAGCTGCAGCTGATCCCGCTGCTTGTCATCACGCCGCTGACGTTTCTCGGCGGCAGCTTCTATTCCATCGACATGCTGCCGCCGGTGTGGCGCACGGTGACCCTGTACAACCCGGTGCTGGCTCTGGTCAGCGGCTTCCGCGGGAGCTTCTATGAAATCGCCGACGTAGATGTGGGCATCAGTCTGGCCATGATTACCCTGTTCCTGGCCGTCTGCATCGCCATCACCTGGTGGATTTTCCGCACCGGTTATCGCATTAAGCAGTAGTGCCGCGCCGTTTTACCCAGCGGAAATAGACCGCCATGTAGACGGCGGCGAGAACGGTCCACACGGGTCCCGTCCACAAGAACGGCAGGCCGGCAAACGCATGTGCCGCCCAGGTGAGAACGACCGGCAGGACGACCCAACCGGCGAACGCCAGCCATTTGATCGCTTGCGGGACTTCCGAAGGCGCATGGGCTTTCATATCGGTTCCCACCTACAACCGGGTCACGCGAAAACCGACGCGCGGGCTGTGAATACAGACCTCGCCAATGTCCTCATTCCGGTGCCGGACCGCAATATGCTGTGCCGACAACGCGACGATCTCGCCCTCGACGGCGGGATCATCGCCGACGCCGTCGGGGCGTACCGCGACGCGCATGCCCGGCGCCAGGCCTTGTGGGTCGTCCGGGTCGGCGTGAACAGGTGTCGCCGGTTCGGCGTCACGCGCGGCATCCAGCGCCTCAATGTCGGTCATCTCCGTCGACGCGCCATGGCCGATGGCGGCCACCCGCTGTTCCCATTGCTCCAGATTTGTGAACTGCTTGAAGAATGCCGGCCCCCGGTCCCAGCGGCCGCGCAGGAACCAGACCAGATAATAGCAGGCCGCATCCGGTAGTCCCGGCTGATCGCCCAGCATGAACGCCCGGCCACAGGCGAGCCGTTGTTCGATCCACTGAAACTGACCGCGAAGCTGCACCATCAACTCGGGCGTCCGCGCCGCCATGGCGGCGAAATCGAAGTCATCGCCAAAGTAGAGTCGCCCCCGGTCGGCGGCGAACTTTTCGTCCAATTTGGGCGCCGCATTGCTAAGCACGATGGTGACCGCGTCCTGGAATGGCCCGTTGGCTGCCCACTGAGCCACCGCCCAGGCCAGGCCGTCGGCGCCGCCGGGATAGAGCGTCGGTCCAGGATAGCGGCGCTGTAGTTCGCGGATGATGCAATCGCTATCGCAATAGATATCGGCGCCGATCTGCATTACCGGAGTGCGCCGGTAGCCGCCGGTCATCGGCGTCAGCGCCGGCCGCGGCGGCACCCGGGGGATACGCACGGAGCGCCATTGCAGCCCCTTGATGCCGAACACCACGCGCACCTTCTCCGACACCGGCGATTCCAGGTAGTGGTGGAAGATTATCTCGTCGCGCATGGTCGGCGCCCGTATGTGGCCAGCGGAATTACTTCCGCTGGCCTAGCATACGGCGTTGCATGGTGCCATAGGCGGTTTGGAGAAACCGCCTGGCGGCACGGTTCCGGTATCCCGGCTAGCGATAGCTGGCTTCGAGCTCCGCCAGTTTTTCGCGGATAAAGGATTCGCGTTCTGCGCCCGTCATGCCATCACTTTCATGAGTGGCGTCGATGACCGCTTGCGCCACGGCACGGCGGCGCTCGACCTCTTCCTTCAGGTCCGCCGCCTTCGGCACCTCAAGAACGTTGCCGCCGCAGTAGCTGTTGGGCTTGCCGTCCATGTCCTCCAACCAGGCGCGGACGGCTTCGGCCGAGGCCGCTGGATTTTTGCCGGTGACGGCATCGCGCAGCAGCTTGCGGAACAGATAAACCCCGCCGTCCGCCTTCATCGGATTTTCCAGGGCATGCACCGCGATCGGGCGCTGAGTGATGATGGCCTCGTAATCGCCCGGCGCGTACTGGGCGTCCTTGTAGCAGTCGCGCTTGCGGTGGTCCTCGGGGATCGGCGGCAATTCCCCCTGGCCGTAGTTCTTGCGTTCCGGTCGTCGCATGGCCACTTGGCCTTCCAGGAAGTCCATGTTTTCGTAGCCGACCATGCTCTTGTTGCCGATGTCGCGCGGATCGATGTTTGGCCCGATGACGCGCCAGCCGATCATCTTGGAATTGGTGTTGTCCACGGGCACCGTCCAGCGAATCATGTGCAGGCGCGAGAAGTGTTTCTTTTCCTTACCGTCCTCGAACAAATAGGAATGAAAGCTCAGGTTCGGTAGTGCTTGGTGGTTGACGCGGATAAAGATTTTTTCGTCATCGATACGGCGCGATGACGACCAGGCCATGCCCCTGCCCTCGTGCACCGGGAAAAACTGCAGATCGGGCCGCACCAGATAGGGGTTGGCGCCGGCCTCGCCGAAGGTCGTGCCCTGTTCATGGCCGGGCACCACCGCCGTGGTGTGCAGCGGGATGTGGTGGTACTGGTCGGCGGAATTATCCTGCACCTGCAGCCAGTTGCAGTGCTGGAAGTTGCTAAATGCCACCAGTTCGTCGTCCGGATGAACGGTGAAGTCGGATTCCCATTCGGGGAATGGCGGTTCTTCGGCCGGCGGCCCCATATAGGCGAAAACAAAGCCATTTTGCTCGAATGCCTTGTAGGCACCCTGGCAGACACTCTTGGCGAATTGTTCCGCTTCCTTTTCCTCGCCGGTCGGCGCCGGTACCTCCAGGCAGGTGCCGTCCACGTCCCAGACCCAGCCGTGGTAGCAGCACATGATGCCCTTGTCCTTGACGATACCGTATTCCAGCTACGCGCCACGGTGCGCGCAGTGCGCGTGCAGCAAGCCAATACGGCCGCTCTTGTCGCGGAACGCCACCAGTTCCTCGCCGAGGATGACCAGGTAACGCGGCGTGTCGGTGATTTCCTCCGACATGCAGACCGGATGCCAGAAGCGGCGCATGTAATCGCCCATGGTGGTGCCCGGATCCGTTTCGGTCAGTAGCGGATCGTGCGCGGGGACCCGATTTTGAAAATAACCGCCGTAGGGCGTCAACTTGTCGCCTTCCGGTGTCGTGTTCTCGACTCGCTTGTCCATCAGATATCTCCTTCCGTTTGCCCCGCCAGCGACACAAAGACGCACTAAAAATAGGGGCTTTTAACCATTGATTTATTGTGGTTATGACGATGGCATGATGAAAAGCGGACGGTCCAATTCAATTTTCGTATGAGCTGGATTGATAAATCCAACAGTCCGCGCTCAGTCTGATGCCATCGATCGTCGTGCCTTGCCGTTTGCGTGGCGCGCGCTATCTTTCGCCAATGAAATTGCGCGCTGCCCTGTTGACCGAGGCCGCCCGGCCCCGTCCCTATGCGGAGAGCTGCCCGCTGGTGGTGGAGACCGTCGACCTGGACGGGCCGCGCACCGGTGAGGTGCTGATCGAAATCGCCGCCGCCGGCCTGTGCCATTCGGATTTATCGACCATCGAGGGCATCCGCCCGCGCCCGTTGCCCGCCGTGCTGGGCCATGAATCCGCCGGCATCGTGCGCGAGGTCGGCGCGGAGGTCAGCGCATACGCGCCCGGCGATCACGTTGTCACCACCTTCGTCATGAGCTGCGGCCACTGCCCAATCTGCGACGACGGCCGGCCGTATCTGTGCGAAAGCTCGTCCGGTAGCAAGGCGCGAGGCGAACTGCTGGCCGGCGGCAAGCGGCTGAGTCTCAATGGCCAGCCGATCAGCCACGCCGCCGGCGTATCGTGCTTCGCCGAATACGCCGTGGTGGCACAGGAAACCTTGGTTAAGATGCCGGATGACCTGCCACTCGACATCGCCGCCCTGTTCGGCTGCGCGGTGATGACCGGCGTCGGCGCCGTACTCAACACGGCTGGCGTCCAGGAAGGCCAAGCGGTCTGCGTCGTCGGTCTGGGCGGCGTCGGCTACAACGCGGTCATGGGCGCGGTCATCGCCGGCGCCGCGCCGATCATCGCCGTCGACACCAACCCCACGAAGTTCGCTCTCGCCCGCGACCTCGGCGCGACGCACTGCATCGACCCGCGCGGCGGAACGGCGCTCGAGCAGCTCCGCGACCTCACCGGCGGCGGCGTCCGCCACGCCATCGAAGCGGCGGGCACCGTACCGGCGCTCGAATTCGCCTATGCCGCGCTGGCCGCCGGCGGCATGGTCACCAGCGTCGGGCTGACTTCCGCCGATGCGGTACTGACCCTGCCGCCCTATGACATGGTTTCGAAGGGCAAGGGCGTGCAGGGCAGCTACATGGGCAGCTGCACCCCGCCCGTCGACATCCCGCGCTTCATCGAACACTACCGCCATGGCCGCCTCCCGCTCGCCAAGCTGCTTTCGGGCACGCTGCCCCTGGAAGACATAAACGAAGGTTTCGACCGGCTGGCCGCCGGCGACGCGGTGCGACAGATTTTGGCACCGCACGGAAGCGCTTGATGGACCGCGGTCAAATCGACCGCCGCGAAGCCGTCTTCAGCATCCTGATGGCGGCGTTCGTCGTGGTGTTGGTGCTGACCAACATTATCGGCGTGAAGCTGTTCCTGGCGTTTCCGGACACCATGCCCGAAGGGTTCTTCGGCGAGGCGATCACCTTGACGACCGGACTGATCACTTATCCCATCACCTTCCTGCTGACCGATGTGGTGTGCGAGGTTTATGGCCGCAAGCGGGCCAATCTGATGGTCATCACCGGCTTCGCCATGAGCCTGTTGTCGCTGCTATTCATCCAAATCGCGCTGGTTTTGCCCGGCTCGCCCGTATGGCCGTCGGGCAATCCCCACTATGACAGCGTCGCCAGCATGCAGCAGGCGTTCGACAGCGTGTTTACGCTACCCGGTGTGCTGATCCTGGGTTCCATGACCGCTTATCTGGTGGCACAGTTGATGGACGTGCGGCTGTTTCATTTCTGGAAACGAGTGACCCAGGGCCGGCATCTATGGCTGCGCAACAACGCCTCGACCATGGTGTCGCAGTTGTTCGATACCATCATCGTCAATTCCATCTTCCTCGGTTTCGGGCTTGCGCTGCCGTGGGGCATCGTCGGCGAGATCATCGTCGCCAACTATGTTTTCAAGCTGCTGATCGCGGCGGCGGACACACCGTTCATCTATCTCGGCATCGCCATGGTGCGGCGGCTGATCGGCGATCCCAACGCCGGCATGGAACAGGCAGAACAAGGAACCGCCACATGAGTACCGCGACCATCGAACGCTTCGAGCACGGCGGCGCCGCCATGGCTCGCCTGATCCTCGACCGGGCCGAAAAGGCCAACGCACTGAACAGCGCCCTCGCCCTATCGCTGGCCGACGCGGCGCGCGAGTTGGTGGACGACGAGGACCTGCGCGCGGTTGTGCTGACCGGGCGCGGCGACCGCGTGTTCTGCGCCGGCGCCGATGTCAACGAACTAGCGGCCCTGAATGCGGATACGGCACGAACGCTGATCACCGGTTTCCATCAGGCCATCGATGCCGTTCGCGACATGCCGGTACCGGTGATAGCGCGCATCCAGGGGCCGTGCATTGGCGCCGGGCTGGAACTGGCGGCGGGCGCCGACCTACGCCTGTGCACGGCCAACGCGACATTTTCCATGCCGGAAGTCCGCATCGGCGTGCCCTCGGTCATCGAGGCAGCGCTGTTGCCGCGCCTGATGGGCCCGGCGCGGGCCGGCTGGCTGGTGCTGACCGGCGATCCCATCGACGCCGGCACAGCGCGCGACTGGGGTCTGGTCGAACACGTCGCCGATGACCTGACGGCCCTCGACACCGCCATCGGCGGCCTGCTCGACGCCTTCGCCGCCGCCGGCCCGGAAGCCGTGCGTACCCAAAAGCGCCTCATGCGGACATGGGAAGAGTCCTCGCTCGGTCACTCGATCGCCGAGAGCATTGAGGCCTTCGCCCAGTCATTCGAGAGCGACGAAGCGTCCCGCCTTCTTAGCCACGCAGTGGCATCGCGACGCCGTGGCTGACACCGTCGCCATCGATTTTATCGCGGCGCTGGCAGATGATCTCGATCGCCGAGTCGCCGCCGACCCTGCCTTGGCATCGATTGCCGATACCCTGCGCCGCGCTTCGCGTGACGTTCCGGGACCCTCTCCACAGGCAACGGCCACGCCGATGCTGGAAACCGCGTTGGCCGGCATGGCCGGCGACGCCGCCATGGTCGCAGCCGCCCGCGCGGCGGCGGCGCGGGTCGGCTGGTACCGGGTCTATGATGGCGCCGACGCGGCCACCGGCATCGCGCCGGACCTCGCCGCCGGCATGTTCGGCGGCCAGGTCGCCGGATCACGCGGGTTGATCGGCTTTGGCGGTGTCCTCTGCGGCTTGTTTCTGTTGGCGCCCGGGATTCATTACCCGCTGCACACACACGCGGCGACGGAACTCTATTACTGCCTGTCCGGTAACCTGTCCGTCGAGCACGGGGTCGATGGCGAGCGGTTTACGCTCGCGCCCAGCGATCATTCGGTGACGCCATCGCACCGGCTGCATGCCCTTTCCACAGGTAATGCTCCGGTGCTGCTGGCCTATGCCTGGGTCGACGAGCAATCGGCGCCGATCTGGATGTGGGAAAGAGATGCGACGACCCCGCTCGGCTGGCGGCGGCGATCCTGGACCCGGCGCGCCGATGCCTCGTGGCAATGCCGTGATGATGAACCGGTCGACACGGAGAGTTTTCGCAGAGCGACCGATCCCTAACAACCTGGTATCTGCCACCAAAAGGTTGATCAGGTTCTTGCTAGGACGCGATGGTTTATGTCACTGAACATCTTGTGGACGGCGCCGACCATACGCGCGAATAGTCTTGCGAGGTAATCGGAACGTTCCTGGCTGGCCACGCGTCGGCGGGTTTCATGGGAAATGGACATGTTCTGAGCGACACCTGCTGGGTTCGTGTTGTCGGTCATCGTGGTACTCCTTCAAGCACTGGCGTGAGTGGCGGTCTCGATCAACGTGTCACATCATGTCGCGCGGCCGTGAAGGCGGCGTGCGCGCACCAACCGACAAACGTGAAAAATCAGTGAAAAATGTGCCGCGTGGGGATTTAACGTCCCAATAGGCGTACACTAACTGTCATGGCAAAGCTCACGCTTCGACTGTTGGGAGAACCACGGATCGGCACGACCGACGATCCGGACATGCGGTTATCGACCAAGAAATCCTTGGCCCTGCTTGTTTACCTAGCGAGTCCGGCGGGCGTGTCGCGCTCGCGCGATCAATTGGCGGGGTTACTGTGGGGCCGCAGCGCCGAAGAACAAGCCCGCAGCAGCCTGCGCCAATGTTTGACGCGGCTTCGAAAGTCGTTGGGCCCGGCCAAGGTGGCCATCGTCGCGAATGCCCACGAAATCCAACTTGATCCAGTGGCCGTCGAAACCGACACGGCGATGTTCGACGCTTTGTCGTTGGGCGAGGACGTAACCTCTCTGACCGCCGCGGCTAAACTCATACGAGGTGAATTCGCGAGCGGGTTGCACGTCAATGAAGGCCCGTTCGAGTCTTGGCTGGAAGGTGAGAGGCGGCGCCTGACCGAACGAGCCGTGCCGGTCCTGGGGCGTCTGCTCGCATACCATGAGGACCACGAGGATCATGAAAGCGCCGCCGATATTGCCTGCCGATTGTTGCGGATCGATCCGTTGCAAGAGCGCGCGCATCAATCATTCATGCGCGCGCTGGCGCATCAGAACCGGTTCGAATTAGCGCTACAGCAGTACAAGATTTGCCGTGACCTGTTACGCAAGGAACTCGGTATCGATCCGAGCACCGAGATTCGTACGCTTCGAGATGACATCGCCCGCCGCCGCGCGGCCGAGCCCCACGTCACCAGCGCACCCGCCGTCGAGACGCCCGGGTTGCTACGCGCGGTCAGTGCGGCGCTGCCGAACGAGCGCCGCGGCGAGGATACGCTGCCGCCGCAGTTACAGGGACTCGACCTCACGGTACCGGAGCGGCCGTCGATCGTCATTCTGCCATTTCGCAACCTGACAAACGATTCCGACAACGATCATCTGGCGGAAGGCGTTCGAATCGACATTCAGGCGGCCCTGGTCAAGATCACCGGCCTTTTCCTGATCGCAGCCGGCAGTGCCAATGCGATGCGGGGGCGTGATGCCGACGTGGCCGGCCATGCCCTCGGCGTTCGCTATGTGCTTCAAGGCAGTGTCCGCCGCGCCGGGCAAAATTTGCGCATTTCGACGGAACTCATCGATGTAGAGCGAGGGCTTGCGATCTGGACGGAAACATACGATCGCCGCTTCGACGACGGCTTCGAGGTTCAGGACGAGATCATCGAAGCCATAATAACCGCTCTCGACGTCAAGTTGCTGCGGGGTGAACAGGCGGCGGTTTGGCATAGGACGCTGAAGAAGCGCGACGCGCTGGAATGCTTTTACAGGGGTGTCGACGAATTCTTCAAACTACGACCGGAAACCGTCCGCCGTGCTCGGCGGCAATTCGAACAGGTTGACCGGATGCAACCCGATGTCGGCACTGGAGCAACCTGGGTTGCGTTGTACCATTGGTTCGATGACTTCAAGGGCTGGGGCGTTGATCCCGAGGCCTCCCTCATTGCCGCGGGTGAATGGTCGGCTAAAGCCGTCAAAATGGAAGATGCCGACGGACAAGCCCACATGGTGTTGAGCCATGTGCATCTGATGAGCCGATGCTTCGACGACGCACTGATTGTCGGTCGCGAAGCCATACAACTGCGCCCCAATTGCACCAACGCCAATGGATTTTTCGCCAACGTGCTGCATTATTGCGGCGAGCAGACCGAAGCCATAGAGCATGTCACCTGGGCAATCCGATATTCCCCCGTCTATCCGCCGTTTTTCGCGGACGTCCTATCTCTTGCCTTCCTTTTTGACGACAGCTTCGACGCCGCCGCGGCGGTCGCCAATGAGTCCTTACGCCTCAACCCGGTAGGCGTGACGGCGCGTCTCGTGACTGTTGCCGCCTACGCGGCCCAGGATCGCATTTACGATGCCCAAGGCGCCCGTGACCAGATCATCGCGGCTGATAATGGTTTTTCCGTTAAAGGGTTCGGCGCCCGACTGCCATACCGCAATCCCGAGGACCTCGATCGGTTGATGTCGCGTCTGCGGGCCGCCGGTCTGCCGCCCTGATTTTCCAGGCCTTGGCGAGTTTGCCAGTCGTTGAGTTGAATGTGGATACGCCGTGCGAGGTTATGGATTAGCCCGCCGGGGCCGGAATTCCCGGACCGCCCGCCGCGCGCGGTTCTGGGATTCGACATCAAGCCCCGCCGCCACCAGCGCCAGCACACGCGCCGCGCGTGGCGCCTGATGGGGCGGCAATCCCTTTTGTGCCAGCGCCAGCCAGACATAGGCCGCCAACGGGTCCTGCGTGACGCCAACGCCACCGTTGTAGGCGAGGCCAAGGGCATACTGCGCCGGCGCGTATCCCTGCTCCGCTGCCTCGGCATGATAGGCGGCGGCGCGCGCCGCATCCCGGTCGACGCCCTGGCCCTGTCCGTATAGACGGCCGAGTCGGTAACTGGCTGGCGCATGCCCCCGCCCGGCGGCACGGTTCAGCCAGCGCAGCGCCGTGGTCATGCTACGCGGAACGCCCAGACCCTCGGTATAGAGGCGCGCTAGATCGGTGGCGGCGGCCGCATGATCCTGCTCGGCGGCGCGGGTCAGCCAAAGCAACGCGCGATCGTAGTCCCGCCGACCGTCGATAAGGCCATCACGATAAAGCTGCGCGAGCCGGTATTGCGCCGGCGCGGCGCCGCGTTCGGCGGCGCGCGTGAACCATTGCTCAGCCGCCGCCATGTCGACAGGAACACCACGCCCGTTCTGATGAATGAGCCCCAGTTCGACCTCGGCGCCCGGGTGCCCAGCGAGGGCGGCGCGCCGAAACCAGGACAGCGCCGCTGCTTGGTTGCGGCCGACGCCATCACCGTTTTCGTACATGGTGGCAAGTGTAACCTGCGCCTCCGCATCGCCGCGACGGGCGTCGGATTCAAGCGCCGGCAAGGCGGCCACGAGATCCCCGGTCATATAGAGCCGAACGCCGGCGCTGGTTTGCTTGGCGAGACCGCCATCGATGGCCTGCCAGCCGAACGTCACAATCAACGCACACATGATCGCCGCACCGACCCGCAAATTGCGCGATGGCCGTTGCCAGGGATCAGTGGCAGAGGCAAGAGTGGCCGGTGTGGACGGTAACGCGGCGCGTCGGCTCATTTCGATATGCCGGCACAGAGATTCCGCCCGCAGCGGCCACCGCGCCGACAAACGCACGCCGAATCCAGCCTGCAATCCACCGGTATCGACTGGCCCCTTCGGTGGCTGGAGCCAGGGCACCGTGCGAGGCTGCTCGAAGCCGATGCGCAGAACGTCGCGCCGGTCACCCCAGGCCAGCGGCTCGACCGCGCCGGTGATGTCGGCGATATCCCGCCATGGAATCCAGTCAGCGATTAGGCGCGGAACCGCGATCCCGTGGGCGCCGGCAATCAGTAGCGGGCGGCGATCGAACAGGCGAAATCCCGCAAAGGCCGCCGCCGCGACCAAGGCCGCCGTGACGATCCCCCAGGCGGCACCGCCCCAGGCAAAGACAATGTCATGGCGGAACGCCAGCAGGACCAGCGCCGGCGCGCCGGCCGCCAGCACTGCGACCAGGTCGGGCATCAGCAGCCGGTCGACCCTGAAATCAAGCCGGTCTGGGGGTATTCCGCCGTCCATGGTGCGGTGGAGTCTAGCGGCCACGGGCACCGACTCTCAATCGACCCTTTGTGAGGCGCGGGTTTCCCGTGTATACGGTGGGCGATGCCCATGATCACCGACACCGAAACGCTCTCCCGATTCTGTGCCAGCTTGCGCGGCGCCGATTATGTCACCGTGGATACGGAGTTCATTCGCGAATCCACCTACTGGCCAATCCTCTGCCTGGTCCAGCTCGGCGGCCCCGACGACGCGCGCGCCATCGACACGCTGGCGCCGGGCATCGACCTCGCGCCGTTGTTCGAGTTATTGATCGACGAAGATATCCTCAAGGTCTTTCATGCCTCGCGCCAGGACCTGGAAATCTTCCACCATCTGATGGGCCGGGTGCCGACGCCGCTGTTCGATACGCAGGTCGCCGCGATGGTCTGCGGCTTCGGCGACTCGGTCGGCTACGAGACGCTGATCCGCAAGCTGACCAATACCGAATTGGACAAGGGATCACGCTTCACCGATTGGTCGGCGCGCCCGCTCAGCGATCGCCAGCTCGCCTACGCGCTGGCCGATGTCACCCATCTTCGCCCGGCCTACGAGAAATTGGCGCGCAAGTTGGAGAAAACCGGCCGCGCGGCCTGGGTCGCCGAGGAGATGGCGGTGCTGGAAAATCCGATGACCTACGACCCGGACCCTCGGGATTCCTATAAGCGCATCAAATCACGCGGCGCAAAGGGACGAACCGTGGCGGTGCTGCGCGAACTCGCCGCCTGGCGCGAGATCGAGGCCAAGCGCGTCAACGTGCCGCGCAATCGAATCCTGCGAGATGAAGCGCTGGTGGAAATCGCCCATCACACGCCGAAGGACGCGGCGGCATTGGAGCGTACCCGAGGGCTCGGCAAGCGCCTGGCCGAGGGACGCAGCGGCGAGGCCATCCTGGCCGCCGTCAAACGCGGTTTAACACTACCGAAAGACGAATGGCCGGTAGTCTCGGAACGGCCGAAACTGCCCCATGGCATTGGTCCCATGGCCGATCTGATGAAGGTACTATTGAAGATGCGCGCCGAGGACGCCGAGGTGGCATCCCGTCTGATCGCCAATTCCGACGACGTGGATCGCATCGCCGGGCTCGGCGAAAAAGCCAATGTACAGGCCCTCACAGGCTGGCGCCGCGAAGCCTTCGGTAACGACGCGCTGCGGCTGCGGCGCGGCGAAATCGCGCTGACCGTGCGCGGAAAACGGCTAGTCGTGGTCGATACCCCCGCGGCAGAAAATACGCCCGAACCCGCTCCCGAGCCCGTGGCAGTGGATGTCGCCGAATGATCCTCTACGGCCTCATGGACTCACCGTTCGTACGCCGCGTTGCCGTCACCCTGGAGCACTACGGGCTACCCTATGAACGACGGGCGCTGTCGGTTTTCCGCGATTCCGAAGCGATGCTGGCAATCAATCCGTTGGGCAAGGCGCCGGCACTGCGGCTCGACGACGGCGAACTGCTGTTCGACAGTCAAATGATCATCGATTATCTGGATACGCGGGTGGCGCCGGAAACCGCGTTGACCCCACCGGCCGGACGCGAACGTCGCGACGTGCTTCGTGTCGTCACCGTGGCGCTCGGTCTTGGCGAGAAATCCGTCGGCCTCAACGGCGAGTTGCGGCGGCGAGCGGCGGACAAGATCGACCCCGCCGCCGTGGCACGGCACGAAACGCAGATCGCAAGCGCGCTGACTTGGCTCGAAACGACTTTGCGCGGCCCGTGGATGATGGGCGACGCGATGACACAGGCCGACGTCACGGTGGTCGCCGGAATCGGGCATCTCCGCAATCGCCATCCCGCATTGCACACGGCCGCCGAAACACCGCGTCTCGATGACTTGGTCGCCACGGCCGAGGAACTCGCGCCATTCAAACGTGCACCGTTCGCCGAAAACTGAGAAATCCCGTCGGGATTTTTTCGACGCCGTTTGCCGGCCCCAGAGTGCGAAACTCCAAAGCAACGGGATCGCGATCGACCTCACCTCATTATTTTTAAAGATTTCTCATAAAATTCACATTATTCCCGAATACCTCTTTCCGCCAATTAGGCTCAGGACCCATTAATTTCGTGTTTAGGTTTTTGCCGAATAATGATGTC
>JAYOFM010000046.1:0-25776 GCA_038117225.1 Rhodospirillales bacterium
CGCGCGGCGCCTACCTGATCATGGGAGGCTTATTACTCGGTGCGCTGGCGCTAACACCTTGGGCCGCCGCCGCCGCGTTGCGGCAGGCAATGGATTAGCAGAAAGCCTGGCAAAAGTGACTCAGGTCAGTTCCATCGCTATAAGACGCCGCTAGAACGGACACATGACGATGCTGCACAAATTCGCCAACCCAACACGATTTCTTCGCCTCGCCGCCATTCTGCGGCCTTGGGCCGGTGGCATTGCCATTATCGCCATCGCTGCTGGACTCTATCTCGGCCTGTTCGCCTCGCCCGACGACTATCAGCAGGGCGGCAGCGTTCGAATCATGTACGTGCATGTGCCGGCGGCGTGGATGGCCTTGTTTTGCTATACCGCGATGGCCGTGGCGAGCGCCGTGGCGTTGATTTGGAAGCACGCCGTCGCCGATGTGGCGGCCAAGGCGACGGCGCCCATCGGCGCCTGTTTTACCTTCTTGGCGCTGGTCACCGGATCACTCTGGGGTAAGCCCATGTGGAACACGTGGTGGGTGTGGGATGCGCGCCTGACGTCGGTGCTGATCCTGTTCTTCCTTTATCTCGGATACATGGCGCTGCGGGGCGCGTTTGATGATGCCGGACGCGGCGCCAAGGCAGCGGCGGTTCTGGCGCTGGTCGGCGCGGTCAATGTGCCGATCATCAAATTCTCCGTCGACTGGTGGAACACATTGCACCAGCCGGCCAGCGTGTTGAAACTCGATGGACCGGCCATTCATCCGGATATGCTGTGGCCATTGCTGGCGATGGCCATCGGCTTCAAGGCGCTTTACGTGTGGTTGCTGCTGGTCCGTATGCGCGGCGAGATGCTGGATATCCGCGTTCGCGCCATGAACCGGCTCGGTATGCAGGGGCCGACTTAGTCCAATTTCGCCAGACCCCAGTCATCCAGGATCGTATAGAAAGCCGGCACCACGAACAGCACCAGGACCGTCGACGCCATGAGCCCGAAGGCGAGACTGGTCACCAACGGAATCAATACCTGCGCTTGCAAGCTGGTTTCGGATAGGATCGGCAGCAGGCCGACGATGGTCGTCAGCGAGGTCAATAGGATGGCGCGAAAGCGCGCGCGCGCGGCGCGCGGCGCGGCCTCGGCGACACTACGTGCTTCGCCATGGAAGTGCTTGATAAAGTTGACGAGCAGAATCGAATCGTTGACCACCACGCCGGCCAGAGCGACGAAGCCAAGAATGCTCGGCATGGTGAAGTCCAACCCCATGACCAAATGGCCGCCAACGGCGCCGATGAAGGCGAACGGGATGATGACCATCACCACGAGGGGCTCCACATAGCTCCTGAACTGAAAGCTGAGCAGCAGATAGATCCCGATCAGGCCCAGCAGGAACCCGCGGACCATGGATTTTTGTGTCGTCCCGGCTTCCTTCTCGGACCCCTCGAAGGATACGGTGATACCCGGAAAGCGTTCGGCCAGTGTCGGCAGGAATGCTGTCTTGGTTTCGGCCAGCACTTCGTTGGCGTTGGCGACGCGGGATTCCACGTCAGCTTGCACGGTCACAGTGCGTTGGCCGTCGACGCGGTTGATGCGCGAATATCCTCGATCCCGGGTCAAATCGGCGACCGCTGTCAGAGGCACCAGTTTTCCGTCAGCGGTGGCGATAACAAAATTATCCAAATCCGCCAGACTGTCGCGATCGGCGGCCCTGAAACGCACGTCGATCTCATAGGATTCACCGGCCCATTGAATTTCGCTTACCGTTGTGCCGTGCAGCGCGGCGCGCAACTGATCGGCGATGGCGCGGCCATCAAGCCCCAGCGTCGAGGCGCCGTCCTTCAGGCGCACGCGAACCTCCGGTTTGCCCGGCCGCAGATCGTCAGTGATGTTGTGCACGCCCTCGTACCGGCTAAGCCACGCCTGCAGCTCAGTCGATGCCTGTTTCAGTTGCGCTGGGTCGTGGCCGGAAAGTCGAATGTCGATGGCGATGCCACCGGGTCCCACAGTCGGCTCGGTAAATTTGACGAAGACCACGTCCGCTAGATCGCCTACTTCCTGGCGCCACTGTGCCATGACATCATCGATACGAACGTTCCGCGTTTCCGAATTCAATAAGTCAGCGATGACGGTGGCCACGTGTGGTCCGGATTCATGGGCGTCGTCATTGCGGTTGAAGGCAACGGTGACGTTGCGGACCAGCTTTTGCCCGCCAAGTTGCTCAGGTGACAGGCTCGCGTCTACTCGCAGCAAGGCAGCCTGAATCTGGTCGACAGTCTGTTCCGTGCGCGCCAGCGGCGTTCCCTGCGGCAACAGCAGGCGGGCTTCGATGGTGTTGCCGTCTAGATCGGGGAAGGCGGCGAACTTGAGCGCGCCACCGGCGACCGCGCTCAGCGTCAACAGCAGGATGAGAATCGCCGTGCCGACGGTGAGGTAACGCCAATTCACGGCGAACGAGGCGATAGGACCCACGGCGCGTTCCGATAGCCAGAAAACAATGGCATCGACACGGGTTTGTACCCATCCGGGCGAGTTGTCGTCATGTCCCAACGCGTGTTGTAGATGGTTGGGCAAGATTAGGAAGGCCTCGATCAACGAAACCACCAGCACCAGTAACATGACGACCGGAACCACACGCAGCACCTGTCCGATGTCTCCTTCCAGAAATGCCAACGAGCCGAATACGCATGTGGTGGTCACGAACGAGGCGAAGACGCTTGGCATAACCTGTCGCGTCCCATCGACGGCGGCATCGAAGGGTGACTTGCCGGCGGTTCGTTGGCTGGCGACGTTTTCCGCAATGACGATTGCGTCATCCATCAACAGGCCGATGACAATCAGTAAACCGACCATGGTCAACATGTTGATGGAATAGCCGATGGCACTCATCGCTGCGATGGCGCCGAGAAACGACATCGGCAAACCCATGGCGACCCAGAACGAATAGCGTAATCCAAAGAACAACCAAAGTGTCAGGAATACGAGGGCCAGGCCCTGGCCGCCATTGATCAGCAAGAGCTGTAAACGGTCGCGAACGATCGAGGAAATATCCTTGGTAACGACCATCTCAACGCCGGGCGGTGCCGTCGCACGGGCCGCCACCAGGAAAGCCTCGACCCGATCGATGACGTCCAGCGTATCCTCGTTCTCTGTCTTGGTAATATCGAGCACGGCCGCCGGTCGACCGTTCAACAGGACCTTCTCCTCGTCCAGATCGAAGCGATCGGTAATCGTGGAAATGTCGCCAAGGCGAATCTGGCCGCCACCGGGACTTGATACCACCACCAAATCACGGAACGCGTCGACCCGCTTTCGTTCGTCAGCGAAGCGAACCAGCAATTCGCCGTCGAACGCTTGAATGCTGCCAGACGGCAAATCGACGCTTTGGCGCTGAACGGCTTCCGCGATGTCCGCAACACCAAGACCGAACTGGCGCAATGTTGCATCGCCGAGTTCGATGCGCAGCTGATGGTCGGAGAAGCCCTTGATTTCGACTTTGGGTATGCCGCCCCAGCGTAGCATACGGTCCTTGAGTTCCTCGGCCAGAGCTTTGAGGTCGGGTTTCGACGACGGGCCGATGACCGCGATTGAGGCAACGAAATCGGTGCGCCCGAGCTGGCGGATCACCGGTTTCTCGGCGAGATCGGGGAAATCATCGATTGCCTCGACCTCGGTTCGCACGTCGGCGGTGAAGCGATCAAACTCGGCCCCTTCGCGGAGTTCGGCGACGGCGATGGCGACGCCTTCGCGCGCCTCGCAGGTGATTTCGTTGAGGTTGGTGACGGCGTCGACGGCATCCTCGATACGCTCGCAGATGCCTTCCTCTATATCCTCTGGGCGGGCGCCCGGGTAAACCACACGCACCTCGACCTTGCGCGGCTCGATGCGGGGAAAGGTTTCGCGCTGCAGGGTCGGCCAGGCCGCGAGTCCGGCCACCATGAAGCCGATCATCAGCAGATTGGCGAGAGTCGGGTGGCCGGCAAAGTAACGAATCAAAGGCGCGGTCCCTCGTGTGCGGCCGCCCGTCGGATGGTTTCCATCAGTTTGGTGTCAGGGGTTGTGTTGAGCAGCATGCCCGGAATGGCGGGGCTCACATCCGATACCACGACCCGCTCGCCGGGTTTCAGACCCTCGGAGATGCTCACAAGATCACCCTGGCGCAGCGTGACGGTGACCGGTCGAATTTCTAGCCGGTTCTCGTTGTTGGCGATCAATAGGGTGCCATCACCGAGCGCCGACCGGGGCACGACAAGCTGATCCGATTGCGCCCGCGCGCGCAGTTCAACCTCGACGAACAGCCCCTTGGCGAGGGGCGGCTTGCGGCCGGGAACGGCCTGGGTGTATGGACCATCGACAGCGGCGATGATGCCGAGCGTGCGGGTCTTGGGGTCGATTGTGTCGCTGATACGGGCAAAACGGGCCGGCCACTCGACCCCCTGTCCCCCGTCATTGAGCCGAACGGTGACGGCAAAACCCATGCGTTTTACCAGGTCTGGAATGGTGCCGGCGTTGATACCGGGACTCATCCCTTGGGGTACAATGCCGCCGATGACCGCGCCCGCCATGTTGCGGAACTGGACGATCGGCATCTGCGCCTCAACCTCGGCCACGGCGACTCCGTCTGCGGTGGCCAGCGATTGACCGACCTGAGCGTACCGGCCCACTTCCACGTCGACCGCGGCGACACGCACGTCGAAGGGTAGGCGGATGCCGGTGCGGATAAGGTTCAGCTTGGCCGACTCGAACGCGGCCTTAAATACCGCCAGTTGTTCAGTTTCGACGGTTCGCTGCGTCGGCAGCAAACGCAAGTTGTTCTCAAGAGTTTGTACTTCCTTGCGCTGGTCAAGGGTGTCACGCATGGCTTGGTCAAAAGCCGTCTGTGACACCGTTCCGCGTTTGAGTAGGGCGCGCTGGCGTTCCAACTCGGTTACCTGCAATTCCAGGCGACGCTTCTCGATGGCCAGAATTTGGCGGGTATTCTTTTCGCTGACGGCGATTTCCGTGATGCGTGCCTCATTCGCCCGCAGATCGGCTTCCGCCTTGGCGATGGCAAGTTCGTAGTCGGCCGTCGAGATTCGGATAATTTCGGTACCGGCCTTTAATAAGGCGCCTTTTTTGAGGTCCGGATGGACGTATTCGACCTCGCCCGCGACCTGTGCCGTCGCCACCCAATCTTTCGCCGGCACCACAGAACCGGATCAGGTGATCCGCGGCACAAAGGCCATGGGCTCGACGGTGATGGTGCGTACGTGACGGGCCTGTTCGGTGGGCGTGGCTGTTTGGGGCGCGGATTTCTGTGCCACGACGTATGCGAGAATCGCAATACCGAGAAGGACAGGCGGAAAGAACAGTAGCTTGCGGGTCAAGTTTTGGGTTCCAAGTTCGATAATGTATGATCAAGGAACGGTCGACCAAGCCATCGTCGATCGCGTCAGGCCGGCGCCGTGAGCGTCAAATGACCAGTACTTCATCCAGGATTGGCCGGCAATAGCCGTGCCGGTTTAGTCCGCGAACGGCACCCACGCGCGCAGGTCGTGTAGGCTACTGATGATGCCGCTGCTCGGTTTTGGCAGTTCCAGCAATCCTTCCTTCTTCATGCGGGTCAGATTGCGGCTAACGGTTTCCACGTTGAGTCCGAGATGATCGGCGATGTCCTCGCGGGTCATCGGCAGGCGGAAGGTGATGGCGCCGTCGCTTCTTTCGCGTCCGGTGCGCGTCGACAGTTCCAATAGAAAAGTAGCAAGCCGTTCCATTGCAGTCAGTCGGCCGACCACGGCGGTATGGCGTGCAAGACTCTGGGCCTCCGAGGTGGCGATCAGCAACTGGCGCTCGCGTACCTTGGGGTGGCGCTGGCCCACGTCTTCGATGGCCTCGCGGGGAATCCGACACAGAATGCATGGCGTGACCGCGATGGTACGGCAAATTTCGCTGATGCCATTGACGACACCGGGCTGCAGAACGTCGCCAGCGTAGCGAAAGCGGGTGATTTGGCGACGGTCGGCATCCAATTGAATCTCGGCTCGGGCGATTCCCGAAACGATCACAAGAACTTCGCCACGCGTGCTCAGCGGAATTTCGGTGCCGGCGTCGATGACCGCCGAGCGTGCCCACAGGCTCAATTCGCGGGCCGCTATGGAAGGCAGACCGCGACAAACCATGCACGGATCTGCTGGACATGTATCGCATTGGCTCGCAAGCGATCCGTCGCGTCTAATTTCGGTGCTGCCTTGGAGGTTCATAGTCGCCCTTCCCCCATGTCGTACCCCATTTCGTGCGCTGTCTTGTGTTGCATTGGGACAGAAAAACACGTTTTGGAATACCCGCACATTGATCCAGGTCAATGGCCGAGATCGAGCCAAAATGGACTTCACATGTGCGTCGTCGATCCGAATAACTGTTACGATTATCAGGAAATTTTTGACGGCAACGTCGAATGGCGCCGTTTCACCACAACGGAATTGACTTAGGTCAGGGCCAGATTTGGTTCTACCCTATATTCATCACGTTGCGACCCATGGATTGAAGCCCTATCTGTATGTGGTCGACGTGCGAACAGAGACCCAAGAGCAGGGTGCCACGACCATTGGAGAACCGATGCCGGACTTTTTTGAATTAGGAAAATACGCGGGCTTCATCTGGGCCAGCTATGGCATCGTCGCTATCGTCTTGGCCGCGCTCGCGGTGGCAAGCTGGCGCTTCATGAAAGCTGCGGAACGCCGTCTCGATACGGTCGAGACGGCGGGGCGTAAGGTAACGAACGATGGGACCAAAGCGTGAAGCGCAAGCACAAACGCCTGACTTTCGTCGCTGTCGCCATGGTATTGCTCGCCGGTGCCGTCGGCTTGATGTTGTTGGCATTCGAGGAAAATATCGTCTTTTTCTATAGTCCCACCGACATGGTGGAACAGAAGCCGGGGCCCGAGCGTCGGCTACGCCTCGGCGGACTGGTGGAGAACGGCAGTGTCGAAAAGGCCGGTGACGCGGTAACGAAATTTCGCATCACCGACACGGTTCAAAACATTCCGGTATCATTCAAGGGTATCCTGCCCGATCTGTTCCGCGAGGGGCAGGGGGTGGTGGTTCAAGGTCACCTGATCGACGGTCTTTTCCGTGCCGACGAGGTGCTGGCCAAACATGATGAAAATTACATGCCGCCGGAGGTCGCCGATGCGCTAAAGAAATCGGGCCAATGGAAGGCAAACGGCGAGGCACAGGAGAAGAGGCCCCAATGATTGCCGAGATAGGCCATTTCGCGCTGATCCTGGCGCTATTCGTCGCCATCGTGCAGGCCACCTTACCACTCTATGGGGCCGCCAGGGGGTATCGACCCTGGATCGCCCTGGCCCGTCCAGCGGCGGTCGCGCAGTTCTTGATGGTTGCGGTGTCCTTCGGATGCCTGATGCATGCTTATGTGACGTCGGACTTTTCGGTGCTCAACGTTGCCGCTAATTCCCACACGGCAAAACCGATGCTCTACAAGATCGCCGGAACATGGGGTAACCACGAAGGCTCCCTGCTGCTGTGGGTGTTGATTCTGTCGATTTTCGGTTCAGCGGTAGCGGTAATCGGCGGCAACCTGCCGCCCAGCCTGCGCGCCCGGGTATTGAGCGTCCAGGCGATGATCGCCGTCGGTTTCTATCTGTTCATGCTGCTAACCTCGAACCCGTTCGAACGCCTCGATCCGGCGCCAATCAATGGCCGGGATTTAAATCCCTTGCTGCAGGACCCTGGGTTGGCTTTCCATCCGCCGATGCTCTACCTCGGCTATGTCGGGTTTTCGATGGCGTTTTCCTTCGCCATCGCGGCGTTGATTGAAGGCCGGGTCGATGCTGCCTGGGCGCGCTGGGTTCGGCCGTGGACACTGGCCGCCTGGTGTTTTCTCACCGCTGGGATCGCATTGGGTTCCTGGTGGGCCTACTACGAACTCGGTTGGGGCGGCTGGTGGTTCTGGGACCCGGTCGAGAACGCCAGCTTCATGCCCTGGCTCGCCGGTACCGCGTTGCTGCATTCGGCGACCGTGGTTGAAAAACGGGACACGCTGAAGGGATGGACGGTGCTGCTCGCCATCATCACCTTCTCGCTGTCGCTGCTTGGAACCTTCCTGGTGCGCTCGGGCGTGTTGACCTCGGTACATGCATTTGCCACCGATCCGACGCGGGGCGTATTTATCCTGGCACTTCTAGTCGTGGTCATCGGCGGGTCTCTGGCGTTGTTTGCCTGGCGCGGACCGCAACTGACTTCGACTGGTCTGTTTCAACCAATCAGCCGCGAAGGGGCATTGTTGTTTAACAATCTGGTAATGGCGACGGCCGCGGCTGCGGTCCTGCTTGGCACACTCTATCCGCTGTTGCTTGATGCCATTGGTGGCGGCAAGGTTTCTGTTGGTCCGCCGTTCTTCAATGCCGTGTTCATCCCGCTGATGGTGCCGATGATCGCCGCCATGGCGATCGGACCGCTGTTGACGTGGAAGCGTGCCGACCTGGGACAGGCGCTGGGGCGTCTCGGTGCCGCGCTGGCGGCCTTCGTTACCGTTACCGCGGTCGTCTGGTGGCTGATGGGCGAGGGGGCGCTGCTGGGGGCCGCCGGCATTGGCCTCGCGACTTGGCTTGCCGTCGGCACCTTGGTGGAACTCGCCGAGCGGGCCGGTCTGCGTCGTGCGGGCGGTGAACGTTCCCTTGGCCAATTCTTGCGCCGGCTCGGCCGTCTGCCACGCGCCAGCTGGGGTATGACAATCGGCCATTTTGGCCTCGCCGTTGCCGTCGCCGGTATGACCGGCGTCGGAATATGGAAACAGGAGCACGTGCGCGTCATGGCTCCCGGTGAAACCATCGAGGTCGCCGGTTACGTGTTGACCTTCGAGGGCGCCAAGCAAGCGCCCGGTCCCAACTATCAGGCGACCCGGGGCAGATTTTCCGTGACCCGGGACGGCGACGCCGTGGCCAATTTGGAGCCCGAGAAACGTATTTATGCCGTTTCCGGACAGCCGACGACCGAGGCGGCCATCCTGACGACGTTCTGGGGCGACCTTTACGTCGTCATCGGCGATCCGGAGGGCTCGAGCGGTGGCTTTGTCACGCGGGTCTATTTCAATCCATTGGTGGCATGGATGTGGGTCGGCGTCATGATCATGGTGATGGGCGGCTTGATTAGCCTGTCGGACCGACGCCACCGGGTCGGCGTCCCCAAAGGCACGCGTCGTGGTGTAGCGCCGCTGGCCACCGCGGGTGCCTGAGATGGCCCGAAGTCGCGTCCTTTTCATGCTGCCGCTTGCCGTTTTCGGCGTGCTGGCGATTTACTTTGCCGTCGGCCTGACCAGGGATCCCAAGATCATTCCCTCGGCTTTGATCGACAAGCCGGTGCCAGAATTCAAACTGCCGCCGATCGTCGGAGGGCGAGGCGACGGCTTCGGCGCGGCGGATCTCCGCGGCGACGTTTCGGTGGTCAACGTGTTCGCGTCCTGGTGTGTGCCGTGCCGGGCGGAACATCCGCTGATTAACGAACTCGCTGACATGAAGGTGGCTCGCGTCTACGGCCTGAATTACAAGGACCAGCCGGCAGACGCCAACCGCTGGTTGGCGCAATTGGGCGACAACTACACGGCCGTCGGTGCCGATGTCGATGGGCGCGCGGGTTTTCACTGGGGCGTCTACGGCGTGCCGGAAACCTTCATCGTCGACAAGGCTGGCCGCATCCGGATGAAACACGTCGGCCCGATCACCCGAGACGATCTGCGGGAAAAATTTCTGCCCCTGATCAAGGAACTGGCGAAATGAGGGTACTGCTCATGACGTTGGCCCTGATCACCTTGGTGATTGGCAATCCCGCGCCCGCGCATGCCGTCAACCCGGATGAGATGCTCGCCGACCCATTGCTGGAACTACGGGCTCGTGAGATTTCCAAAGGTCTGCGCTGTCTGGTGTGTCAGAACCAGTCCATCGATGATTCCGATGCCGACTTGGCCAAGGATTTGCGGGTCGTCGTACGTGAACGTTTGACAGCCGGCGACAGCGACAGCGAGATCATTGATTACGTGGTTGCGCGCTACGGCGATTTTGTACTGCTGAAGCCACCGTTCAAGGGCGCGACACTGGTGCTGTGGTTGGGACCGGCATTGATTGGCGCAGCGGGGCTTGCCGCCATCGCGCTATTTTTTCGACGTCGGCGCGGCGCCGTCACGCCCGTCGGGGTTACGCCCTTGAGTGACGACGAGCGTGCTCGTTTGAACAAACTGCTTGAGGACGGCGAAGGCACGAACGGGGACAGGACATGACTGTTTTCTGGATCGTCATCGGTGTCATGACCATCGTGGTCATCGGTTTGATGGTGCGGCCGTTGCTGGTTCATCGCGCCGACGACGGGTTGAGCCGCGCCGATTTCGATATCGCCGTGTTCAAGGACCAGCTGGCGGAATTGGCCCGCGATCATGATAGCGGCATGATTGGTGACGCCGAATACACTGCCGCGCGAACCGAGATCGAGCGACGTCTGCTGACGGCTGCCCATGAGGGTAAATCCGCCGAGGCCGCCGGCCGCGCCGTCGGTGGCCGTGCCACGGCGGTCGTGGTCGGTATCGGTCTCCCCGTGGCCGCGTTGGCGGTCTATCTCCAACTCGGCGCGCCGCACCTCCCGGACCGGCCGTTCGCGGCAAGAACGGATACCGGCGGCGGTGCCGTCGCGCATACGGCACCCAGCACCACCGGTGGCCTCGGCGAGATGGTCGAACGTCTGTCCGCCCGCCTAACGAGAAACCCTGACGATCTGGACGGTTGGGTTCTCTTGGCGCGAACTCTGATCGAGATGAAACAGTTCGATAAGGCGGCCGATGCCTATGGCCGCGCGGTGGTGCTGTCGGACCGTCATCCGGCGCTACTCGCCGATCATGCCGAAGCACGCCTAATGGCGGGCGGCGGTTCCTTCACACCGGCGATCCATGCCGATTTCGTTGCCGCTTTTCAGGCTGAACCGGCGCTGCCCAAGCCCTGGTACTATCTTGGACTCGACCGGGCCATGGGCGGTAACTACCGGGGCGCCGTGGAAATGTGGACCGATCTGATCGCGATCTCGGACTCGGACGCTCCCTTCCTACAGGCGGTACGTCAGCAGATTGCCAAGGCCGCTCGGGACGGCGGGTTCGATGCTGCGGAAGTTCATCCATCGGAAGGCGCTCAACGGCTCGTCGCGGACCGTATTGCTGGCCCGGCGGTTCCTTCGGCAAGGTCGACCGGCGCGGAGCAAGTCGGAGCAGGTGTTGGTGCGCCAGCGTTGAGCCAGGAACAAATGCAATCGGTCGCCGGAATGTCGAGCGACGATCAACAGGCGATGATTCGCTCCATGGTGCAACGTCTTGCCGACCGTCTGGAAGATAACCCCAATGATCGTGATGGCTGGCTCCGGCTCGCCCGGGCCTATGAAGTCCTGGGTGAGGCCCAGAAAGCCAAGGATGCCCAGGCCCGGGCAAAGGCACTCGAATAGCCATTACCGCATGGCCTGCTGGAAATCTGGCGAAGCCCGTATGAAGCGGTTATAACGCTGCCCGGACAGCCGCCCCATCCTTGCCATTGCGGAGTACCCTTGATGCCCCAGTTCAAGACCCTCGACGACATCGACGTCGCCGGAAAGCGGGTGCTTGTCCGCGCCGATCTTAACGTGCCCATGCAGGATGGCCGCGTAACCAGCGCCGTCCGCATCGAACGCACGCTGCCGACGTTGCGTGAGTTGCGCGACAAGGGTGCCCGGGTGATCATCATGTCGCATTTTGGTCGTCCCAAGGGGCGGGTCGTGGCGGAGATGTCACTTCGCCCTGTGGCTGATGAAACGGCGCGCCTGCTCGGCGTTCCCGTCGCCTTCGCCGATGATTGTGTTGGGCCGGCGGCGGCGGCGACGATCGCGCCGTTGGAACCCGGCGACGTGGCGATGCTGGAAAACCTTCGCTTTCACGCCGCGGAAACCGAAAACGACGAAGCCTTCGCGGATCGGCTGGCATCTCTGGCGGATATTTACGTCAATGACGCTTTTTCCTGCGCCCACCGCGCCCATGCCTCGACCGAGGCCGTGGCCCGTCGCTTGCCTGCCGTCGCCGGCCGTCTGATGCAGGCCGAATTGGAGGCGCTGGAGCGCGCGCTCGAAACACCGAATCATCCGGTTGCAGCCGTCGTCGGGGGTGCCAAGGTGTCGTCCAAGATGGACGTGCTGGGCCACCTAATCGATCGCATGGATTTGGTGATCATAGGCGGCGGTATGGCCAATACGTTTTTGCATGCCCAGGGCATCGATGTCGGTAAGTCGTTGTGCGAGCACGACATGGCGGCTTTGGCGCGCGATATCTTGGCCCGCGCCGAGGCCGCCGGGTGCGCGGTGGTGTTGCCCGTCGACGCTGTCTGCGCAGAAGCCTTCGCCGAAGGGGCGGATACCACCACCGTGCCGGTCGCGGCCATTCCGCTGCAATTGATGATGTTGGATGTTGGGCCGGCGACGATTACCGATTTGAAACAGCGTCTGGCGGCCGTGAAGACGTTATTGTGGAACGGCCCGCTCGGCGCCTTCGAGGTCAAGCCTTTCGACGCCGCGACGAACGCCGTCGCACAGGAAGCGGCGAGACTGACCCGTGCTGGAGCACTTCTCACCGTCGCCGGCGGCGGTGATACCGTGGCGGCGCTCGAAAACGCTGGCGCGAGCGATGATTTTTCCTATGTCTCGACCGCTGGCGGCGCCTTCCTGGAATGGATCGAGGGAAAGACGCTGCCTGGAGTGAAGGCCCTCGAAGACGCCACTTGATCGCGTGTTACGCCTTCCAGTCCGGCTCGCGCCGATCCGGGGGCGACAAATCACCGTCCCGTTCGGGGGCGGCGAGGCGGCCCGGCTCGGCCGGTTTCACCTTGGCGATGATGTCGTCGAGCATATTCTGTAGATAAGTGGACTGCGCCAGCAGCTTGTTGGTCGCGTCCAGGGCCTGGCTGGATGCCGTCGATGCGATGTCCTGGGCGATACCGGTGACTCCATCCAGCGATACGCGCACCGCTTCCACGGTGCGTTCGATGCGGTTGACGGATTGGCGCATGGCGTCGAGCCGCGCCGCTGTTTGGCCGTCTGCGTCATCTCCCCGATCGCCGCGCTCACCGCCTTTTTCGGCTGACAACATGATCAAGTTTTCTTCGCCGCGCGCCGCCTTGAGATCGCGACCCTGGTCGCGAAGCGGTGGAGACCTGAAGGCCAGCATATTGGTCTGGTCGCGCATGTCGGCGACCATGTCGGCCATGGTGTCGAGCTGCCGGTTGGCATCGTCGAGGCCCTTAATCAGGGTTTCCGTGCGTTCAACATCGTTGGCGGCGGCGGAGACATACTGACTGAAGTGTTGCAGTTGCTGACTGACAGTGGCGATTGGGCCCGTTCCCCGCCGTGGCACGCGGCCGCCGGGGTCGACGGTTTCTCCGGATAGTACGGCGTCGAGGCTGGCATAGCGGCTGAATGCCCGTTCCTCGGCGGCGACGTTTCCACTGGATGCGGCCTCGGCGGGAGCCTCATTGGGCGTGATGTCGTCGCCGCCACCGCGTCGCCGCAGGGTGACCGGTGGGCGAATCACGCCTTCCGTTGGGTGCGCGGCACGTTCCGCGGCCGCTTCGGCCTCGGCCAGACTTTGTTCCAGCCGGGTCCGTGTTCGGTCCAGTTCCTGGCGCAGATGGTCCACGTCGACGAGTGAATCAATCCAGGCGTCAAGGGCGCGGGCGATGACGCCGAAAGAGTCGGTATTGCCGCGCGCCGGTATGTTGGTGGCGCGCGCGCCGCTGGCCAGTTGTGTCGCCGCGGCCGCCAGTTCGCGCGCCGGACTGGTGAATGAACGAATGATCATCAGGCCGAACATGATCAGCCACAATAGTATGGCGGCGCTGCCGCCGACGATCGTATAGCGGGCGAATAGGCGTGCCTTGTCGACCGCCGCCGAAGCCTCGACGCCGCCGACATCAGCGACGCCGGCCAACGCTTCCATGCTGGGGGCCACGTATTCGGTCAATTCATCGAATCGGCCCGTTTCCGCAGTGAGTTCGAAGCGAGCGTTAATCATCGCCAGCATATCGGTTTCGTGCGCTTTCAGCAGGTCATCGATGGCCTTGCGCGGCAATGGCTTCAGGCCCGCGGAGGCAACGAAGGCGCTGAGCGTCTGATAACGTTTGCGTAATTCGTCGACACCGCGTTTGACGCCGGAGAATAGGGTTTCCTGGCCCTGTTGAATGATGCGTTCGACCTGATCGGCGAGATTGTCGAAGCCAGCATCCGAAAAATGTTTCTTGAGATTGGTCGTGGTGTTTTTAAGACGGCCGGCGACCCCGCTTTCATCGGAAATGCCCAGAGCCCGCTCGGCGTCGATCCGTGCGCGGAACTGTTCGTCGTATTCGGCGAGGCCGTCACGGATGGTGGCGGCGTGTTTCTGGGCCGCGCCGGCATTTGGCAGTTCGAACAGTCGATCCAGTGCCAATCCGATGTCGCTAAAGTCACTGGCGAAGGCGTCCGCGATCGCTGGGTCCTTGGACAGCAGAAATTGCTTCTCGTGCCCGCGCAGGCGCGCCAGACCCTTGTCCACCCGTCCGACCAGGTTGGTCATCTCGTGGGCTGCTTTCCAACCGTCAAGCGCTCTCGTGACCTCGCGGTCGACATGCCAATAGAGGGCGGTAAAGCCGGCGGCGGCAATCAGGCAGATGAGGAAGAATAGGCCGGAACGCGAAGACAGCCGCATGCCGCCCAGAAAGGTACGATCGGAATAATCCGCCGCCCGGAGATTCAGGAACTGGTGTCCATTCTGTGAGTTGTCCGCCATCGAATATCGGCCTTTGATCCTTGCCCGCTGCCGGGCTGCCTAGTCTTTCGCGACGCATGCCGTATTCGAATGAGCATGGCATTGGAAAGCATCGATTTTATAACACCTTGCGCGCACTATCGCAGCCGCGATTTGCACCCGGCGCCCGGAAGGCTTATTTTTTAGGTTGAAGTGCCACTTTGAAGGCCGTCCGAGGGAGGGGCAGCCCAAATGGTCAAGAGTGTTCAGGCATCGATCAGCACGGCCGCTTATGAACGTCTGCGTTCAACCATTGAGCGCGAACAGCAGTCGGCGGAACAATTGATCGAAGCGGCGGAAGAATCCCGGAGCGACAACCCGGACGTACGATCGTCGGCCACCGGTGGCCGCGGTCGCGTCGTTGATGTGGTTGCCTGATCGATCTCACCCTGTTCTTGTTAGCGCTCCATATCGCGATCATAACTCCGCAATGACCGATCATCCCCCCACGCCGCCAGCGCGCCGGCCCGGTCCGACAGTTCGCCAAGTCCCCGTCGGTGATGACCGAGAGCGGTTGGTGTGCTTGGATTGTGGCTTCATCGATTATCACAATCCACGGGTCATCAGCGGTGCCGTCAGCCTTTGGGAAGGCCAGGTCCTGATGTGTCGGCGCGCAATCGAGCCGCGCGTCGGCTGGTGGACTATTCCGTCGGGTTTTCTAGAAGAGCGCGAGACGATGGCCGAGGGCGCGGTGCGCGAAACCTGGGAAGAAGCGCGCGCGACGATCGAAGTGACCGGTTTGATCGGCATTTATCAAGTGCCGCGTATCAGCCAGATCCACGTCATCCACGCCGGCCGGATGACCAGCGCCGATCACGATGCGGGACCGGAAAGTCTGGAAACGGCCTTGATTGATTGGGACGACATGCCGTGGGCGGATTTGGCGTTTCCGAGCGTGCGTTGGGCACTTGAAAGCGCGCGCGTCGATCCCACGCGGTTTCCCCTCATGAAAGTTCACGATGGGTAGCACGTGATGGGCTTCGTTCAGATTCCGTTAACCATTGCCGGTTATCGTCGGCGCCATGACCGACGGTATTTCCAACAACAACTTGCCGGTCGGCGCGGTAACCGCCCGACCCAAGGTTTATCAGTCCGAAGCCGTGCGCGAAGTGCAGGCACGGGCGCGGGTGTTGGAACAGGGCCAGAGCGAGGAAGAACGCCGGGGCGTGCAGCGCCTGGATCAACTGATCAATCAGGTCGGCGAACCCGAAGGCGACGTGCCGCGCGGATTTTATTTAAACATTCAGGTTTGACGTCGATGCATCGTTGGTTGTTCGCGGCGGCGTTGGTGTTGTCGCCCATCGTAGCGTCGGCGGCCGACCTCGTCGTGCGGGTCGAAGGTCTGGCGAGCGCCAATGGGGACGTCCATATCGCGCTTTACGATAAACCGGCTGATTTCCCGAAAAGTGACGGAATGCACATCGAGGTTGAGGCGCCAATCTCCACGGCAGACGAGACCGCCGTCGCGATCTGGACGTTTCGGGGCCTCAATATCGGGCGCCATGCGGTCGCTGTCTATCACGATGAAGATGGCAACGACGCCTTCAATCAAGGCATCTTCGGCATTCCATTGGAACGTTACGGCTTCTCAAACAATGCAACGGTATTCCTGGGGCCGCCGTCTTTTGATGCTGCGGCATTCGATGTTCGGGCGGAAGGCGGGACCATCACCATTCGCCTAGATCGCTAGAAATTCACTCAAAGCCTGCATCGTCACCACCGCCGACATGATAGATCTCCGACAATAGAAATGGAAATCCGGGGTGGCCAGATGGTTGGCCCGGACTGCCGTTCTGCGCGATGACGGCGAGTTCAATGGCCTTTTCACGGGCTAACGGTGGTCGTGTTTTTCCGGCGGCACCTAGATCATATGCGGATGCAACGGGGATGCTTTCCGTGATTCCCCGGATTCCAACCGCTTGAACGGCGGCGACGGCATCGGCGAAGGGCAGTGTCTTGCCAGGTGTGGCACAGTGGTAGCCGAAAATGGCCTTCGATGGTCTAATTTGTGGATCGTCCTGCATGTCATCCCAACCGGCGGAAAAACCGACGCAGGACCGATTGGCTTGGCGCAGTCGATATGGTTGCGCCCAGGCGCCGCCCCAACGCGTGGAAAACCACTGCGACGGTTGCCAATCGATCTTTTGCCGCTGGCTTATGTTCCAACCGGCGACCGTATCACTGATCAAACGACCGTATTCGAGTGCGACGTGGTTGTTGGTGCCATGTCGCGCGGCAATATAGATGACCTCGGTCTGGCTGCCATCGGTACCGGGAAACAGGGCATATTCTTCAAATTCCCACGGGTCCTCGAATTGGACACGAACGGGTTTGGCGCCGGCTAGCGCGGAACCCGAGACGACAACGCGCGCCGTTCCGTCGTCGGCCTGTCGCAGTCCTCGAAGGCCCGAATCGCCGGGTTGCGTGAATTGCATGCCGGTGGCGACACAACCGGCGAGCGCGAACGGCATTAGCAGTAAAAGGTACTTTTTCATGGCGGCGGTTCCTCGGAAAAACCGTGAAATGTTTAGAACGCGCAACCTCCCACACGCAATATAGGTATTGGAGGGGCCGATCGCAAAAACAAGATTTCGCGAACTTCGATGACAAGCCCGCTAGAACCCTTTTGGGTTGGCGTCGAGGAAAGCCTGTTCGTCGGCAGTCGTGGCGCGTCCGAGCACCGCATTACGGTGCGGAAATCGGCCGAAACGCCGGATGACCTCGCGGTGGCGCTCGGCCCATTGCAGCGTGTCGTCGCCACTGTCCAGCGTGGTGAATAGAGCCACGGATCGCTCCTGGTCGGCCAAATTTTCGGAATGCTCAAACGGCAGGTATAAAAATTGCCGTTGAATTTCGGTGAGTGCCTTGTCGAACCCCCGCGCAATAGCGGCATCAGCGATCCCTCGGGCCTTGGCGTCGTAGGCAAAGCTCCTGGCATCGCCGCGATAAAGGTTGCGCGGGAACTGGTCGAGCATGATGACCAGGGCCAAAGCGCCTTCGGGTGAAGTCACGAGATTGTCGTGGGCGCCACGACCAGCAGCGGCGAGGTCGTCGGAAAATTGTTCACGAATGCTCGAGTCAAAATTCGCATCGGTTTGAAACCAGACGAGCCGTTTCATTCCGTGCTCAACGGAATCCGGTGCGCCGAACCAAAAGTCGAGCACCCGACGCGCGAGGCTGTTTCTTGACGTTTGATCGGTCTGCTCGTTCATGGTGTCCAACCTTATAACGCCTGCATCGAATGAGGCCAATCAGGGCATCTGACATCCGGCGTGCGGGGTTGACCCCTCGCGAGTGAAAGCCGACCATTCACGGACACGTCACCTGCCGGGTTCTGCTTCCCATATGTCGCGATTCCTCCGCATATTTCTCGCGTCGACGGCAGCGCTGCTGTTGGCGGCGCTTGTGGTCGGCGGCTTCATGTTGTGGCGCCTGACCGACATCGCTGGGGCGATGTTCGAAGGAGCCCTGGCAGCACGTGGCTTTGAACATGCTTCCGTCACCGTTGACCGTATCGGCCTCGACGCCGTGCATTTCGGTGCGATCCGACTTGATGGAAAAGGTGATATTTCGGCGAGTCGCACGGTTATCCATTTTCAGCCTCGCCGTCTGCTGAGCGGACGTCTGGACGGTGCCGAGGTCGAGGGGTTACGGCTTGCGGCGCGATTAACAGCAGACGGCGTTTCATTGGGTCCGATCGATGCCCTGTTGGCGGGAGGTCAGACAGGTGAGAGCGGCGGTGGCGGCAGTTTCACCGTCAATCTGATTGGAAAAATTTTACTTACGGAAGCTCGCGTTTCCTTGGAAACACCCGTGGGACCGCTGGCACTGACGGCCAATGGCGATGTCACATTGACCGAGAACCTGGGAACCATCATCACGGCGAAATTGGGGGCTGCCCATGACCAGGCGACCCTAAGTGGCGATCTTGACTTGGCCGTACTTGGCGGCGCGGTGAACGCCGCGTTCCAAGTCCACAAGGCGGAAAGCTGGGCGCCGGCGTTGTCGTTCGCCGGGGCTTCGGCGCAATTCCGGTTCGTTGGGCCGAATTTGGCCGCTGGGACGTTGCAAGCAGAGGGTCGTGTTACATCACTCGCGGTTCAGGGCGCGCCGCTCGGAGACGTGCGCCTTGATGCTTCACTCAAGGATGGTCGTCTCGATGGCCATCTAGATTTGGAAGGTGAACGCGAAACGGGTGCTGTCGTGCGGCTCGACATCGAGGCCGATGACCTGCGCCGCCCCGAGGCCGAAATTCGCATTGCCGGCGAGGCCGCGAGCACCGGTATAAAGGGAAATTTGCCGGTCGGCATGTCGGGCCAGGGCGGGTTTCGGCTGGTGGGCAACCTGTCCTCGTTTAGGGCCATAAGCGCGATGGCGTCCGGTGCGCAATTGGCGCCCGATGCACGGCTGCGCGGGCGTTTCGACGCGGCTTTCCTTGATGTTTCTGTGCCCGAGACGGCCACCGATATGTCGCTCGCAGGCGCCATCGAGATCACGGTAGCCGATGGCAAACTCGCCGTGGGGATCCCCGCGGCCCTTTCGGTTGATGTGACCATGCCCAGCCGGCGTCGCCATGCCGTCACGCTGCGATCGCGTGATGACAAACAGCCGGCGCTTGTCATGGGGCCGACCCTTGGCGACGCCTATGTGATCGGTGTGGGGTTTCAAGCACGCCCCGATGGTCTGCCGACGGTTTCGGGCCACGTTGATGCTCGGGTGACGCTTGATGCCGCCGGCCAGGCCATCCTTGAAACGGCGGAGGTTGTGATCGATGCGGTCCGTCAGCGATATGGTAACCTTGACCTCGCGCTGAGCGGTGCGACCCTTGCGATCAGTAGCGCCTCGGGAGGGTTCGACGGTAGCCTCAAGGGCCGTCTCGCGCTTTCCGGCACGATGCCAGGCGATATTGGCGTCGATGCCATGCGCATTGATTTCGCGGGCGATCTTAGCCAACGGGGTGATCTTTACACGTTCCGGCCACAGGCCTGCGCCGGGCTGAAACTGAAACGCTTATTGCTCGCGGGCGTGGCGTTGAGTCCCGGACCGATGCAGGTATGCCCCCCGTCCGTGGGCGGCGGGGTCGCGGCACGAGTTGATTTGGCTGCCGATGGCGGACCGATGGCGGAACTGCGTTTCAGCCTGACTTCAAGCGCTTTTTCCGGCGCCCCAGCTGGAACCCGTTCCACGGCGACCGCCGCATGGCATGGCACCACACCTCGGGTTTCCGTGGCGGTTTGGGGCGGCCTTGACGGTCGCGGTTGGCGCGGCAAGGTCGAAGCTGGCGGCGGCGAGATCATCGCCGATGATCTGCTGATCGGCGCCAGCGGGCTCGAGCTGTATGTCGAATTCGACGCTGGGAAGAAGGGTACGCGGGCTGCTGCACGGCTCAACGGCCTTAACATCACCGATCGCCGTCGGCAGAAACTGTTCCTGCCGCTTGGATTTTCCGGTACCGGTTCGCTGGCGGGACAGGGGGCGAAGTTCGAATTGGCGGCGAAGTTGGCCCCTGACGTGGTGCTCTCCGTGAAGGGCACGCATGACTTGGCGCATGGGCGCGGCGAGGCGATGTTCGTACTGCCGCCGGTGACGCTGGCGCCGACGGGGTTCAGCATTAATAAGTTGACGCCACTTGCCGCCGGTGTGTTGACAGACGTTGCTGGCCGAGTGGAGGCCGATGGTCAGTTCGCCTGGAGCGCCCGTGGCATCACATCCAGCGGCCGTTTGGCCGTCAAAGACCTAGCCGCGGGAATGTCGCAGGCACAGTTTGCCGGAATTGAGGGTGAATTACGATTTTCTGATATTCTGGCGCTAAAAACTGACAAAGAGCAGACCTTGCGGATTGGTTTCCTGGACGCCGGGATACCGCTTGTCGGTGGCGAGATCGTTTACGCCATGGATGGAGACGATGCCATCAAAGTGATTTCGGCGCAGTGGCCATTCGCCGGCGGTCGCATCGGCGCCGCAAATGTGACGGTCGGTTTCGATGGTGCCGTTCCTGACATCACTTTCGGTGTCGATGGCATCGATACGGCCGAGCTGTTGAAACTCGCTGACATTGCCGGGCTGCAGGGCGGCGGCCGGCTTTCCGGATCGATCCCGCTCCGTATGGAAAAAGATGGACCGGCAATTCGCGGCGCGCGCGTTGCAAGCACGGGCGGTGGCACCGTCCGCTACCGATCGGCGGAAGCCGGCGCCGTCCTCGCCCAGGGCGGTAACTCCGGAGAGATACTGGCCAAGGCACTCAATGATTTTCGCTATTCTCGGCTCGAATTCACATTCGACGGGCCGCTGTCCGGTGAGATCAGGGCACGCGTCGCGCTGGCCGGGAACAACCCCGCCGTTTATGACGGTAAGCGCATTGAATTGAACGTAGATTTGCAAGGTGACTTGAGGGATCTCGTCCAAAGCGGTAGCGTGATTAAGGATTTGCCCGAGAATATCCGCCGGCGCATAACCGGTGGGGGGTAAAGAGGGTAATTCCGGGAGGCCGAAACGCAACATCGGAGCGTAGAAAAGGAGTTCGTTCCATGACCCCGTTGCCATTTCGGCTGTTAAATATTGTCGGTCCTGTTGCCTTGCTGACACTGGTCGCCTGTTCGCCCAGCGTCAAGGTCGAGGCGCCAGACAAACCCATTGTCATCAACCTCAACGTCAAGATCGAGCATGAGGTCCGTGTAAAGGTCGAGAAGGACGTTGAGAACCTGTTCAAGAAGAACTCGGACCTGTTCTGAGCCGGGAGCTCGTAAGCATGAAAACCATGATGCGTAGCCTTTTCGTCGCGTTTCTCATGTTTGGCGCCATGGCGTTGGTCCCCGTCGGGGTCACGGCACAAGGGCTGAATCTCGACACCGCGAAGGCCCAGGGCTTGGTTGGCGAGCGTCGCGACGGTTATCTCGGTGTCGTCAAGAACACCGCAGGAGTGCAGGCTCTGGTGGATGAGATTAACCTCAAGCGTCGCCAGCAATACATGGGAATCGCGCGGCAGAATGGCACCAATCTGCAGGCTGTCGAGGCGATTGTCGGCAAGAAAGTCATCGAGCGTTCGAATCCAGGCACCGTTGTGGAAGGTGCCGACGGTGGTTGGGTGAGGAAACCGTGACTGACGGTGCCGCCGTTGCCAATGCGCGGGCCTGGCTTGAGCGTTTTCAGGGTTTCGCGCCCGATGATGCGGTGATCGAGGAGATTGCTCACGCGGGGACGCGATTCGCCGAGGTGGCCCGCGAGGCCTCGGCCGAGCTTTCCTTCGACAGTGACCCGTATCAGTTCGCGCCTGTGTTGCGCGATCTAGCGCCGGATGCGCTGAAGAAATGAGCGACCCGGAAATTGCCACTTGGTCGCTTGAACGTGCGCGCGATGCCATCGCCTCGGGCGAGGTATCTTCCCGTGAGGCGACGGAATCTTGCCTTCAGCGTCTCGAAAGTCGTGGCCGAGAGTTGAACGTCGTCGCCGGGATGGACGCCGATCAAGCGCTAGCCGCCGCCGATGCCGCCGACGCGGTTGCCGCGGCTGATCGTGGGGCGCTGCATGGGGTGCCGTTGGCCCACAAGGACATGTTCTATCGTCGTGGCCGGGTATCCGCCTGCGGGTCCAGCATTCGTGCGGATTTCGTGCCGGACGTGACCGCGACGGTGTTGACGCGCCTGGATGCCGCGGGTGCGCTCGATATTGCACGACTCAACATGGTCGAATTCGCCTTCGGTGTGACCGGCCATAACGAAATTACCGGCGATGTGCGCAATCCCTGGAATCCGAATTACATCACCGGCGGTTCGTCGTCCGGATCGGGCAGTGCCGTCGGTGCGCGCGCGGTGTTCGGCGCGCTTGGCTCCGACACCGGCGGCTCGATTCGTTTTCCATCGGCGTGTTGCGGCGTCGTCGGCATGAAGATGACCTGGGGTCGGGTCAGCCGGTTCGGCTGCATGCCATTGGCCGCCAGCCTCGATACCATTGGTCCGCTGACCCGCACGGTGCGCGACAACGCCTTGCTGTTCAACGAACTGGCCGGCTCCGACGCCAACGACGTTACCGCCGCGGACATCGCCGTGCCCGACGCGTTGGCGAGAATTGAGGACGGCCCCAAGGGGATGAAGATCGGCGTGCCCGCCAATTTGTTTCTCGACCGGGCGGAGCCTGAAATCGGCGACATGGTGGAAGCGGCGGCGGCAACCTATCAGGCTATGGGGGCTGAGGTGGTCAGCGTCGACATTCCGCCCGAAACCCGCCATGGCAACGCGTTCACCAGCATGATCGCGGCGGTTGAGGGTTATGCTCTGCATGCCCGATGGTTGGCCGAGCGTTACCAAGATTACGGAACGCAGACGGCCGCTCGCCTGCTCACCGGTTCGATGGTGCCGGCAAATCGCTATAATCAGGCACTGGCGCTCCGGGGTGCCATTACAAAGGCTTTTGTCGACGCCGTATTCAGCCGCGTCGATGCGCTTTTGGCGCCGGTGCTGATGACGGCGGTGCCGACTCTCGCGGAATCCGACATGAGAGCGCATCCGGGGTTCATGAACACCATCACGCGGCTTGGCCATGCGACGCGACCCGCCAATTATATGGGGCTACCGTCGTTGACGGTGCCGAACGGTTTCGATGCGGCCGGGCTGCCCTATGCCTTCCAACTGATCGGCAGGCCGTTCGACGAGGCAACGCTGTACCGGGTCGGCCGCGCCTATGAGTGTGAAACCGGGTGCACCGACCCGGCACCGGCGGCCTAGGGCGATGAAATTCCCCGATTCGCTGATTAGGGGCAAACTGATCAAGCGCTACAAACGCTTTCTCACCGACGTCGAGTTGGAGGACGGCACGATTGTTGTTGCCCATTGCGCCAACTCCGGCTCAATGGAAAGCGTCAAGGAGCCGGGGTCCGAAGTATGGTTGAGCCCGGCGCGTAATCCGGATCGCAAGCTGCGATATACCTGGGAATTGATTCGGGTCGGCCGAAGCTTGGTTGGCATCAACACCGGGCTGCCCAATTACATTGTCTCGGAAGCGATCGAGAAAGGCCGCGTTCCGGAGCTCGCGGGGTACGACTCGCTCAGGCGAGAGGTTAAATATGGCAAGAATTCACGCATCGATATCCTGCTTGAGGATGACGCCAAGGGACTGTGCTATGTCGAGGTCAAGAATACGACCATGCGGCGCGATCTGCAGGGTGGTCCCGTGGAATTTCCGGATGCGGTGACCAGCCGCGGCACAAAGCATCTCATTGAACTATCCGACATGGTGCGCGATGGCCACCGGGCGGTAATGTTCTATCTTGTGCAGCGTGCCGATGCGCCGGCGTTTACCGTCGCCGATGATATCGATCCAGTTTATGCCAAGGCATTGACGAAGGCGATGAAGGCTGGTGTCGAGGTGTTGGCATACGGCTGTAAGGTTTCGAAGACTGACGTCCGCGTTGTTGATCCGGTGCCTCTGGCTTTGTAACGCCACCTATCCCGCGGAAACTCGCTGCCCTGGATTTATCCGCGACCGGGCCCCATAATCCAATCATGAATGATCAAGTCACCAGCGTTGCCACCCGTGATGGGCGGTCCATAAAAATTCATACGGCGGCCGAGTTCGACGGCATGCGCCGCGCCGGCAAACTTGCGGCCGAAACCCTCGATTTCATAACACCCCATGTCAAACCGGGAGTGACGACCGGGGCGTTGGATAAATTGTGCCATGATTTCATCGTCGATCACGGCGCTATTCCCGCGCCGCTGAACTATCGTGGTTTCCCGAAGTCGATCTGTACGTCGATTAATCATGTGGTCTGTCATGGCATTCCTGGCGACAAAGCGTTGCAGAATGGCGATGCCGTCAATATTGACGTCACCGTGATTGTCGATGGCTGGCATGGTGACACCAGCCGCATGTTTTATGTCGGCAAGCCAAGCGTCAAAACCCGGCGTCTGGTCGAGGCCACTTTCGAGGCCATGTGGCGGGGCATCCGTGTCGTTAAGCCTGGCGCGACGTTGGGCGACATCGGTCACGCCATTCAGGATTACGCCGAGGATATGCGTTACTCGGTGGTGCGTGATTTTTGCGGCCACGGTCTCGGCCGCGTGTTTCATGACGCGCCCAACATCATGCATTTTGGCCGCCCCGGGGCGGGCGAAGTTTTGCGCGAAGGCATGTTCTTCACCATTGAGCCGATGGTCAATGTCGGCGGTTTCGAGGTGAAGATTCTCGCCGATGGTTGGACCGCGGTGACTAAGGACCGGTCATTGTCGGCGCAGTTCGAGCATTCGCTCGCGGTGACCGCCGACGGTTACGAGGTGTTCACGTTGTCTCCCACAGGGCTGGACTGCCCGCCCTTCGACGTCTGAGCGGTTACGGACGGGGGCCGACGCTGGTGGCCGACAACGCGGAAAGATCCCCCGGCCATCTCGGACATCGCAAACGACTGCGCGATCGCTTCCTTAAAAGCGGCGCCGACGCGCTGGCGGATTATGAGCTTTTAGAATTGCTTCTGTTCACTGCGATGCCGAGGCGCGATACTAAGCCGTTGGCAAAAGCATTATTGACGCGATTCGGTTCGGTCGCCGAAACCGTGGCAGCCGAGCCGCAGATATTACGCCAGATCGAGGGCTGTGGCGACGCGGTGATCGCGGCATTGAAGAGCGTCGAAGCGGTCGCCCAGCACATGTTGCGGGACGAGGTCATCGGCCGCAACGTGCTGACATCTTGGAGTAAGCTCGAAGATTATCTGATGGCGACCATGGCCCGCCGCAAGCGCGAGCATTTCCGGGTACTGTTCCTGAACCGCAAGAACGAATTGATCGGTGACGAGGAACAACAACGTGGCACCGTCGATCATACGCCGGTCTACCCACGCGAAGTTGTCGGGCGTGCTCTGGAACTAGGCGCCACGGCGTTGGTCATTGTTCACAATCACCCGTCCGGTGACCCGACACCATCACGCGGTGATATCGATATGACCCGCGAGGTGCAGGAGGCGGGTCTCAAACTTG
>JAYOFM010000047.1:0-21041 GCA_038117225.1 Rhodospirillales bacterium
ACCAAATCTCGCTCCCGCAGGTTACGCATGCCGTCACCAAAGGCGCCGACGCCTGGAAGGATAAGCTTTTCGGCCTCGGCCAACCGCGCGGGATCGGCGGTAATAATCGCCGGGAATCCCAGTTTGTCCACGGCGCCCGCGACAGAAGTCAGGTTGCCGAGTCCGTAATCAATGATACCGATCATGGCGATAGCCGCCCGCGATGACGTAGGTCACCCGGATGCGCCGGACGGCGCGCCGGGTGACCGGGCTCAGTTGGTGCGCATCTCGTGCTTCACGCGGTCCCACTGGTCCACGTACCACTCGCAATAACGCTTGTAGCCGACTTCAAGCGGCCATTGCGGCTCGAATCCAAGGTGCTCCTTGGCGCGCGTCGTCGATAGGGTGCCGCGGATCGGCTTGATCACGTCACGCGGGAATTCGATCAATTCCGCTTGCGGCACCACGGATTTGACGATGCCGGCGAGATCCAGAATAGTCCGTGCGTTGCCGTACGTGATGTTGAAGGTATTGCGCGTGCCCGGGCCTTCGTGGGCGGCCATGGATCGGACGATGCCGTCTACCAAGTCCTCGATATAGGTGAAATCGAGCTTACCGTCGCCGCCGCCTTCGAGCCGCAGGGGCTTTCCGAGCAGCGCGTTTTCGATGAACACTTGGCTGACCCGGCGGCTGACGCAGCGTTCGCCATAAAGCGCCGATGGCCGGATGATGGTGACGCCGAGACCGTATTGATCGCAATAGGTCCGCACCAGCCGCTCTCCCATGAACTTGGCATTGGCATAAATGCCGTAGGGGCGAGGGCGTACGTTTTCGTCGACCTCCGGCGTGTCGAAATCGCCGTAGACGGTGGACGAACTCATGAATACCAGTTGGTTCACTTCGTTCGGCATCAGGCGGCAATATTCGAGCACGTTGCGCAGCGTCAGCAACTGCAGATCGAAACAATGCCCCGGAACTTGTTTGGCATCAACGGCGCTCGAAATGGCGGCCAGATGTACGATCTTGGTCGGTTTGAAGCCGGATAGGGTTTCCGTGATGTCGGTCATCGACCGCGCGTCGGCATTGGCCATCGTGACGTTGGAATCGCGCATCATCTCGAAACGCTGGGTTAGGAAATTATGGTTCAGGCGGCGGCGAAACGGGTCGATGACCGGGTCGCTGATGTTGGTCACCAGATTGTTCTGCATCAGGTTGTCGAGGATCAGCACCTCGCAGCCGAAACGGCGCAACCCGAGCGCCAAATTATGGCCAATGAAACCGGCGCCGCCGACAAGGGCGACTCGCTCGCCACGCAAGGCGGTTTTCATGCGGTTGGGGGATAAAATACTGGACATGACACTCTCCTCGTTCTGAGAAACCGGCCCGCCACCTTCTGGACGGGTGCCATTCGCAGCGTGCCTCATACACGTCGCGAACGATGGGTCTCAGATAGTATACACGAATGCATACTATTTATTAAGACCTAGTTAACCCTAATACGATCTCCCTCATCGCCGCTGTGATGGCCGTCATACCTCCGACGTCCAGGTGCGGACCGCAAGGTAATGCGATGGCATGGTCGCTGATTGCAATGGCGCCGGGAAAATCCGCCGGATTATAGCCATATTTATCGCGGTAGTAGGTTAAGCGCGGGATCGGGTGCGGGTAGTAGACGCTGGTCCCGATGCCACGCGCATTCAGCGCCACGATAATGTCGTCGCGGCGCGCCGCCAGCGGGCCTTCCAGCAGGGTGACGGCGCAATAATGGGTCGACTGCAGCCGTTCTTCGGCGCTGTCGAGCACGCGTACGTTTTCGATGGCGTCCAGGCCGGCTTTCAAGGCAGTAAAATTGGTCCGCCGTTGCGCCAGGATATCTGGCACCTTCTTCAGCTGCTGGCAGCCGATGGCGGCCTGCATCTCGCTCATGCGGTAGTTCATGCCGACGCCGGTGACGTCGTAGATGCCAGGAATTTTGCGCTCCGTATGGGTGCGATCGACGTTGAAGGCGCGAAAGCGGGCGATCCGCGCCACCGTGTCGGCATTCTTGGACACCAACATGCCGCCCTCGCCGGTGGTGATGTGTTTCACTGGATAGAATGAGTAACAGCCGGCATGGCCCCACAGACCGACGTGGCGGCCGTCGACGCGCGCACCCAGGGCCAGCGCGCAGTCCTCTATCACCGGGATGTCGCCGGCGATATCCATCACCCGCACCATGTCGCAGGGAATGGCGGCATAGTGGACGACACTAATCGCCTTGGTGCGTGGCGTGATCGCCGCCCCCAGGGCATCCAGGTCCATGTTGCCTGATGTCAGTTCGCAGTCGACGAAGACCGGCGTGGCGCCGGTCAGTTCAACGGCGTGCACGGTGGCCACGTGAGTCATCGCCGGAACAATGACCTCGTCACCCGGTCCGACTCCCAGGTCGATACTGCACAGATGCAGCGATGCCATGCATGACGAGGTCGAGGTGGCATGGCCGTCCCCCATCATGGCGCGGAATCCGTCCTCGAACGCCGTGCAATTGGGACCGTGCGTGAGAATATGACCATTCAGCACCTGCATCACCGCATCGCGTTCATCGTCGGTAATCCAGGGCCGGCCAAAGGGAATGTCCGTGGTGCTCATGTCAGGTACTCGATCTCCTGTTCGGTGCCCTCCGCGAGGGCACGGTCTGATGCGGCGAGAGCGCTGATAAGGTCGAATTCGCGCGTGGCCAGGGGCGAGGTGTCGGCGTCCGTGGCGATGGCGTTGATGAAGGCCGGGATCAGGACGGCCTTGCCATCGGGCAGGGTCGCGAGGTCCAGCGGCGTCGCGGCTTTCGCCTCGTCGCGGCTCTCGTGCAGGCGTGGTCCTTGATCGTCGTAGATGAACGTTGCTTCCGTGCCGAACACGCGCAGTACGTGGTGGTGCCTGTGCACGCAGGCAAAATTGGCGGTGATGCGGCCGATCAGGCCGGACGGGAAGCTGAAGGTAGCGGCCATGAAGTCATCATAGCCGAATTTCGTGTCCCGCGTACCAATCCGATTGCCGTGGGTGACGACCCGGACTGGCCGTTCTCCCGCTAGGTCGATCATCAGGTCGATCAGGTGAACGCCGCCGCCCTCCATCACCGAATAGTCCGGCACGTCCTTGCGCCAGCCCTCTGTGATCTTGCTGAGCCGACCATACAGATAATCGCCGTCGATGGCATAGATGCGGCCGAGACGCCCGGCGCGGATGACCTCATTGAGCCAGCGGTAAACCTCTGCCTCGCGCAGCACCAGGTTCGATCCCAGGCATGGCCGGCTCGCAGCGTTCCATGCGGCGACCAGTTCGCGCAGCTCATCCATGGTGCGGCAAAGCGGTTTTTCGACAAACACATGCTTGCCGGCAGCGAATGCCGCCATCACCTGGTCGAAATGCAGGTGGTCGTAGGAGGCGATGGATACGATGGATGTGTCGGTATCGTCGAGCAATTGATCAAAATTTTCGGCCACGCGTCCCTGACCGAGTTCGCGAGCCAATTCTCCCGCCTTATCGCAGTCAAAATCATGCAACCACGTCAGCCGGGCACGCGGATCGGCGATGAAGCCGCGGGCATGCTGTTCACCGACGCCGAGACCGACGACGCCGACACCAATGGGGGAGGGAAGATCATTCATGATGCCACCCTATTACCAGACCCTTTCGAATTCCTAAAACAGATCAGGTCGTTCGGCGTGGAATTTTTCGATTCTGGCAATATCGAATTGCGGGTCGCGGGGATAGAGCGCGCCGAAAACAGCTCCTAGCCGAAAATAGTCTTGGGGCGTATCGAGCAGCATTTTGATGGGGCTTTCACTGGTCGTTCCAGGTCGACGCATCTGCTCCACGGGAAAGCGACTGGGGTCGCGTTCGATGAACGGCATCAACGCCTCGCGATCGAACGGCGCCGTGGCTTCCCGATCGATGGTTCGGAATGCGTCGGCGGTCCAGGCATGGCATTCCGTCCCTTCCGGCCAGCCGCTGTCGCCGGGAATGTTGACGAGTGCGGTATTGGTCTCGCGCAGGCGGCGCAACACGGCGTCGGCAAGCGCCGGCTCGATGGCCGGGCAGTCGGCCCAGACCCGTAGCACGGTTGTCGCTTGCGTTGCGTCGACGGCAAGAGTGAAGCGGCGCGCCAGATCATCGTCTGGCCCCTCGACGAGAACGACGTCATGAAGTCGTCGCACATCGTTGCGGAGCGGTGCCTGCGCCTCTCCTAGTGGGATGGCAACGGCGATCTTATTGACCGCCCGGACATGCCGAAGCCGACCGATGATATGCTGGATTACGGAAACACCGGCCAACGGCAACGTGGTTTTGCCCGGCAATCGGGTCGACGTGTGACGGGCCTGGATGATGGCGACGGTCGTCATGTCGCGACTGCGGCGACCTCAGGCCCAGTCATCGAGATAATGGGTCGGGTCGTAGTCCGGCAGGAAGGTCTCGAAATAGCGCTGGTTCGAATCGAAGAAACGCTCCCCTAGGGCGCGCCGCCGCTCGGCCCCCATCAAATCGTAGCGATCGCCCGGCTGCTTGATGATGTTGGCCTCGAACCAGTTGGCCAACTGTTCGGCCTCGTCGGCGTCCAGTGTCTGATTGGCCAGGCGTTGTATTTCGAGGACGCGCGGCGCCAGACTGGCATTAATGACCGGCAAGGAGCCGCCGAGTTCAACGGTGATCGGCAGATTGAGGGTCGCTAGCATGGCCTCGACAAAATGCGAGCGCCCTGCGGCGTCGAGCACGGGGCGGTCGAACGGCACCACGTGCGTCGCGTTGCTGCCGAAGCGTTCGACAAACGGCGCGCAGACTCTGTCCCACTCCAAATTTTCAAGCGGAAACTCGTCGAGGTAGGTCGCGAAGTCTCGTGTTTCGCCGCGTTTCAGAACCTGATTGTAGAGCGATTCGATGAATCCGTCCTGGCGTCGGAGGACGATGATTGGTCGCACCTCGAATCCGTCGCACAGATAGGCCAGGGTATCGCACATGTCGGCGCAGAAATTTGGCACGCCGGCTTCGAAGGACAGTCCCAGCAAGGCTTCCTGCGAGAAGAAGAAGGCTGAATGAGTGGATACCTTGTGCGGGCGGATGCGGTCGCGCCGGACCGCCTTGAACTTACTCTCGTCGAATCCAGTGATCGGGGCGCATTGGTTGAGCGCCTTATAGACTTCCATGTCCACGTGAATGCCAAAATTTTCCAGAAGAAGACGCATGTTGGCTTCGTTGAAGTAGACCTGCACCAGGGTCGAGCCACAGCGACCGCTGCCGATATGGAAATGGATGGTCTTCATGCCGCCTCCGCTTCAAGAAACATCTTCGCACTGGCAAAACTGAAAAGAAACTTGGAGAAACTGTTATCGTTTAAATTTCCGGTCAGGAATGTCTCGACCGAGTCGCGTCGCACCACGTCGAAGATGGGGGAGGGGGCCAGCAAATGCTCGCGTGTCGCCGGGTCGCTGACGTCGAGCAGCGATTCGATGGAGGCATTGAAGCCGCGTTTGGTCTTATCGAGCCTGACACTGTCCGGCACCAACCCCTCGCCGGCGGCCCGCAGCAGCCACTTTTGAAAGCCATCCTTGATCAGCAGCGCGGATGGCACGCTGTAGAGAAATTCGGCGAGGGATCGGTCGAGAAACGGCGAACGATTCTCAACGGAGACCCGCATGGAATTCAGATCATCCTCGGCCAGTAGTACCGGTACCACTTCGTGGAATAGTTCGTTCAGCATGCGATTTCGCAGCAACTCGGTTGTGAACTCGGCCTCGGTGAAGGGGGCGTCGAACGGGGCGGCCAGGGACCCTTCAAAGATGTCCGTATTCTCCATAAGGTGGGCGCGATGATCCGGATCGCGGAGGAATATTTCCGGATCTTGCAGATGCGGATTGCGGACCACGCGACCCAGACCGGTGTGCCAGTCGTCGAGCATCGCCTCATACGGCTTCGGGCGGTCAGCCGGTGGCAGGTCGTGCATGGATTTCAGCCACATGCCGTAGTGATCGTAGTATCCGGTGAACAGTTCGTCGGCGCCCGTGCCCATGACCGCGACCTTGAAGCCGTCCGCGGCGATGGCTTCCGAGAGCGCCGCGTGGACGTAGTAGCTGATGGTCGCCACCGGCATGTCGTGATAGGCGACGAGGTCGCGCAGGCGGTCGAGAAAACCGTCACGTCTTACCTCGACCACATGCTGGCGAATGTCCAAGGCTTTGACCACGGCGTCCATATTGGCGCGTTCGTCGTAGCGCGGGTCCCGGTCGACGATGGAATAGGCGTGCACGTCCTGGCCGAGTGAACGCGTGGCGATGGCGGCCAGCGTCGTTGAGTCGACACCGCCGGAGAGGCAGAAGGCAAGCGGCACGTCGGCGCGCAGGCGGATCTCCAACGCTCGATGCAGGCGTTCCCGGGTGCCCGCGAGCGCATCGGCCTCGCTCATTGCGTGGGGTTGATGTCGCAGTCGCCAGTAGGCTTGTGGCGATTGCAACATGCCGTCGCGGATGGTGGCGCTGTGCGCGGCGGGCAGCGCCTCGACGCCGGCATGAAAAGTCTCGCGGCCCTTCATCAGGAACTTGTAGCCGCGCGCCAGATAGCGCCGTACCTGGTCCAGGTTTGGCGCCGGACGCTCGCCAGCAAGGGCGGCCAGTGACTTGATTTCGGACGCGAAGTAGAGGCCTTCTGGCCGCCGCCACAGGAACAGCGGCTTTTCGCCGAAGCGATCGCGGCTCAACACCACGTCACCGCTGTCAAGATCGAGCACCGCGAGCGCCCACATGCCTTCCAGGCGATCCAGCGCCGCCTCGCCCCAACGGTTCCAGGCGGTGGCTAGGACCTCGGTGTCGCTGGCCGTCTCGAACCGATCGCCGAGTCCCTCCAATTCGCCACGCAGCTCCACGTAGTTGTAGATTTCCCCGTTGAAAATCATCACCTGATTGCCGAGTCGGAACGGCTGGTCTGCGCGCCGGTCGAGGTCGATGATAGCGAGACGGGTGTGGATCAAGGTGACGTGATGATCGCCGACGGTTTGACGGATATGTCCCCGCGCATCCGGACCGCGCTGGCGTAGCGCCGCAAGTGTCGCATCGACGCGGGCGTCGTCGATTGGAACGTTGGTGACGGCGCCAGCGATGCCGCACATGCTACATCACCGAAACGCGGCGGAGTTCGAACGGGTCGGTGCCGGGGCCATTGATGCCGTCGATGGCAGTCGGGCAACAGCGCACGCCGCGCGCCTTCAACGCCGCGATGACCGCCGGCGAATAGCAATGCGCCAGGCCTTCCGGGTATGAGTAGTGTGTCGGTCCGACGCCACCCCGGTCCCTCAACAACGCCAACGAGGTATCCAGCTCCCACGCCAAATCGGTCTCACTTAGAAACGACAGTACGGCGTGGCTGTGCGTATGCCCGCCCAACGTAACCATGGGGTCCGCGGCGAGTTCGCGAACCTGGTCCCAGGTAAGCTTGCGGTCCAGCGGGTCATCGCTTGACCAGGTTTCGGGCAGGCCGAGCTGGCGTTGAATGTCCGTCGCCAATGCGTCGCCGTCCGCGTCCGGTGTGGTCTTCACGTGACCGCGAATATCATCCAGAACGGCGCGTTTTTCGTCGTTCGAACTGACGTCCACGGCGCCGTCGCGCCACGACAGGGACAATGTTCCGCCCGTCGTCTCCAATGCCCACTCGATGCGGTCGATCCAGGACATGCGGTTTGAGTCGATGAAATCGCTGGTCAGATAGATCGTCGCCGGGACGCCGAATTCCCGCAGCACTGGCAACGCCACCGTGAGATTGTTGGCGAAGCCGTCATCGAAGGTGACGGCGAAGGCGTTGGGTGGAAATGGTCGACCGGCTTCCAGGGTCGCCAGCACGTCATCCATGGCCATGGCCTCGCCAGCCGCCGCCAGATCGACGATGATGCGGCGGAAGGTTTCACGGTCGAGATGTTTATTGTTGTAATTACGCACGGCGTAAGCGTTTTTCTCGACCACGCCATGAAAAAGATAGATGGCGATGGAATTGGTGCCGAGCGCGGCTGGAAAGTCCGCATCGAGACTCATGACAACGTCTCCACATGACGCGCGAAACGATTGCAACAGACGTCCTTCAGCGCGGCCGGCATGAACGAATAATAGCGCCCGCGACCACCTTGCGGTTGGCTGTCAAAGCGGCCGTCGGTGGCGAAATCTCTGAGGGCCGCGAGGGACAACGCCAGACAGACCTCCGTGTTCGCACGCCGAAGATCGGCGAGGGTCATGCCTGGTTCGAGCGTGATTGATTGCCGGCCGACAATATCGCCATCGTCGAGTTCCGGGTTGACCCGGTGCAACGTTGTTATCAGGCCGGCAAAGTCGCCATGCCAGACTGCCCACAGGTGCGTGTCCAGGCCCCTATAGTGTTCCGGATCACCACCGTGCAGGTTGATCATGCCGTCTGGGCAGGTGGCGATGACCTCTGGATTCAGGCGCCGGGTGCCAAAGACAATGATCGCGTCAGCGGACAACCCCCGTAGCCGCGCGACCGCATCAGCGCCGTTCAATGAGGTGAACGTCTCGCTCTCGGCAAAGTCGGAAATGCTGGCCTCGTGGCCGTCGAACCAGTGGGCCTGCTCGCGCGCATCGCGGGTGTCCTCGAACGCATGCCGTGTTTCATAGGGCGCGCTGACGCCCCCGGTCTCGATCAACACGCGTTCGAGGACATGCCGCCGGGCGACCTCGCGCACGAAGTACGCATGATGTGGCGTTTCGGTTGTGAGGACGATAAGTCGCATGGCGCCCGGTCAGCTCACGTCATCCAGGTTGACCATGGCGTCGGCCGTGATGTCCCTCTTGGCGGTTCGGCCGACCACCTTGTCTTCGTCGCCGGGCGGAATGCCGCCGCCTGGTCGCACCCAGGTGATGTCGTCGGCGCCGATGGTCGTGCCGGCCGGGATATCGTGGCGGGCGACAATCGAACGCCGCATGGCCTCGATACCGTCGCTTTCGCAGGGCTGCGTGCCAAGGTCACCGTTACCGAGCATGGCCTCGACTTCGCGCACGCCTGCCACTAGGTGTTTCAGGGTTTCCGGATCGGCGGAAAGTTGATGGTCGCGGAAGTCGGAATAGTTATTGTCGATGGTAAAGTGTTTTTCGATCACGCGTGCGCCAAGGCTGACCGCGGCCAGCGCCGCCGTGATACCAGCCGTGTGGTCGGAGTAGCCGGCGGCGACGTCGGGAAAGGCCTCGGCAAGGGCCGGGATGGCGCGCAGATTGGCCTGCGTTTCCGGGACAGGGTAACTGGCGACGCAATGCAGGATGGCGAGTCCGGGGGTGACGCCGGCGTCGCCCCAGACGGCGTCGATGGCCTGCTTGGCGCGACTGATCTGAGTGTGGTCGGCGAGACCGGTCGAGAAAATCATCGGTTTGGCGCTCGCGGCCGCCACCTCTATCAGCGGATAGAAGGTGTTGTCGCCGGATGCGATCTTGATGAAATCGACGAGACCGCCGAGGAAGTGGGCGCTGGCGAGATCGAATGGCGTCGAGCCGAACAGCAGGCCGGCCTCGCGGGCGACCGTAGCGAGTTCCGTGAACTGATCCTCGGAAAACTGGAACCCCTGCAGACGCTCAAAGCGCGCCGTATCATTGCGGCTGACGTAATGTTCCGGGCGGAAGGTCTGGAACTTGACCGCATCGGCGCCGGCGTCGGCGGCGCGCGCCACCAGGTCGCGGGCGAGCGCGAAGTCACCTTCGTGATTATTGCCGATCTCGGCGATGATCAGCGCGCCGGACCGAAACTCGAAAAAACCCTGGCTCACGGTCTATTTCTCCACCACCTGAATGCCTTGCGCTTAATACCATAGATCACTTAACGAAAGCCCAATGATGACCGAACCATTGTTCGGATGACAGGTGCTGGCTTCTGGCGTTACTCTCGCCCTATCATGGCGAAACCTGAAGGATGGCACGAATGGGCACCCGGCCTTGCGTTTCCGGGGGATGCGGAAGCCGCCGGAATGTGGGGCCTCATGGAGGATCTGTTCCCCATTTACCGCAGCCTGCTGGGGCCGGGATTCGCCGAATCACTGGCCGTCATTGACCGTCGATTGCCGCTTGATGTCGCTGAGTTTTCCTCCGGTGACGACGCGCTGACGTGGACCATCCCCGATGAATTCCGTGTTGAAGAGGCCTGGATCGAAGGCCCGGACGGCAAACGCGTCGCCGATTTCGCCGAGCATCCCTACGCGCTGTGGATCTACAGCCGACCGTTTCAGGGCACGCTGACGTTGGACCAATTGCAGGCCCACCTGACCAGTCAGGAAAGCCTGCCCGACGCGTTCCCCATGCGTCAGACCTATTATCGCGACACCTGGGGCTTCTCCCTTCCGTGGACCCGCCATCAGGCACTGCTGCCGGGTGATTATCGGGTCCACGTCGCCACCGACCTCAGCCCCGGCGTGCTGCGTATCGGCGAGCATTACCTGCCCGGCGACGTGGAGGACGAGATTCTCATTTCCAGCTATCTCTGCCATCCGCTGGGCGCCAACGACAACCTTTCCGGCTGTGTTGTCGCGGCGGAACTGTTCCGCATGCTGGCGGCGCTACCCCGCCGCCATTATTCATACCGCCTGGCTCTGTGGCCGGAAACCATCGGACCCATCACCTACATCGCCAACCACCCGGACCGTCTAAAAAAGACCATCGGCGGCTATCAATTCGGGATTTGCGGTGATGCCAAACCGGTCAGCCTCGACCACACCAAGCGCGGCGATACGGTGTTCGATCGTGCCGTCCACCACGCCATGAAACTGTGCGACGCTGGTTCCGAGACACGGCCGTTCAATATCTTCGGCGGTGCCGATACCATCCATTTCAATTCCATTGGCGTCGATATTCCGATCGCCAATATCACGCGGGGCGGATCGGCGTTGGGGGGCTACGCTGAATACCATTCGTCCGCCGATGATTTGACCATCATCACGCCACAACAACTCCTGGAAACCTTGGAGGTTGGCTGGACGGCGGTGATGGCGGTAGAACGGGCACGGACCTATCGCGGCACCTACACGGCGACGCCGTTCCTCTCCAAGTTCGGCGTTTTCCCCTATCAGCACGGTGCCGGCGTCGGCGGCCACGCCAGCGTCATTGGCGACGCTTACTACGCGCTGATGCCGTCCATCGATGGCGTGCAGGATTTATTGCAGATCGCCGAATGGGCGGAGATGCCGATCTTCGCTTTCGATGAATGCGTCGAGAAATTCCGCGCGGCCGGTCTGCTGAACGAAATTTAGGCTCGTTAATGACTTACCATGTGGTGCCGGCGGAGATGAGGTCGAGGGCCTTCTCCACGGGTAGCGGCTTCGACATGTGATAACCCTGGCCGTACTGGCAGCCGAGGCCCTTGAGGTCATCCATCTGCACCTTTTCCTCGATGCCCTCGGCGACGATGTTCATGTCGAGGGCCAGCGCCAGTTGAGCGATCGAATGGACGATACGGCGGCTGTTTTCCGACGTGTCCATGTTGACCACGAAGGCGCGATCAATCTTCAACGTATCGAGCGGGAACTGGTGCAGATAGCTGAGGCTGGAATAGCCGGTGCCGAAATCATCAATGGCGATGGAAACGCCGAGGGATTTCAGCTTGCGCAGGGCGTTAGCCGCGTGTTCGGGATTGTCGACCATCAGGGTTTCCGTGATCTCTAATTTCACCTCGGAAGGGTCGGCACCGCTTTCATTGATGATGCGTGAAATTTGGTCGATCTCGCTCAATTCGGAAAGTTGCAAGCCGGACACGTTGATGCTCATGAACGGCGCGTCCAGGTGTGGAAACATGGAAGCGAAGGCGTTGGCGATGCGCAGTTGATCGCGCAAGCCGGTCTCCAATGCGAAGCGGCCGAGTTCGATGATCAGGCCGGTTTCCTCGGCGACTGGAATGAACTCGACGGGTGAAACAAACCCCCCGCCCGCCTTTTGCCAGCGCATCAAGGCCTCGAAACCGGCAATGTGGCCACCATCGAGCGAGACGATGGGCTGGTAGTGCATTTCGAACTCTTCGTTTTCCAGTCCGCCGCGCATGCCGCGTTCGGTATTGATTCGGTTCAACGCCAGCCGGCGGATTTCATCGAGCGCCGGATCAGCACCGTTATTCTTGCCCTTGAGGCCGGATAGTTGGCGCTGGGCATCGCGGAACCGCGCCAATACCACCCGCAGCAACAGGTTCATCATCGGGTCGGCGGATTCCAGCGGCTGCATCAGGCGCCAGCGCTGGATGACGACGACTTCCGTGTCCTCCAGGGCGGTCACCGTCGCGGATCGGGGCGCATCATCGATCATCGACATTTCGCCGAAGATTTCGCCGATACCCAATTCGGCGATTATCACCATCTCGCCGGCCCGTTCGATGGAGACTTCGACCCGGCCTTTTTCGATGATGTAGGCATTCCGGCCGCGATCACCGGTGCGGAAAATAACCTCTCCACCCTGATAGCGTCGCGAAAAAATGGTTTCTGGCATTCGGCTTCCTCACCTTCCCCAAGCCGTCAGTTAAACACATACCGCCGGTGCAATCACGACCGCAGCATCGGACACCGGTGATCGCTCATAGCCCACCTGAAACACGCAAAACGGTGCCGCTCACGTGGCGGGCGGCGGGGCCCATCAAGTATCCAACGGCATCGGCGATATCGGCCGGTTCGGCGAGCTGGCGCAGCGGCGTCGTCATCTTTGCCAGCATCTTGGCTTTCTCGGGTATGTCGGCGAGCATTTCCGTCTGCGTCATGCCCGGGGCGACCACGTTGACGCGCACGCCCTTCGGTCCGACCTCGACGGCGAGAGCGCGTGCCAGGCCATGCAATGCCGCCTTGGCGGCGACATAGGGTGCCTGCTGTGCCGGCGGCAGGCCGTCGGCGAAGATTGAGCCCATAAGGATAATGCTGCCGGATTCGCCGGCAACCATGTCGGAAAGGGCGGCTTGGGTGATGTGCACGGCGCCCATGACCTGTGTCTGGAAATGCGATTCGAAGACTAATGCGGTGGTTTCGGTGAACGGCGTCGGATGCGGTGAGGGTGCGGCACAGTGAACCAGTCCGAATAGCGGTCCCAATTCATCCCGTGCCCGTGCGACAACGCCGCGCGCCGTCTGTTCGTCGCCGATATCACCGGGAACTGTGATGGCACGGCGACCTAGTTTCTCCACCTCGGCAACGACATCGGTGGCGCGATCATCGGCGTCGCGATAATTGATGGCGATATCAAACCCATCTTCGGCGAGCTTACGGGCGACGGCGGCGCCGATGCCACGCGCGCCACCAGTGACCAGAACCGCGCGCCCGGGCTCGCTGGGGCATCCGGTGTCGGTTTTTCCTTCTACCCGAGGTGTTTCGGCCCGGGCGCCCGCGGCGTCCTCGCCCGTCAAGCGGATCTGTGATTCGCCGGAGACCAACGTGTCACCCGATTGGTTGGTGATGTTGACATCGCATGTGATGGTTCGGGTTGCCGTTGATAGGTGGCTGACCGTTGACGTCACTGTGATGGTGTCGTCGACGAAACAGGGCCGCGTGAATTTTAGTGTTTGCGCGGTCCACAATGCACCGCGCCCGGGTAGCAGCATGCCGACCATGGTGGAGATGAACGACGCCGTCAGCATGCCGTGCACGATGGGCTTGCCGAAACCCTGTGCACGCGCGAATTCGGCATCCATGTGCACCGGATTGAAATCACCGGTCAGCGCCGCAAAGGCATCCAGGTCCTGTTGGGTTACGGAGTGGGAAAGAGACGCCTCATACCCGACCGTGATGTCGTTGAGGGAGAGGTGTTTGGGGTCGTTGTCGTCGGGGGTGTAGGGCATCAGTACCACCTCATGACGGTGCTGCCGAAGGTGAAGCCGGCGCCAACGCCGGAGATGACGACGATGTCGCCGCGCTTTAGGCAATCATTGTTGACCGCGTCACAGAGCGTGATCGCCTGCGATGCGTCGGCGGTGTTGCCATAGATTTCCACATTGGTGAAGGTTCGGTCCATGGGCAGACGCATCTTGCCCATGAGAAACTCGATCAGCTTCAGGTTGGCCTGATGGAAGATGAAGAAGTCAACGTCATCGACGGTCATGCCGACTTTTTCCAACACCCGGCGGATCGATTTGGGCTTGTTTTGAACGACCTGCTTCCACACTTCCAGGCCTTCGATTTGGTAGTATTGCAGGCCTTGGTCGACGTTGTTGGCGCGCAGCGGGTGGCTTGAGCCACCACCGCGTAGGCGCACGGAATCGAACGGTTTGCCGTTGGTCCAGACATCGTTGGCGAGGATGCCATATCCCGCCGGCACGGGCTTCAGCACGGCGGCGCCGACACCGTCACCGAAATAGACGCAGGACCCTGGGTCCGTGTAGTCGATGAACCTGGACTGCAAGGCGGTACCGATGACCAGCACGTGGCCGAGGCTAGGGTCCATGGCCAACCGATCGCCGGCGACGCCGAGCCCGACTTGGAACCCGGTGCAGTTGGCCAGCAGGTCGAAGGCGCCAGCATTGCGCGCCCCCAGCCTTTCCTGAATGCGGCAGGAAACGGCGGGGTAGATGTAATCGCCGGTGAATGTACAGGTAATGATCAGGCCAATGTCGTCGGCGCTGATGCCGGCGTGCTCGATCGCCTGTTGCGCGGCGGCGACGGACATCTCCGAGGCCGTTTCATCGGCGCCGGCACGGCGCCGTTCACGGATGCCAGTTTTGGCCTCGATCTCTGACGCCGGCATGCCGCAGGACGCTTCCAATTGGGCATTGGTGATGCGGTCGTCGGGCAGGTACTTGCCGACGCCGGCGACGCCGACACCGAAGTCGCCGGGTTTGAGGTCCGTCATCCGAAGGCACCTTCCATGTCGAAGGCCGGGGCCGCATCGCGATTTTTTCGCCACCAGTCACGCGCATCCGAAACCGACCACGGTCGGCCGTGGCCGCCGAACAGCAGCGTCGCCGGGGCGAGCGCCTCCAGCAGCGCATCAATGGAGCGCCTGAGACCCTTGCCAGAGGAACCCGGCAGATCGGATCGGCCGACCAGCCGGCACATCAGGGTATCGCCGGTGAAACACATGCCGCCCATGTCATAGCACACACCGCCTTCCGTATGGCCTGGGGTATGAATGACGCGGATGGCGGCACCGGCCCACGATAATGGGTTGTCCTCCACCGCCACGTGGCCAGCCGGTACGGTGACCACCCGGCGGTCGAAGCTCATTGCATATAAGGGAGCTCGGCGTAGCAGCTTCGCATCGCCCGAATGCATGTAAAAACCGAGATCGAATTTGTCACATACTGCGGCGAGTCCGCCGACGTGGTCGTAATGGGCATGGGTGAGCAGGATCAGGCTGGGCCGCCCCGCGTCGTCGATGGCTTCCATGACGGCCGGTGATTCCTCGCCCGGATCGACGACCAGGACTTCGCCGGAGGGTGTGTGCTGGACGATGTAGGTGTTCTGGCGCCAGCGCCCGGTCTTGACGTTGATGACCCGGCTGTCGCCGATCTCGGTGACGCGCACGTCGGACATGGTCGGCTAGTCCACGACGCCGATGTAGACGACCTGGCCGGTGATCGAGCGTGCCTTATCGGAGACCAGGAAATCGGCCGCGTGGCAGATTTCCTCCATCTCGATAATACGGGGGAAGGTCTGCAGCGCCAGCATGCGCTGTTCCCAATCCCCATCCTTGGCCAGTTCGGCAGTGGCATCGGTGCGCATCATGGCCGGCGCGATGACATTGCAGGTGATACCCTGCGGCGCCAATTCGCGTGCTAGAACCTTGGTCATTGAGGTGACGCCGGCTTTTGTCGCGGAATAAACGGCGGTGCCGTCCTGGCTGAGCGGCACCATGGTCGATGAAATTGCGATCACTCGGCCGCCGTCGCCGCGCATCATGACCTTGGAAAATTCCCGCAGCGTGTAGAACACGCCGGCGAAATTGACTCGCATGAAGTCATTCAACACCTCGCCCGGCGTCATGCTGAGCAACAGCGCGGCGCGGGCCAGACCGGCATTGGCGATAACCACATCGGCGCGCTTGAGGTTGCGCCGAACAGACTTCGCCCATGCGGTGACGTCGGCCTCATCGCCAATGTCCAGGGCGGTGTGATGATAAGCCGCATGTTCGATCGTAGCGTCACCACGGCTGCATCCGGCGACCGCGTAACCCTTCGCGAGGAAATGTTCGGCCATTGCACGCCCCAATCCCCGGCTCGAACCGGTGATGACAGCGACGGGTATATTCTCGGCCGTATCGGCCATGGGGCCTCGCTTCGATCCGAAGGTCAGGCGGTGAGGCTGCTCAGGTGATCGGCGAGCACGCCGGCGGTCAGTATCGGGCTGTTGATATCGAAGCCAACGATGTCGGTCAGCACGATGGCGAGATCGTCTCCGCTGCTATCCGACAGACGATCTTCCAGTTCCATGATAAAGGTTACGAACCCCAACGAATCGAGACTGCCGTCGGCGCCGGTTCCCATCAAAATCGTATCGGGCTCGGCCTTGACCTCACCCTTCAGGGTGCCGGACCGGGTCAGGCTATCGAGGGTTTCCTGCATGAGGGCGAGGGCTTCTTCCTTGCTCATCATCGCGTTCACGCTCCTTCTGGCGATCAGTTGGCCGGTCATTAAACCGGCTCTCTGAATTGCGCGGACTATCCCGCTTTTGGCGCGTCGCTGTCAATTGAGCGCACGGCGCCGGTTTGCAGAATCGGATAAACTGGTTAAGAAAGCATTGGGGACCACCAGAACGGATGGTCATGGAAGCATGAATAAAGAACTGAACGAGCGGCGCGCCGCCCATACGGATGTCTATGATCTCGTCGATCTGATCGCCGCGGCGAACCCGCTGCAGCGTAAGCGTCTGGAAGGATTTCTGGCCAGGGCCGACGATGTTTATTGGGCATTCGCCGACGACCTGGCGGCAACCCTGGGCCAAAGCTTCTTGATCGACGACGCGACCCGCGCAGAGGCCGCGCGCGCCTACAACAAAATGTGCATGGACTTCCTGGCGGAACAGATTCGCTTCAAGAAGACCGGCCGTTACCGTGTCTCCAAGGCGGCGGATGCGGAGGCGCACGTGTACAGCGATGTTAACGTAATGCGCTACTACATGGTCGGGTTGTTGCTGAGTTACATGTTTTGGCCCAATCACTACAGGCTGTTCCGCTTTTTCCTCGATACCCTGCCGGACACGCCACCGGCGCGATATTTGGAAGTCGGTGTCGGGCACGGTTTGTTCACGTCGACCATGTTGGCCCGCTATCCCGCCGTCGAAGCAGTGACGATCGATATCAGTGAAACATCGATCCGCACGGCCAAGGAAACATTGGCCACGTTCGGTCAGGACGCAGGCCGCGTGCGCTTCGTGCATGGCGACTATCTGACGACCGATATCGGGGAAAGCGGCTTCGACACCATCATTATGGGCGAGGTGCTGGAGCACGTGGACGACGCACCCGGTTTCATGGCGCGGGCGAAAACATTGTTGGCGCCGGCGGGGCGCATCTACATGTCGACCTGTGCCAACTGTCCGGCCCTCGACCACGTCTACCATTTCCATAATTGCCGCGAGATTCGCGATCTGGTGGAAGGTGCCGGCCTGCGTATTCTCGACGATCTGGCGCTGGCGGCGGAGGCCGTCCCTGAGGAAGAGTGGGAGCGCGAACTTGTGACCGTGAACTACTGCGGCCTATTGGCCCACGCCTGATGCCATGAGCGTACTCGTGGACGCCCTTCGCCGGCTTGACGAGGACCAGGGCTTCGCCGCCTACGTTGCCTTCGACAATGCCCAGGAAGATACCGACGGTGCTGATATCGGGCTGGAATCGCGTCGAGTTGCCATCCTGCGCAACATGACCGTCGAGCCGATGCTGCCGATCATCCGCGGTGAGATGGCAAGGCTCGGTTGGCGCGCGGAAATCTATATGGGTGACTACGACGCGGTGGCCGCCGAAGTGCTGTCGCCGACCAGCGGTCTGTATGAGTTCGCGCCGGACATCATCGTGCTGATGCAGTGGCTGGAAACCCTCAGTCCCGATTTGGCGGCGGGGCAGGGGTCGGATGCCGAGGTGACCCGCGTCGTTGAGACCATGATTGGCTGGCTCACGGCATTGCGCGAGCAGACGACGGCGCCGATGCTGATGAATGATTTTCCGGGGCCGTCTGGGGAGGTCGTGAACCAACGCCTTCGCGCCGCCATTGGCCAAATCAGCGATGTTCATTTGGTTGGCTGGGCTGCAATTTTTCATCGGCTCGGTGACGATCGCGGTTTCGACGCGCGGTCCTGGACGGCGGTACGTCAGCCGTTGAGTCGCCATGCGATCGTCCCCGCGGGGCGAGCCTTCGGTGGCGTCATGCGTGCTTTGGCTGGCAAGGCGGCTAAGTGCCTGGTGCTCGACTGTGACGGCACGCTATGGGGTGGCGTTGTCGGCGAGGACGGGATTGACGGTGTCGAATTGAGCGCCGGTTTCCTGGCTTTGCAGCGTCAAGCTCTCGACCTCCGCGAACGTGGCATCATGCTCGCCATCTGTTCCAAGAACGAAGCCGCCGATGTGGCAGCGGTATTTGAGCAGCGCGCCGAGATGCTGCTGAAGCCCGAACATTTCGCCGCAATGCGCGTCAATTGGGACGACAAGGCGAGTAACCTTCGCGGCATCGCCGAGGAACTGAACATCGGCGTCGATGCGCTTGCCTTCATCGACGACAGTACCTTCGAGTGCGCCTGGGTGCGGGATCAGTTGCCGGCGGTCAACGTCATTCACCTGACAGGCAATTCCAGTCGGTTCGCGGATATGCTGGCGGACAGCGGCCTGTTCGAAAATACCGGCTTGACCGACGAGGACCGCCAACGCAATCAGATGATGGCCGGCGAACGGGCGCGCCAGGAAATTCGTCAATCGGCGGCGTCGCTCGACGACTATCTACGTGGACTCGGCCTTGTCGCCGATATCGGCACCCCGACAGCGGACGAGATAACACGCGTCGCGCAACTGACCCAGAAGACCAACCAGTTCAACCTGACCACCCGACGTTATACCGAAGGTGATATCCGACGGTTTCTCGACGATCCGGCGTTCGACGTGGTGGCGCTTAAACTCCGCGACACGGTCGCCGAATTGGGCCTCATCGGTGTGGCGGTTGCGCATTTCGACGAGCCCAGCCGGGAAGGGCGCATCGACACGCTGCTGCTGTCCTGTCGCGCTCTCGGTCGCGGTGCCGAGGATGCGCTGCTTGCCCACACCGTGGCCGGCCTAGCCGTGCGCGGTTGTGTTCGGGTCGTTGGCACCTACAGGCCAACGGCGCGGAATGTACAGGTAAAGAACTTTTACGGCCGCTTCGGGTTCGTGGCCGCTGCGACGGATGGCGAAGACGTGGATTGGGTATATGATGCCGGCGATAGCGTGGTGACCCCGCCTGCCTACCCCGACTGGCTCGACATGCGTGTTCGAGCCGAAGAATCCAAGGAGACTTGAGCGTGGCCGACAACGAAGACAACCTGAAACAGGTGCTTGCAGATGTGCTGAAGATCACGATCGACAGCATCGACGATGACACTTCGGTCGATACCGTGGAACAAGGCCGTATTGGGTGAACACGGTGTCACGTTCTAGCCGCCAACTTTGCCGATGAGTGAAGCAGCCGCCATGCCGACCGGTACGCCATCGCTGGACGCGGTCATTGGGCGCGTCCGCGCCGGCGGCGTGGCCCCTGCGCTCTATTGGCGCGGCGCGGTACTGAGCTATGACCAGTTCAACGCCAGCGTCGATGCCTGGAGACAGCGTTTGGCGGCGGATGGCGTCGTGGCCGGTGACGTGGTGGCGTTTACCGGTGATTACAGCCCCGGCACGGCGGCATTAATGTTCGCCTTGATGCAGGCGGGTACCATTCTGGTGCCGCTGACCAGCGAAGTGGCGGCGGAGATGGAAGCCCTGCTCGATATGGCCGGGGTTGGCGCTGTCTATGTTTTTGACGCGAATAGCGATGTGGCCGCACTGAGACGTCGCGATGGAGCGGTGCCGCCCGATTTGATCCGGGACTTTCGCATGCGGAAACGACCGGGATTAGTGGTTTTTACATCCGGGTCGACCGGCGCACCGAAAGGCATTCTTCAAGATATCGAACAGGTGATGGCCAAGTTCGTGGCGCCGCGAAAGGGCTGGCGCACGGTGTTGTTTCTGCTGATGGACCATTTTGGCGGCTTCAACACCTTCGTGTCCGCCTTCGCCTATGGCGGTATGGCGGTATGCCCGGGCGGTCGCGATCCAGAGTCTGTCGCCCGCGCTATTCAGGACAGCCGCGCCGATCTGTTGCCAACGACGCCGACCTTCCTAAATTTTCTCATCACCAGCCGGATATACCAATCCTTCGATCTGTCATCGGTGGAATTGATCACCTATGGCACCGAGTTGATGTCTGAGGCCACTCTGGAGAAGGTGCGCGACATCTTCCCCGCCGCGCGTTTGAAGCAGACCTACGGCCTATCGGAACTGGGCGTGTTGCGATCCGATTCGGAAAATGCCGATTCGGTGTGGGTCAAGGTTGGCGGAAAGGGTTTCGAGACCAAGGTGGTCGATGGCATCCTTTGGATCCGCTCGGAAGCGAACATGGTTGGCTATCTGAACGCCCCCAATCCCTTTGACGACGATGGCTGGATGAATACGGGCGATGAGGTCGAGATTCGCGGTGACTATATGCGCTTCATAGGACGCAAGACGGAAGTGATCAACTCCGGTGGCAAGAAGATCTATCCCATTGAGGTCGAAACTGCGTTGATGGCGATGCCCAACGTGGCCAACGCGACTGTCGAGGCGCGGCCGCACCCGATCATGGGGCAGGTTGTGCAGGCGAAAATTTCCGTCAGCGAACCGGAAGATCCCAAGGCCATGGCCGAACGCCTGCGTGGTCTCTGTAACGAACGCCTGGCGCGTTACAAGGTGCCGGTTCGTTTCAGCCAGATTTCCGGCGACGATCATCACAATGCGCGCTTCAAAAAGGTGCGCCATAACGAAAAATCTAGCTAGGCCAACGTTCTTCCGGTTTCAGCATCGCCATTTCCCGTTCCCGTCCGCCGCCATCGACCCACGCCCGCACGG
>JAYOFM010000047.1:21051-25520 GCA_038117225.1 Rhodospirillales bacterium
CGTCTGGGTCATCGACGAGCAAATCGCCCGCCAGTAGCGCGCGTTCGACCCGCTCTCGTCCGTCACCACCAGCACCTTGGGCGTCTCGTCTTCGTAGTCAAACCACGCCCGCACGGCGTCGGCGTTGGTGTGGTAGACGTAGGGATTATCACCCATCAGTTCCTCGTTTACCGCGTGCACGACGTCGGCTGGCGCCGATTGAAGCGGAACCGCGGAAACGCCGCCGTCGAGAACCAGACCGCGTTCGTTGAGGACGCGTCCCAATAGCGAAATATCCCACTCCGGCGGCACGTTGAGCGAACGCGCGTACATGATTTCCGCGCAGGCGCCACGGTCGTCGCCGTCGTCGAGCAGACGTCCCTGAAATCGTTTGTAATAACGAAACGGCACGCCCAAGGTCTCCTCGGCGTGGTGCATGATTGAGCACGATTCCCACGGCACGCCGAAGACCAGCGTTCGTGCCTTGGCCTGTGTCAGCCATCCGAGCACACCGTCCGGTCCCCAGGCAGTGGTCGATGCCAGGGCGAACGCTTCGTCGGCGCGGGGACCGCGCAGGCTGTAACTATTCATCGGTTTGGGAAGGCGGCGCCAGCCATCGCGGCCGATGACCCGTTCGGTCAGAATGCCGCCCTCGGGCACGCTGCGCCGGAGATCGAAGGCACGGGCACGGGCGAATTCAAGAAAGGTATAGGCGGGAAGCACAACGGTACGGTTCGAACCGACAACATCTTCTATCACATCGAGCAGCCGGTCGCCGGTTTCGGCCGCTGGAAAGGCAAGGCGATGGGCGAATGTCCAGATGCCGGAAAATATCACCACCACGTCGTCCTCGGCGGGAATGACCCGTTCGAGGATTTCGGCGATGTCGCTATCGGAAAGCCTCGCCATGTCTTCAAGAGCCGATCATTTGACGTGGCGCAGTCACGTGTTGAAGGGAGGCGCTTGGTTAGCCGCTGGATTGGCGGCCTTCGGCGCCGTCCCGAGGTGTTGGATCAATGCCCACGTCGTCGACGCTATTGGCGTCGATGTCCTCAATGGTGCTGACGCCATCTTCATCGTCGGAGTCCAGGTCTTCGACGAATTCCTGTAGGCCTTCTTCCAGCATGGCCAGCACATTACCTTCATGAAGGATCAATTTTTGCGTCTGCTTGAGGCCGCGGTATAGTTTGCCAGACGAAACCTGGTCGCGAATTTCCTCGGCCAGTTCGGTCGCGCTGGGGCAGGCCTCGATGTATTCGTCGAGGTACTGATTGAACAATCCGAGATATTCCTCGCGCTTATGGGCAAACATGTAGGCGCACTGCAGGGCGAAATAGGTGCGTGACGCCGGTGTCGCCGTTTCCTGGACCGACAGAACCTCCTTTTCGCGCAGGATCGCCGATTCGTTATGCACCAGCAGCTTTGCGTTCGGGCCGATGTTTTCCAACACGGCCCCGTTAATGACCAGTTTGTCACCGGATTTGAAATCGAGTTTCAGTGGCACGGCGGGTTTCTCCCTTGCCAAGGCCAGCAGCATTCATTGGAGCGGTGATCTGAGGTCCGTCGCGGCGCCGCTCGCATACCCAATAAAATAGGCCATGGCTGGTCCGTTGTCCAACGCGGCACGATATTTTCGCGCCGGTGACGGGGGAAAACACTTGCGCTGGCAGCGGCTTGTGAACAAGCTACGCGCCAATCGGGGAGGGGCCGCCGGATTGACCGAGGCGGGCAGATGACATGGCGTTTGACGAAAACAATCTGACGATGAGCGAGGAACAAGCGTTCCAACTGACCCAGGCGGCCCTACGTGTCGACCGGGCGCGGGCGCGCCGCGCCGAGGATCCGAGCGCGCTCACCGACGCGCTGAACCAGAACCTGGAAGTCTGGGTCGCGCTGCGGACCACCGTCATGTCGCCGTCCTGCGAACTGCCGGCGGAAGTATGCCAAAATCTGGCGAAATTAAGCCAGTTCGTCGCCGATAAGACGTTCTCTTCGGAGGGTGAGGTCCCGGAAACAACCGTCGATGCGTTCGTCCATATCAACCTTCAGATCGCCGAGGGGCTACTTGAGGGGCAGATGAAATCCACTCGATGATGCATTGGCACTCCCAGAATTTCCGCGAGTTTCGAAGAATTCGGTTTTTCCATCTGCGGTGTAATGAATGTCACTTTACTTTTTTCAACACTTCGGTTATGAGTTCATTTAGTCGCGATCGCAAAAGGCAGTAGGCCCCGAGCATCGCAGTGACGCGGAATATAATATTCCGCCATATGCTCTAGAAAGGAGTATCGAGTTATGAGTGACATTACCCTATCAGGTGCGGTGCGGACCGCCCTCCTCTCCCTCCAGAACACCACCGACCTCATTGACCGGACGCAGAACCGTCTGTCGACGGGTCTTCGCGTTTCCAGCGCAGTTGATGATCCGGTGTCGTTCTTCCAAGCCAAGTCGCTGAGCGACCGGGCCAATGACTTCACCGAAAAGAAAGACGGCATCGATCAGGGCATTTCGTCGGTGTCGACAGCCCTTGAAGGCGTTGAAGGTATCGAAAACATCGTTCGCCAGCTCAAGGGTGTTGCCCAGAGCCTCAAGTCAGCCACAGGCACTCAGTTCACTGACCTGATCACGCAGTTTAACTCGCTGCGCACGCAGATCGGTAACCTGGCCGATGACACCAAGTACCAGGGTGTTAACCTGGTGAACAACACGACGGAAACACTGACGGTCAGCTTCTCCGAAAAGACCGGCAGCCTCGTCACCGTCGCCGCCGTCAACCTGGCGGAAAGCGGTCTTTCCCTCGAAGACCTGGCCCAAGCCACCAACACTTCGTTCAACTATACGGGTGGCGGCACGTTTATCCTGCAGCAGAGTGCCAACATTGTCGTTACCTACCAGGGTTCGGCGCAGACACTCGATACGCAGGGTACCAACTCGATCTCCCTGACCTATGGTACGATTTCGCTGACCATCGCGGCGAATAGTGCCGGCTCCTCGGTTGCCATTTCTCGTGGCGATGTTCTGTCGCTCGACTATGCGACGGACCGGGACGCGGTTACGGCGGCGGGTCTCAGCACCAGCGGACTGGTCGCTTATGGCGCGACAACGGCGTTGGCGACTGCCGGTGTCAGTGCCTCGATCACCGCAGAGACGACCTCCTTCATCCTTGAAGGTGTCAGCGCGGGCATTGACTCGGTCATCACGTCCATCGATTCGGCCCTGACCACCCTGCGCACCAACGGGCAGACCCTGGGTTCGAACGTTGCGTTGTTGCAGACTCGTCTCGACTTCACCGAAAATTACGTGAACGTTCTCGAAGGCGGTTCGGCGAAGCTGACGTTGGCCGACATCAACGAAGAAGGCGCCAATCTCTTGGCCCTGCAGACCCGGCAGCAGTTGGGTATTTCGTCCTTGGCCTTCGCCGGTCAGGCCGAACAGGGTATTCTGGCGTTGTTCAGGTAAGCCGGGAACGTCTCCGCGCGCGGCTCGCCGCGCCGGATCGAACCCTCGGTTCGTTTCGGAAACCCACCGCCCTGGGGCGGTGGGTTTTCCTTTTTCCAAATACCCGTTGTCAGCGGCGAAGGCCGCCCAGTTCCATTGCAGCCCGACGGACGACGGGCTCCCAGGCACGATTTTCACCCTGTCGGAAAACGCGGACGGAATCATACCATGGCGTTCGCTCGTCATTGCCGAACCAACGCCAATCATGCGCCCAGGGCAACATCAGCAATGTTGGTTTCCCCATGGCGCCGGCGAGATGGGCGACAGCTGTGTCAACCGAAACGATTGCATCAAGCGCCGAAATGGCGCGGGCCGTGTCCGAGAAATTCCCGAAACCTGCGCCCAGATCGATAATGCCGGATCCGGCGGATGTTTGAAGCTCCGCGCGGGACGAACCGACCTGCAGGGAAAACAGATGGACGTCGGGCGTCGCGGTAATCGGTTCCAGATCGCTAAGTTTGCAAGACCGCGCGGCGTCATCGGCATGATCAGGATTACCAGCCCATACGATACCGACCGCGAACGCGCTGCTGGGCAGACCGAGATCAAATCCCTCGCGTGGCCCAATGTAAGCCGCGCCGTCAATATCCTCGATATTATCCAGGCCAAGAAGATGCGGCAGACTCATCAAAGGCGCGTACACGTCGAATGCCGGGAGCGCGGCGTCGAACCCATACGCGGCGTCAACGCCCGTTACAGCGGCGGCAATATCGACCAGACTGTCGTGACATTGCACAATCAGGCGCGCACACATCGCACGCGACGGTACGGCATAGCGTAGGAATTGGATAGCGTCACCCTGACCCTGTTCGGCGAACAGCAAAACCGTCTTGCCGTCCACGTCATCTCCCGTCCAGGGGGCCGCATCGCCGACTTTAAAGCGGTGCCGCAGCAGGTGGCGGCGCCATTCGTTTTCGGCGAAACCTTCCGCCAGACGGCCGAGCCCCCCCTTAGTGGCGACGACGAAGCAGAGTTGATCTATCTGCTTGCCG
>JAYOFM010000048.1:0-9121 GCA_038117225.1 Rhodospirillales bacterium
AATCCTTATCGCTGCTACCGTCATCTTCTACCTCAATCAATGAGTCCTGAGCCTAATTTGAATGACTATAATCCAATATTAAAAAATTAACATATCATTGTATATAGCCCATATGTATAAGTAGGAGCCCGTACAATTGGTAATTGCTGGAACCGCCTCATGGCCAGATGGCAAGGGGCGCCCAATGCGTTGGTTGTTGTGCCGTGAGGCAGAACGCACTTGTTTGAAAACGCCCGCGACTTCCCCTATTTGAGGCAATTCCGATTGCCGCGAGCGCTCTGACACGGCGCTGACAATTTGATTCGCAGCGTTGCCGCGCTGTGTGGTCAACCGGCGGCGCCGCCCGGGTTCGGATCGGACCAGGGGGTGCGGCGCACCGCTAGTCTTGAACTGAGTGCTTTCTTCTGTTCGGCGCTGAGGCCCGGTGGCACCACGGGGATCAGTTCATCGGTGCCCAGTGCCAGCGCGTCGGGATTATCGACCTTCGGCTTGAGCGCCTTGGTCAGGAAGGCGACGACGCTCTTTTGATAATCCTTGCGAATGAAACACCAGGAACAGAACAGCCGGCCGCGGCGCTCATAAAAATCCACCTCGCGATTCTCCGCGAGTTCGCGGAAATCGCCGCCAATGTCATCGCTCCAACCGATATAGACCCATCCCGGCTGGATTCCGCCGTGCCAGATGATGTAGACGCCCGAGGCGCCGTCCAGGCGTGCCGCCGCCGGGTCGAGATCAAAAAAATGCGGATACCGCCCGTCGCCGCTTTTCGCCCATTTGGGGTCGATTGGCTCGACCACGGGACCAAAGTCTTTCTTTTTTTTGCCGAAAAGTGCCAACGCCCGTATTCCTCCGCCAGCCGCTCAACGAACGGCCCGCATTCTCATGGAATGGGTGTCGCGTGACAAGACCATCTGTCGGGCGCTAGGCACTTTTCGTTGCAATTTGCACAGGTCCGGTTCGGGGCTATGCTTGCGGTTCAAGACTTCTCCTCATCGCGGCGCCGCTTGGGTGCCGGCGGAGCCCGAGGATCAAAACCGTTGAACGCTGTTTTCTTCGCCATGGTCGCGATTGCCTTCACCGTTGCCGCGGTGCGCCAGATCGCGTGGGTGGCGCCCGCCGGCAACCCGGACGCCATGGCGCCGATGGCCGCGTTGGGCGGCGGCATGATCGACGCCGCCAGCGGCGCGGTCACCCTGGCCATCGGCCTGGTCGGCGTCATGTCCCTGTTCCTGGGCCTGATGAAGGTGGCGGAGCAGGGCGGCTTGCTGGTGGTGATCGCCAAGACGGTGCGGCCGCTGATGGTGCGCCTGTTTCCCGATGTGCCGGCGGATCACCCGGCCATGGGGGCAATGATCCTTAACATGTCCGCCAACGTGCTCGGCCTCGGCAATGCGGCGACGCCGTTCGGTATCCGCGCCATGGAAGCTCTCGACAGACTCAATCCCATCAAGGGGACGGCGAGCAATTCCATGGTGCTGTTCCTCGCCATCAATACCTCCAGCGTGACCATCCTGCCGACCGGGGTGATCGCCTTACGTGCCGCCGCCGGCTCCGTCGACGCCGCGGGCATCGTGCCGACAACCCTGTTCGCAACCATCTGTTCGACGACGGTCGCCATCGTCGCGGTCAAGCTGTTGCAGCGGCATTGGCCGATGCCGAGCGCGGAACCGGTGACGGGCGCCGACGAAATGGAACCCGATCCGACGGCCGACGATCTGCCGGCTCATGCGGGGGAAGCCTATCCCATGTGGGTTTCGTTCGTTGTTCTCGGCGGCATTGCCACGCTGGTACCGCTGACCGTGCTGCACGGCCGCGTCATTGCGTCGTGGATCATTCCCGGGTTGATGATGGTTTTGTTGCTATACGGCGTGCTGCGGCGGGTTCGCGTTTACGAGTGCTTCGTCGAGGGCGCCAAGGACGGATTCCAGGTCGCCTTTCGGATCATTCCCTATCTGGTCGCCATACTGGTCGCGGTCGCCATGTTCCGGGCGTCGGGCGCGCTTGAACTTTTGATCCGTCCACTAGGCGCAATCACCGGCGCCGTCGGACTGCCGGCGGAAGCGCTGCCGATGGCTTTGCTGCGGCCGCTGTCCGGCTCCGGCGCCTACGGCATTCTCGCCTCGATCATTCAGGACCCGGCAATCGGTCCCGATAGTTATACCGGGTACCTGGTTTCCACGTTCCAAGGTTCCACCGAAACCACGTTTTATGTGCTCGCCGTTTACTTTGGCGCCGTCGGCATCCGCCGTATTCGCCACGCGCTGATCGCGGCGTTGTTGGCCGATGCCGCTGGAATCGCCGGTGCCGTGATCGCGGTCAATTGGCTCTACGGCTGACACGGGAAGGCTAGGCGGAAATACATGGCGATCACCGCCACCACATCGCAGGCACCGGTTCGCGCCATCGGTTTCATACTGGCCGGTAGCGCCATGCTGACGTTGAGCGATGCCATCGTCAAATCGCTGACGCCATTTTATCCGACGGGGCAAATTCTGTTCATCCGCGCGTTGTTCGTCTTTCTGCCGATTATGATCTTGATCTGGCGCGCTGGCGGCTTCGCAGTGTTGCGCGTCAACAACGTCAAGGGGCAGATGGGGCGTGCGGTCTGCGTCATCGGTAGTTCCTTCTTCTACATCGCGGGCCTCAACTACCTGCCGCTTGCCGACATGGTCGCCATCGGTTTCGCCAATCCGTTGGTGGTTACGGCCCTGGCGCCGTTTTTCCTGGCGGAACATGTGGGATGGCGCCGCTGGATGGCCGTCGGCATCGGCTTTGTCGGTGTTCTGGTCATGGTGCGGCCGACCGGGGATGCGTTCCATTGGGCGGTGATCTTCCCCATTGCGTCCGTCATGTTCGGCGCCACGCGAGATTTGGTGACGCGCCATCTGTCTCGCACCGACCGCAGCGAAGCCGTGCTGTTTTTTTCCACGACCGTGGTGTTGTTGGCGGGGTTGGCGACGTGGCCGTTCGGGTGGAACACGTTCGACCTGGCTCATCTCTGGCGATTTTGTGCCGTCGGCCTGTTGGTCGGTTGCGCACATTTTCTGGTGATCGAGGCGTATCGGCTTGCCGAGGCCGCCGTCGTTGCCCCGTTCAAATACACCAACATGATCTGGGCCACGTTGTTCGGGTTCTTATTATTCGGCCACTTGCCGGGCCAGGGCACGATTATCGGCGCGATGGTGGTGATCGTCAGCGGTATTTATATCCTGCACCGGGAATCCATGCGGAAGCGCGCCGCCCGCGCGGCATCGGAAAAGCCGGCCGATTCCGGTTGATCGGCCGCGACAATTCCAGGAAGCTTTAGAATGTGACGGGGTGACTGCAACTGGGGGCGAATCTGAAGGAGTGTCCAACCATGAGCAGACTGATGAAGACCTTGATGATGGCCCTGGTCGCCGGTGTCATTGGCGTGAGCGCGCCGAGCCCGGGATTTGCCGCCGGCGGTGAAAGCGACGACAGCACACCGTCTGCCGTGCGTCAGGCACGCGATCTTTTGGACAAAAAGCACTACGCCGCCGCGGTCCCGATACTAACCGCCTCGCTGGCGACGGCGCCCATGGACGCGGATGCATGGAACCTGCTCGGCTATGCGACCCGCAAGCTGGGGAAGTTCGAGGAGGCGGAACGCCACTATCAGAAGGCGCTCGCGATCAAGGACGATCACAAGGGTGCCTTGGAGTACCTCGGCATGCTGTATGTGGAAACCAAGCGCCTGGATCAGGCGAAAGCAATTCTGAAACGCCTGGATTCGGCCTGCTTTTTTGGCTGCGAGGAATTGGATGAATTGAAGGAAGCCATCGCCACCGGCAAGGTCGACAACGATTGATCCCGGTGTTGGCCTGACGCCCGTCTAGAACTGCAAGCGCAGGCCCAGATTGGCTTCGTGCACCAAAAGGTCATCGAATTCGGTCGCCAAGGCCGTGGAGCCGTTGGTGAAGCTGCCGCTCTGCTTGACTTGCCCAAGATTGGCGAAGCGGTAGCCGATATCCACGAACAACTGGTCCGAGACGCGCACGGACACGCCGGTCATCAGTTGGAAGGCGAAATTGTCCGATGTTTCGCCGCGCTCGCTGGCGGCGCCGGCGATGCTACGATCACCGCTATCGAGGCGCGCGTAACCGATGCCGGCACCAACATAGGGCGTCACCCGATCAGACCCGACCCAGTCGTGAAATGGTGTCACGTCCGCGTAGGCGTTGACCATGGCGGTCACGGCTTCGACATCCGTGTTTGTTGCCCGACCCGCGGCGTCGGTGCCGCCGATATCATTTTCCGGCCGGTAGGCAAGCCGGCCGTCCACGCGGAACATGTCGTTGAGGCGAAATCCCGCGCCAAGTCCAAAGGATGACGTTTCGCCGACATCCACATTACGAAGCGCCCCGTTCGATGCCGTCGCGTCCGGATCCTTGACCCAGCCATAGGAAACGTCGGCGCGCACGTAGTGGCGCAAATCGATGTCGGTCATCGAGGATGTTGTGGTGTCGGAGGCCGGTGTCGGCGTTGGCGCCGGCTCGGGTTTGGCCATCTTGGGTTCGGCCTTCTTTGGCGGCTCCGCGGGTGCGACTTCCTTCAAGGCGTCGGCCGGTTTCGCCATGGTCTCCGGCTTCGTCGCCTCGACGGGCTTCGGCGCCGGCGCCTTGGCCGGATTAGCGGGGATCATCGGCGTATCGGCTTCGCGCAGCTGTTTCGTGGTCGCCTTATCACCCTCGTCGGCGCCGGCGATCTCGACCGCGGTCAGTCCAGCGAGATCGGCGTGCATCGTCGGCAGCAGTTCCAGGTTCCGCTGCCAGGTCCAACTATCGGCGCGTGCGCCGGTCGCCGCCAGTGTGACCAGTGACAGTATTGCCGTCGATGCCAGGAGGCGACGCGTCGGCGTGCCTCGTTCGGCCGTCAATTCGCTGAAATCCATCTTTTCCCGTCCCACCGTTACCGTTTCGGCAGTCGCGCACGCGGCGACGTTGGACAGGAGAATCGCACGTTAATGGTAAACGCGGAGTTAAGGCGAATTGGATTCGTTGTTACGAGTCAATGACTTCGGTGGAGTCTGGCGTTGCGGCTATTATTAACGGCCGCCCTGTCGCTACGACGCTTTTTTTGTCGATTTCAGTTGTTCGAGAACCGATTGCGCTTTCGGGTCGCCACCGTCGGCGGCGCGGCGGAGCCACTGGAATGCCAGCTTGTCATCACGTGGCACGCCGGCCCCCTGGTAATAGAGTACCGCGAGATTGTACTGCGCCTTGACGTGACCTCGCTCGGCGGCGCGCTGGTACCATTTGGCGGCCTCGCCCATGTCCTTGGTCATGCCCTGGCCTTGGAAACTCAGTTGCGCGAGATTGAATTGGGCTTCCGTGTGCCCTTGAACGGCGGCACGGCGGAAGTGCTCGACCGCCTTGGCCAAATCCTTCTTGACGCCCTTGCCGGTGAAAAAGGCACGGCCCTTCTCAAAATCGACGCGGCCGGCGTCGGTTTCCGGCGTCGGTTGCTTCATGGGTGGCTCGGGGGCTGGCGGCGGGACTGGCGGTGGGGCTGGCGCGGCCGCCGCCGTTTCCATGGGCTTCGTCATGGGGGCAGGTTCGGCGGCGGGCGGTGGCGCCGCTTGCGGTTCCGCCATGACTTCCTTCGGCGGTTCGGCTGGCGGCGCCGCGCCGGGGTCCGTCGCGGGAAGCGGTGGCGGCGGCGGTGGAGCGGGGGCCGGCGCCATGGCCGCAGCCGGCTCCAGCTGTTGCGGCGCCGCCATCGGCGCGGCGGCCGCCATGGTTTCTTCTTTCATCGGCTTCGGTGCCGGCGGCAGGTCGATGACGAGGCGCGGCGTTCCGCTCAGCGGTCGGTAGCGCGCGATGTCTTGCACCGTCGCCTTGACTGAGAACAAAACCTCGCCGGGGGCTTGGGCAAACCAATCACGCGCGGCGGACCGGTATTTGAGAACTGTCCCGTCATGGGCGCCGATGCCGGGGATCATGCGCACGACGCCGGCAACTTGCTGTTCGCCCATCAATAGCCCGGCGGCGCCGACGCCGATAACGGCGAGAACGATTAGCGCCACCAGACCGATGAGCAAGCGCTTCAGCATCCCGAATCCATCAATCCCTCTTGCCCGTCCACGCTGACGACCACCTCGGGTATTCCCGAATCAGCATAGCCCTCGGCAATTACCACGCGCGACGTTGCTTGCCAACTGAATGGCCCATGTGGCGGCGCAAGGTGCCTGGGCTCAGACAATTTCACCGTCGATCTGATAGCGGTGCTCCGTATCCTCGATTTCGACAATCCAGACGTCCGGATCGACGTTGACCTGACGCGCCAGGTAGGCGTCGGCGTCGGCTTCCGCCACCGGCGTTTCACCGGTGCCGCGCATCCAGGCCCGGCGGCCGTCCATCGTGCGCACCTGCGCCAGCACCTCGCAGCCCTCGGCGAAACGGTTCAGCTTCAGATACACCGCGCCGGCATCGGAATCGCCGCGTCGGGTCACCACCGCCGGGATGGTATTGATATCGCACAACCTGATCTGCGCCTTGACCCAGATCTCAGCCTTTAGCGAGGGTTCGGTCATGGACTCAGACTACCGTACTTTCAGGCGCCGGGGAATCGGCACCTGATAGGGACCCAGCCGTCAACTCTTGGCGCGGGCCAGAGCCGCCGCGCGAATGTTGGACAACGTCGTCGCCGGAGTGATGGCTTCTGGATCGACGCGCAATTCGATGATCGCCGGAAGTCCAGACGCCATGGCACGCTCGAATGCGGGCTCGAACTGTTCGGTTTTCTCCACGGTCTCGCCGTGACCGCCATAGGCGCGGGCAAGGGCGGCGAAATCCGGATTGGCGAGCCCGGTGCCGGAAATACGTCCCGGGTACTCGCGTTCCTGATGCATGCGAATGGTCCCGTACATGCCGTTATTGACCAGGAGGACAATGATGGCGAGGCCGTATTGCGCGGCGGTGGCGAATTCCTGGCCGTTCATCAGAAAATCCCCATCGCCGGCGTAGCAGATCACGGTGCGCTCGGGATGGCGCGCCTTGGCCGCCACCGCCGCCGGGACGCCATAGCCCATGGTGCCGCTGGTCGGTCCCAGCAATGTACGGAATCCGCCATAGCGAAAATACCGGTTAGCCCAAACGGAAAAATTGCCGGCACCGTTGGCGCAGATGGTATCGCTCGGCACCCGGTTGCGCACCCAGGCGGCGATTTCACCCATCTGAACGTCGCCCGGAATGGTCGGCGGTTCGGTCCACTTGAGATAGGATTGATGCGCCCTGTCCGCTTCGCCGTTCCAGTTGGGCGTGACCGGCGCAAGCGCGCGGGCGGCACGGGCGAAAGCGGAAACGCTGGCGTGGATGCCGAGCGCCGGCTGGTAGACGCGGCCGATTTCCTCCGCCCCCGGATGCACGTGGACCAGGGGCTGACGCGGATTGGGAATGTCGATCATGGTGTAGCCGCCGGTCGTCATTTCACCCAGCCGCGCGCCGACGATGATCAACAGGTCCGACCCATCGACCCGCGCCTTCAGGTCTGGATTAATGCCAATGCCGATGTCGCCGGCGTAGTTCGCGTGGGTGTTGTCGATCAGGTCCTGACAGCGGAACGAGGCGGCGACGGGCAACGCGTTGGCCTCGGCGAAAACGCGGATGTCGTCGCAGGCTTGCGTGCTCCAGCCGCCGCCGCCGAGTACCAGCAGCGGGCTCTTCGCCGCCGCCAGGCGATCACGCAGATCGTTCATGGCCGTCGGCGCCGGGTTGGGGTGGGGCGGCTCGGCACGACCGATGTCGGCGGCTTCCGCGATGTCGGTTAGCATGTCCTCGGGCAGCGCCAAAACAACGGGACCCGGCCGGCCGGCCATGGCGGTATTGAAGGCACGATTGACGAATTCGGGTATGCGGGCGGCGTCCTCGATCTGCGCCACCCATTTGACCATCGGGCCGAACATGCGGCGGAAGTCGATTTCCTGGAAGGCTTCCCGTTCCTCCATGCCGCGCGCGACCTGACCGACGAACAGGATCATCGGCGTCGAATCCTGAAAAGCCACGTGGACGCCACCCGATGCGTTGGTCGCGCCGGGACCTCGGGTGACGAAGCAGATGCCGGGCCGGCCGGTCATCTTGCCGTCGGCATCGGCCATATACGCCGCGCCGCCTTCCTGGCGGCAGACAACGAGATCGATCGATGGCGCGTCGTGAAAGGCGTCGAGGGCGGCGAGGTAACTTTCGCCGGGCACGCAAAATACCCGATCCACGTCGTTGGCGACCAGACAATCGATCAGGATCTGTCCGCCTGTCCGCGCGTTTCCAGCCATCGTCATCCTCCATTGCCGGGCGGCGGAATGGCCACTCCGACAGCCAATATAAAGAGAAGCAATCGAGCGGGCAAAGTCGCCAATTGGGAACTTAATCCCCCCAATGGAATATTCCTGCGAGAAGTGATGTGGATCACTTTCAAGAAAGTCTCAATGCAATACAGTCATTTTTGATATTCACAGTATCACTCCTTCGCCGGGCCCTCGAAAGCCCGGCCATTTTTTTGTCCGTCTCATGTGCTAAACTCCCCCGATGAGCAGCCAAGGCGCACCGATCCCGTCGATGACCACGCCGCTTCCGGAACCCGACAAGGAACCGGTTGACGGGCCGGACTCTGCCGTCGACCTCGCCAATATCGAACGCTCAGTCTCGTCTTCGTCGCTGGCGCGGGTTCGCACATTGGCGCTGAGCCATCCCAGCCGCGCCGCCGAGGTGATCCGGGGTTGGCTCGGTGAAGGCTCCACGTCCGGCAACTGATGGCTCGCATGGGCGGCGTTGTTGCGCCGGTTTCGAGCGTGCTAGATTGCCGCCCGGCGGCACCGGCGCCAACTTCCGACGGGGATTTCAGCAATGGCCACCATGATTTCGCGATTGACGAGCCGCTATGGCTCGCTGATTGAACGTCACCGCAATCGGGACTTCCTTGACGCGGCGATGGCGGCGTCGGCCCTGGTGGCGATCGCCGACGGCGATGCGTCGCTGGAAGAAGGGCAGCGGGTCGGCGAGCTGTTGCGCACGTTGGCGCCGCTGGCGGTGTTCGATCCTGCCCGAGGGCTCGATATCTACATGCGCCATGTGGCCGATATTCGCCAGGGGGATGCCGGGCGGGC
>JAYOFM010000048.1:9221-25255 GCA_038117225.1 Rhodospirillales bacterium
CCGCCGCCAAGGACGGCGAAACCGCCGCCCTGGTGGTGCTGATCTGCCTCGCGGTCAGCGAGGCGGACGGCATCGTGGTCGATGAAGAAGTGGCCGCCATTGAGCGCATTTCCGACCTTCTGGGCGTCGATGCAAACCATGTGAGCATGGTCCGCGCCAGTATGGAAAATGATGAAAATTCTATGGAGAGCCGTTCATGAGTGACTACACCGGGCCGCTGTCGCGGTTCAAGGTCATCGATCTGACGCGCGTGCGTTCGGGCCCGACGGCGGTACGCCAGTTCGCCGATTGGGGTGCCGATGTGATCAAGGTCGAGGCGCCGGCGGCGGTCGATAAATCGAAGGGCATGGGCGGCGCACGCAACGGCCCAGACTTCCAAAACATCCACCGTAATAAGCGCGGCATCACCCTGAATCTGAAGGAGCCAGACGGTCTCGCCATCCTGTTGAAGCTGGTGGAAAGCGCCGACGTGGTGGTCGAGAATTTTCGACCCGACGTCAAGGACCGCCTCGGCATCGACTACGAGAGCCTGAAGAAGATCAACCCGGGCATCGTGTTGTTGTCGATTTCCGGCTTTGGTCAGGACGGACCCTACGCCAAGCGGCCGGGCTTTGATCAGATCGCCCAGGGCATGGGCGGATTGATGTCGATCACTGGTCTGCCGGGGCAGGGGCCTGTCCGTGTCGGTATCCCGATCGCCGATCTGACAACGGGCATGTACGGCGCCATGGGCGTGATGGTGGCGTTGCTGGAACGCGAGGTTTCGGGCGAGGGCCAGTGGGTCAGGTCGTCGCTGCTGCAATCGCAGATCGCCATGCTCGATTTCCAGGCGGCGCGCTACCTGATGAAGGGGGAGGTGGCGCCGCAGGCCGGCAACAACCACCCGACCAGCATCCCGACCGGCGTCTTCCCGACGTCGGACGGCCACATCAATATAGCGGCGTCCGGCGATCATATGTGGGTGCGACTGTGCGAGGCCTTCGACGATGAGGGCATGCGCGACAATCCCAATTTTGCCGATGGCGCTAAGCGGTCGGAAAATCGTGATGCCGTCAACGCCGCCATTGAGGCACACACAGTGAATAAGACCAGCGCGGAATGGATCGACATGTTCGAGGCCATCGGAATCCCGTGCGGGCCCATCTATTCCATCGATCAGATGTTCGCCGACGAGCAGGTCAAACACGTCAACATGGCGCATCCGATCAATCATCCGACACTTGGCGATTTCAACGTCGTCGGCCAGGCGGTGGAATTGAGCCGGTTCAAGCCCCGCACCGGCATGCCGACGCCCGATCGTGGTCAGCATACCGACGAGGTGCTGGGCGACCTTGGGTACGATGCGGGCGCCGTGGCCGATCTGCGCGCCCGCGGCATCGTTTAGATCGGGGAGGCCGCGATCATGGCTGGAATTCGAACCGAGGTCCGCGACGGCGTCGGCTATTTAATTCTCGACAATCCGAAGAAGCGCAACGCCGTCGGCTATCCCATGTGGCAGGCCATTCCGGCCGCGGTGTATGAACTCGCCAGTGACGACGGCGTCCGCGCGGTCGTCATTCGGGGCGCCGGCGACAAGGCGTTCTGCGCCGGCAACGATATTTCCGAATTCAAGGAGCGCCGCCATTCGGAAGCGGCGCGCCAGGATTACAATGCCGCCAGCCACGCCGCCTACAAGGCCATGCGCGGCATCGAAAAACCGGTTATCGCCATGGTTCGTGGCTTCTGCGTTGGTGGCGGCGTCGAGGTGGCGTTACTGGCGGATATTCGCATCGGCGCCGACGATCTGCGGTTCGGCGTTACCCCGGCGCGTCTGGGGCTTGGCTATGACCTAGATGACACGGGCATCCTGGTCGACAACCTGGGCGCCCGCTTTGCCAAGGAACTGTTGTTCACGGCGGCGTTGTTCGACGCCGATGACGCGCTCCGCATGGGCTTCGTCAACCGGATCGTGCCGAGTGTTGAGATCGAGAGTACGGTGCATGAATTCGCCCAGTCGATCGCCCGGAACGCGCCGTTGACCGTCAAGGCGGCGAAGCTGATCGTCAACGAAGCGGCTAAGGAGGTCGCGGCCCGGGATCGCGCGCTATGCGACAGCTTGGTCGCCGATTGCCATGCCTCCGAGGATTATCAGGAAGGCCAACGCGCCTTCGCCGAAAAACGTAAACCGGAATTCAAGGGCCGTTAACGACATGGATGCCAGCAGCGATATCGACCTGACTCAGCGTGCCACCTTCAGACACTTCACGCCGATCACGCTGCGCTATTCTGATCAGGACCCGATGCTGCACGTCAATAACTGTGCCTATGCAGCCTTCGTCGAGGCCGCCCGGGTGGCCTTAATCCAGAGCATCGTCGATCGCTTCAAGCACGATGGACTGGATTTCATCCTCGCCCGCGTCGCCATCGACTACCGCCGGGAGCTGCACTACCCTAACACCATCGACGTGGGTGCGCGGCTTGTGCGGATCGGCACCAAGTCGTTGACGTCAGGATACGGGGTCTTTCTGGGCGAGGATTGCGTGGCCACGGCGGAAAGCGTCAACGTGTTCTACGACATGCACACCCGCAAGCCGGTGATGCCCCCGGATGATGTGCGTCAGGCGCTGCAGGAGGTTATCTCATCGGCATGACGCGGCGGCGCAACGTCGTTCTCATCACCGGAGACCAGTGGCGGTGGGAGTGCCTGTCGGTGCTCGGCCATCCTTGTGTGCGGACCCCGCATCTGGATGCACTGGCCGCCGACGGCGTGCTGTTTAGACGCCATTATGCGCAGGCGACGCCGTGCGCGCCATCGCGGGCCAGTCTGTATACCGGACTTTATCAGCATAACCACCGGGTCGTCGCCAACGGCACACCACTCGACCGCCGCCACACCAATGTGGCACTGGAGGCGCGCAAGGCCGGTTATGCGCCGGCATTGTTCGGTTATACGGATACCGCCCAGGACCCCCGCGATCTGCCGCCGGACCACGCGGCGCTTCGCAAGCCCTACAGCGTCTTGCCGGGCATGGATGGCATTGTCGAGATGGGCGACGACTTCGCGCCGTGGTTCGATGATCTGCGGGCCAAGGGGTATGCGGTCCCCGCCCCGGGGGATGATCCAAGGGGGATCTTCGCGCCTGATCGCGGCCGCGACGGCGCTGATACGGGCGCGACCTTCGCGCCGACATATTTTTCCGCCGAGGATAGCGCCACGGCTTTCATTACCGACGAGGCAATCAAACACATCGACGCACAGGGGGACGGTTCGTGGTTCGTGCATCTATCCTATTGGTCGCCGCATCCGCCATTCGTGGCGCCGGAACCCTACAACGCCATGGTCGATGCCGCTGATGTGCCGCCACCGGTGCGCGCATCATCGCCGGCCGTCGAGGCGGCGATGCATCCTTGGATCGACTATTTTCTCAATAACCCGTTAGGCACCGACTACAGTGTTGGCCATGAAGCCAGTGACAATCTTGATATCTCCGACCGTGATTGGCGCCAGATGCGCGCGACCTATTACGGCATGATGGCTGAAGTCGATGCCAATATCGGGCGCCTGATCGCTCATCTCAGGGAAACCGACCAGTACGATGATACCCTGATCGTCTTTACCTCCGACCACGGCGAGCAATTGGGCGACCACTGGATGCTGGCCAAGTACGGTCCCTTCGATCAGACCTTCCATATCCCACTGATCGTGCGGGATCCGGATGCCGATTGTGCCACGACGCGTGGCACGGTCGTCGACGATTTCACGGAAAACGTGGATATCATGCCGACCATTCTCGATTGGCTTGGCCGCGACATCCCCATTGTTTGCGATGGCCTATCGCTGCGCGGTCACCTGCGCGGCGCGGCGCCGGCGGATTGGCGCCGCGAGGTGCATTCAGCGTTTGATTTCCGTGACTTTCTCGATCAGGGGGAGACATCGTTGACCGGGCTGACGCCTGAGCAATGCAATATGATGGTGATCCGCGACACGCGGTACAAATACGTCCACTTCGCCGCTTGGCCGCCATTGTTTTTTGATCTCGACGACGATCCCGACGAATTTCATAACCGTGCCGAGGACCCGGACTACCGTGATCGGGTACTCGATTACGCTCAGCGCATGCTGAACTGGCGCCTCACCCACGATGATCGCGTTCTTGCAAACATCCGCATTACGCCTGCCGGCCCAATAACCTAAATCCGCATCAGGCCTTCGCTGCGGCGGGGGCGGCTGGGACGGGCTCGCCCTTTAACGATGGGTGGGCGCGCTGGTATTGCGCCGGGAACGGGGCGACGGCGCCAAGCGCTTCCGCCGCGTGCCAGGGCCAGCGGGGATCGTAGAGCATGCCCCGGGCAAGGGCGACCATGTCCGCTTGGCCGGTGGCGACGATGGATTCCGCCTGGCGGGGATCGGTGATCTCGCCGACGGCCATGGTTGTCAGGCCGGAGCGACGGCGCACCTCGGCGGCGAAGCCGGTCTGATAGCCAGGGCCGGTGATCATTTGTTGATCCGGTGAATTACCGCCGCTGGAAATATCGATAAAGTCGCAACCCCGTTCGGCCAGCGCCTGGGCGAAGGTGACGGTGCTGTCCACATCCCAACCGCCATCGACCCAATCGGTCGCCGAATTGCGCACGCCGACCGGAAAATCATCGGGGCAGGCGGCGCGCACGGCGTCGAAAACCTCAAGCGGAAAGCGCAGGCGGTTTTCCAGGCTGCCGCCGTAGCCGTCGTCGCGCTGGTTGCTCAACGGCGATAGAAATTCGTGCAGCAGATAGCCGTGGGCGCAGTGCACCTCGATAACGTCGAAGCCGAGGCGCAGTGCACGCGTCGTGGCATCGACGAAGGCCTGCTTGACGCGCGCCAATCCGGCGTCGTCGAGCGCCGTTGGCGCTGGCGATGCACCATCAAAGGGCACCGCGGACGGGCCGAAGGTTTCCCAGGAGCGTGTATCATCGGCCGACATTGGCGCGCGGCCGCGCCACGGAACTTCGCATGACGCCTTGCGACCCGCGTGGGCCAACTGGATGCCGATCCGTGCGTTGCCGTAGGCGCGGAAGAAATCAATCACGCGCCGCATGGCGGCTTCGTTGTCATCTGAATAAAGACCGGTGCAGCCGGGCGTGATGCGTCCCGCCGCCTCGACGCCGGTGGCTTCAACGAAAACCAGGCCGGCGCCGGATACCGCGTACTGGCCGAGATGCATCAGGTGCCAATCGGTCATGCTGCCGTCCATGGCGCTATATTGGCACATGGGGGCAACGACGATGCGGTTGGCGAGGTCGAGGCCGCGAAGGCGGATCGGCGAGAACAGTTGGCTCGGCATGGCTATTCCTGGTCATTGGGGGAAAACGGAACGCCGGAGCTTGCCATAAACGGAGGGCGGTTCAAAACCCCTGGCGCATGTCCGTCATCATGAAGTCGGCGAGACGGTTGGGCCCGGCCGTATGGCGAGATGGGAAACAATTGTTCCAAGTGTTCATCTTGACCTGCAATTAGCACAACAAACCGCCCAGGGTGGAGTGGTTTTCCTCGACCATCATCTTGAATTCGCCGAAGCGATCGGCGTTCATGTCGTTCCACATGTCATTGGTGCTCTTGGTGAACATGTCGAAGCGATCGATCAGGACGTCGCGCATCTTGTTTGCCCGGCCCTGGATTTTCTTTGCCGTGCTGACGATTTCCGCCGACTCCTTGAGCATGCGGTCGCGCTGAATGGTATCCATGGCGGCGGAGAATTCCTCAAGTGGCCCCCGCACCTTGTCGAGAATATTGCGATAGTAGGCGATGGAAAGATAGATATCGCCGTAGTCCTCGAGAAACACCGGGACGTCAGCAAGGTCGATATGAATCTTGTTGGCGATCATCGCCAATTTGGTGCGCACCTTGTTGACGTCCGGGTCCTTGAGCAATTGCGTTACGTCCGTGGTGCCGGCGTCGTCGCCGTCTTCACCGTAGATCGCCTGTATCAGGCGATCGGTAAACGGGCGAACGTAGCGATCCAGATCCTTCTGCATGTCGGGCGACAGTTTCAGGTATTTTGTGTCGTTGACCTGAATGCCCATGCCACGCAACGATATGCGCAGGCTGTAGACATCGAAACTGTGCAGTTTGCCGCAGTTATTGACGATTTCGATGTCGTCACTGGCGATATTGGCGAATTCGCGAGATATATCCATTGGGCGAAGATGACCGCTGCCGGTTTTATCGTCCTGGAACATGCTCAGCACGCTCTCCAGGTGACTGTTCTTGACCATGCGAATTTCGCGCAATTTCACAGATTTGAACGGCAAAATACCGAGCGGCAATACCGACAGGGCGTCGGTATCCTCGTCACGGATTTCGATATGATCGTAGTCACCCAATTGAGGCTTCCCCAGCGAACTATCAATTCGGGTGTGAGACTAGCCCCCAAACCTTACAAAAGTATGAGCGTCAACGTATTCGGCGTAGGTCAATCATCCGCGAAAAAGTCGTCTTTCCGCGCGGATGCGGCGGATCGAGGACTGTGACTGCTATAAGCTTTACGCATAAAGGCTACGTCAATATGTTTCGGCTCTACTGTCTTCGAAAGAATGCCTGATGGCCCGCTATTCCATCTTCAGCTTGCTGCGTAATGCGCTGTCCTATCACGAGGACTGGCAACGTGCGTGGCGCAGCCCGGACCCCAAGCCGGCCTACGACGTTGTTATCGTCGGCGGCGGCGGCCATGGGCTGGCCACGGCGTACTATCTGGCAAAGGAATGCGGCATCACCAATGTTGCCGTGGTCGAAAAAGGCTGGCTCGGCGGCGGCAACACCGGGCGTAATACGACCATTATCCGGTCCAATTATCTGTGGGACCAGTCGGCGGCGATTTATGATCACGCGGTCGAACTGTGGCATGGGTTGAGCCGCGAGTTGAACTACAACGTCATGTTCTCGTCACGTGGCGTGCTGCATCTCGCGCATACGGTCCACGACATGCAGGAGATCGCGCGTCGCGGCAACGCCATCCATCTAAACGGCATCGATTCCGAATTTCTTACCCCGGGCCAGATCCAGGCCATGGTGCCGATCATGAACGTCAACTGCCGCTATCCGGTCATGGGCGGTGTGTTGCAGCGCCGCGGCGGCACGGCGCGCCATGATGCCGTCGCCTGGGGCTATGCCCGCGCGGCCGACGCGCTGGGAGTCGATATCATCCAGAACTGCGAAGTCACCGGGTTCAAGATCGAAGGCGGCGCGGTCAAAGGCATCGAAACCTCGCGCGGTTTCATCGGCGCCGGCAAGGTCGGCTGCGTCGTCGCCGGCCATTCGGGTGTTGTCGCCAACATGGCCGGGTTCCGTTTGCCGATTGAATCGACCCCGTTACAGGCCTTCGTCTCCGAGCCCGTGAAGCCCTGTGTCGACTGCGTCGTTATGTCGAACACGGTGCACGCCTATATCAGCCAGTCGGACAAGGGGGAACTGGTCATCGGCGGTTCGTCTGATCCCTTCGTGTCCTATTCGCAGCGCGGCAGCTATGACCAGATTGAGCACGTGGCCGGTCCCATCGTCGAACTTTATCCGGTGCTGTCGCGGGTACGCATGCTGCGCCAGTGGGGCGGCATCGTCGATGTGACTCCGGACCGTTCGCCGATCCTTTCCAAGACGCCGGTGGACAATCTGTTCTTCAACGTCGGTTGGGGCACGGGCGGCTTCAAGGCGACGCCCGGTTCAGGGCATGTCTTCGCTCATTCCATTGCGCAGGGTGAGATGCACCCCTTCGCCGCGCCATTCTCCATCGATCGCCATTACTCCGGTGCCCTTATCGATGAAGCGGCCGCCGCCGCCGTTGCGCACTAGGGCCGGGCGGGGAGGGACGGAGAATGCTACTCATAAACTGCCCCTGGTGCGGCGAACGGGACCAGACTGAATTCTCCTGCGGCGGCGAAGCCCACATCACGCGGCCGCTCGACCCGGACGCGGTCAGTGACAAGGCCTGGGGTGATTACATTTTCTTTCGCGGCAATCCGAAGGGCTGGCACTACGAGCGCTGGATGCATGCCCATGGTTGCCGGCGCTGGTTCAATGCCTTGCGCCATACGGTGAGCGATCGCTTCGTCGCCACCTATAAGCCCGGCGAGCCGAAACCGCCGCTGCCGGAGGAGGACGGATGACCCAGTCGCACCGCCGTCCAGCTGGCGGCCGGATCAATCGATCGGCGCCGATCGTGTTCACCTTCAACGGCAAGTCCTACGGCGGGTTCGAGGGCGATACGCTGGCCTCGGCGTTGTTTGCAAATGGCGTCAAGGTGGTCGGGCGCAGTTTCAAATATCATCGGCCGCGCGGTATTCTTTCCGCCGGTGCCGAGGAGCCCAATGCCCTGGTGCAGCTGGAGTTCGGGCCGCATACGGAACCGAACATGCGCGCGACGACGACCGAGCTATACGACGGTCTCAACGCGAATAGCCAGAATTGCTGGCCATCGGTCGATTTCGATCTCGGCGCTTGGACCGGCATGCTGGGCCGCCTGTTCCCGGCCGGTTTCTATTACAAGACATTTATGTGGCCGCCGAAGTTGTGGATGTTTTACGAACGCATCATCCGCAATGCCGCCGGCATGGGTAAAATTCCCGAGGTCCACGACCCAGATCGTTATGAGCAGCAACACGCTCATTGTGACGTGTTGGTGGTTGGCGGTGGGCCCGCCGGTATTGCCGCGGCACTGGCGGCCGGGCGCTCGGGCGCGCGGGTCATCTTCGCCGACGAGCAGGCGGAATGGGGCGGCGCGTTACTATCCGGCGCCCCCGATATCGATGGCCAGCCGGCGCTCGACTGGGTCGCCGGGGCAATGGCCGAACTGACCGCCATGGCGGAGGTGACGGTGATCGGCCGAACGACGGTGACCGGATATTTCGACTACAATTACCTGACGGCGCTGCAACGGGTGACCGACCACCTCGGCCCGAACCAAGGCGGGCATCGGCCGCGCCAGCGGTTCTGGAAGATTCGTGCGCGACAGGTCGTCCTCGCCACGGGATCCATCGAGCGGCCACTGGTTTTCGTCAACAATGACCGCCCGGGTGTCATGCTGGCGGGGGCGGTACGCGCCTACATCAATCGCTACGGCGTGTTGCCGGGACGCGACATTGTGGTCTTTACCAACAACGACAGCGCCTATCGCACCGCCATGGACGCGTTCGGTGCCGGCGCCCGGGTCTATGTCTGCGACGCGCGCAAGAATCCATCGGGGCCGCTGGTCGTGGCGGCGAAGGAATTGGGAATCACGATCTATCCGAATACCGTGGTGACGGGAACCAAGGGCAAGAAGGCCGTCACTGGCGTCATCGTTCGCGAACTAACCGACGATGGCAGGGGCGTCGGACCGAAAGCTTGGAGCATTGATTGCGATTGCGTTGCCGTTTCCGGCGGCTGGAATCCGACCGTGCATCTGCATAGCCAGTCGCGCGGCAAAATGCGCTTCGATGACACTCTGGCCGCCTTCGTGCCGGCGTCGGGTGTTGCCATCAACCCGAACCGTAGCGTCGGCGCCTGCAACGGCACCATGTACGCCACCGATTGCCTGGACGAGGGAGCTCGCGCCGGCGCGGAAGCCGCGGCAGTGGCGGGGTTCGGCGACGGCAAGGCGCCATCGATGCCGCAAAGCGCTGGGCTCGCGGAAGAGCCGCTGCTGCCCTTGTGGACCGTGCCCAGCGCCACCACGGTGAGCCGCGCCGGCAAGGCCTTTCATGAATTGCAAAACGATTCCACCGTCGCCGACATCCATCTGGCGGCACGGGAAGGCTACGAGTCGGTCGAGCATCTGAAGCGCTATACCACGACAGGGATGGGCACCGACCAGGGCAAGACCTCCAACGTCAATGCCCTCGCAGTCATGGCCGATCTGCGGGGCGTGAGCATTCCCCAAGTCGGCACGACCACCTTCCGCCCGCCCTACACGCCGTTGACCTTCGGTGCCATCGGTGGCCGCAACGTGAAGGAATTCTTCGCCCAGGAACGCGGCACGCCAATGCATCCCTGGCACGTGGACAATGGCGTCGTATTCGAGGACGTAGGCGACTGGAAACGGCCGTTCTACTATCCGCGCCCCGGTGAGGATATGCACGCCGCGGTGATGCGGGAATGTGTCGCCGTGCGCACCTCCGTTGGCCTGTTGGATGCCTCGACTCTCGGCAAGATCGACATTCAAGGACCGGATGCGGCGGAATTTCTCGATCGCATCTACACCAATGCATGGAACAAGCTGGGCCACGGCAAGGCCCGCTATGGACTGATGCTGAACGAGCAGGGGTTCATCTTCGACGATGGCGTGACCACGCGACTAAGTGACAATCACTTTCACATGACGACAACCACGGGCGGCGCCGCGCGGGTCATCAATTGGCTTGAGGAGTGGCTGCAAACCGAATGGCCGGACCTCAAGGTCTACTGCACCAGTGTCACGGACCAGTGGGCGGTGGCATCGGTCAGCGGCCCTCGGTCGCGGGAGTTGATGGCGGAGCTGACGGACATCGATCTCGATCCGCAGACGTTTACCCATATGACCATGCGCGAGGGCAAGGTCGCCGGCGTCGATGCGCGCCTTTATCGCATCAGTTTCACTGGCGAATTGGGTTTCGAGATCAACGTCCCGGCGAGTTACGGCCTGCATCTGTGGGAAACCATCATGCGCCTGGGCGCCAAATATGACATCTGCCCGTACGGCACCGAGGCCATGCACGTGCTGCGGGCGGAAAAGGGCTATGTCATTGTCGGCCAGGATACGGATGGCACCGTCACGCCAATGGACGCCGGCATGGATTGGATCGTCTCCAAGAAGAAAGGCGACTTTATTGGGTGTCGATCGTTTGCCCGCAGCGACACCGCGCGCGGCGGCCGCAAACAATTGGTCGGTCTGCTGTGCGACGACCCGTCATTCGTCATTCCCGAGGGCGCGCATCTTGTCGATGCGATCAAACCGAAACCACCGATGAAAACCATCGGTCATGTGACGTCGAGCTACATGAGTCCCAACCTGAAGCGGTCCATCGCGCTCGGCCTGGTCGAGGATGGGTTTGCGCGCATGGGTGAAAGCCTGAGCATCGCGCTGCATGGCGGCGGGTCCTGTCGGGCCATTGTGACCGATCCGGTATTCCTCGATAAGAAGGGGGAGCGGCTGCATGGTTGAGGCCTTCACCCCACGCCGGACATCTCCGTTGCAGGGACGGTCCGGGCCGAAGGCCGGCATCACGCTGACCGAACGGCCGTTTATCGGTAAGGTCAATCTGCGCGGTGATATCGACGACGCCGCCTTTTCGCGCGCTGCCCGTGGTGTCCTCGGCGATGACCTGCCCACCGCGCCCAATACGACGATCGAAGTGGGTCACAACGTCATCCACTGGTTGGGACCGGACGAGTGGCTGATCCACACGCCCGAGGACGGCCAGGCGCGATTGGCGGAATCTCTTCGCGCCGGCGTTTCGGGTGTGCATGCCGCCGTGACCGATGTTTCGGATTACTATGTGGTCATGCGTTTGTCCGGGCCGGAAGCGCGCGTCGTTCTGGCGAAGGGGTCCCCCTTCGACGTTCACCCCCGCAGTTTCGATGTCGGCGCCTGCGCACAAACCCGCTTTGCCAATGCCAGCATTCTGTTGCGCTTGGTCGGCGAGGCGCCGACCTTCGATATTCAGGTGCGCTGGAGTTTCGCGCCCTATCTTTGGGATTATCTGGTCGATGCCAGCCGGGAGTACGAAATTCCATGACCGTCAGTGTCTTCGAGCTGTTCAAGATCGGCATCGGGCCCTCCAGCTCGCATACGGTCGGGCCCATGAGGGCCGTCCATCGCTTCCTACTTGAGCTGGAGACGGAGAAGCTGTTCGACCGGGTGGCGCGTGTCCGGGCGGCGCTCTATGGCTCGCTGGCATTCACCGGCAAGGGGCACGCAACCGATACCGCGGTTATTCTGGGCCTGCTGGGTGAAACCCCAGACAACGTCGATCCGGACGACATAGACGGCATGCTGCGCAAGGTGCGCGAGAGCGGCCGGTTGCGTCTTGGCGGCCGCCATGAAATCTCCTTCGACGAAGCGACGGATTTGCCGTTCATTTACGAAAACCTGGACGCGCACCCCAACGGCATCAGCCTCAAGGCTTACGATGCCGCCGATGTCGAGCTTCATGTGGGACGCTACTACTCGGTCGGCGGCGGCTTCGTCATGCGCGAGGATGAGATTGCCGATCCACTGCATGCCGGCCCGCCATCCAACGTTCAGTTGCCGCATCCGTTCCGATCGGCGGTTGATTTGCTGGCGATCGGCCGCGACACCGGGCTCGGCATCGCCGACATCGCTCGAGCCAATGAGCGGGTTTGGCGGTCCGATGCGGAAATCGACGACGGCCTGCGGGCCCTGCACACCGCCATGACAGCGTCGGTGGAGCGTGGCATGCGCGAGACCGGTGAACTGCCGGGGGGGCTCAAGGTCAAGCGCCGCGCCGCCAGTTTGCGGGCGGCGGTGGAAGCACGGGGCGAATCCGGCGCCGAGGATCCGTTGGCGGCCCTCGATTGGGTGAATCTCTATGCCCTCGCCGTGAACGAGGAGAACGCCGCCGGTGGTCGCGTCGTCACCGCGCCGACCAACGGTGCCGCCGGCGTCATCCCGGCGGTACTGACGTATTACGAACGCTTCATTTCGGAAGCCGATGACGCGGGTGTGTTCACGTTCCTGTTGACCGCGGCGGCCATCGGCGCGCTCTACAAAATGAATGCCTCCATTTCGGCGGCCGAGGTCGGCTGCCAAGGTGAGGTCGGCGTTGCCTGTTCGATGGCCGCCGGAGCCCTGGCGGCAGCGCTCGGCGGTACCAATGCACAGATTGAACAAGCTGCCGAAATCGGCATGGAGCACAACCTTGGCTTGACCTGTGATCCGATTGGCGGACTGGTGCAAATTCCTTGTATCGAGCGCAATACCATGGGCGCGGTGAAGGCGATCAACGCCGCGCGTCTGGCGCTTGCGGGCGACGGTAGCCATATGGTGAGCCTCGATCAGGTGATCGAAACCATGCGCCAGACCGGCCACGACATGCAGTCGAAATACAAGGAAACCGCCCAAGGCGGTCTCGCCGTCAATTGGGTCGCCTGCTGACGGGCGTTATTTAACGGTAACGTTCGGACAGTTGTCCGGGATTTCCTCGAACCAAAGCCGCATCCGATTGACCAGCCCCTCAACGCCGTAGCGGCGGATGTAGCTGAGCCGTTCGGTATCGGAAAGGGCGCGTTTGCGGTCCTCATCGCAGATCATGGCGGAAAGATAGGCGGCGATACGGCGGGCATTGGCGCGGATATCCGCGCCCTTGACCGGCTGGGCGCGGTTGTCGTCGCCGGCACTCTTAAATTGCAGGGACGCCACCCACGGGCCCAGGGTCTCGATCGTTGGAAGGCGGGCATCGAAGAACCGCGCATACCGTAGCGCATCGGCGTCTTCGGATTTCGTCGCCGCGATGATCATCAGGCGATAGGGGTCGGGGTCCAACGGAAACAGTTCGCTCGCCCGACGAAGCTTGGCGATTGCAGCCGGGTTGTCACCCGCTTTGTGCAGGGCGGCCGCATCGACGAATAATACCTTGGATTGGGAGACATCGAACTGGTAGGCCGGTTTCGGCGGGGGCGCGGGCTCCGCTTTCTTGTCGGCGGAACACGCGGAAAGGAGCGAAGCCGCCACTAACAGCGATAGAGAAAACCGACGGCGACGGGTCGGCTCAACTTTCGCCATCGACCACATGTGATCCTCGCTCAATGAATTTCCCATTGTCTATATCAGAAACTGGAAGGTTGAGGATGGCAACAAAGCGACCCAAACGGGAAGAAATTTTCTCGGAGCTTTGGCGGGTCCACGTGCCTGTCGGGCCCTCGCCCGATCGCGACGTCTGGGCGGTCATGCTGTACAACGACCTAGAAGTATAAGAACTCGATGGCGTGGAAGAGCTTGTAGCTCACCGAGTCCAACTCGTCCCAGTGTTCAAGAGTCACGTCGCCCGACCGGAAATGGTTGAAGAAGCGCGCCTTGCGCATGTGAAACATAACCGCGTCGAGATTTTTTGCCGGCGTGAAGTTCCAGTCCGTACGGGATTGCAGGCGCTTGACGTTTTCGGCCGGCTTGGCCGGCGCAAGGGTCTTGGCGTCGACTCGCGGCGTGCCATCGGCTTCGGTGAACTGCGGCTTGCGCGGCGTGATCAGGATGAGCACCGATTTGTTGAAATCCAGCGTCGCTTGATTTTCGAAGCCGTATTGGATGATCGGCAGTTCCCTGAGGAACGGCACGCCGTTGGTCACCTTTTCGGTCTCTTTTTCATTGAGCCCCGACAACACCAGGGTCTGGCCTAATTTCAGCACCGCGTTCGCGGTAACGGTGGTCTTCGTCGTTTGCGCGAAGTTGGTGAAATTGGCCTGACTGGCGCGACTCTCGATGAACGCGCGCGCGGCGGTAACATCCAGCATCACCGTATCTTCGTCCAGGAACGTCGGTGTCAGATCAAGCTTGATGCCGATCGGCACATCCTGCACGGCGGCGGAACTGTTGCTGTCGCTGGAGGAAAGTTCCACATGCCAGACGGCGCCGGAAAAGAATTCGGACTTCTTGCCGTCGACGGCGACCAGTGTCGGTCGCGCCAACACTTCGTTCACGTCGTCGCTGTCGCTGAAGATATTGAGGTTATACGTAACCGACGGGATCGTAACCGCGTGCGTGCGCGATCCCGTAATGGCCTTGGGGCTGTTGAGGGTCGATGTCTGTGACCAGTTGATCAGGGTGCCGGAATACGAGAGGGTCAGGCCGTTGAGCAGATTGACGCCCTTCGACGTGCTGACCCGTTCCTCCGAGCGGATGATGATGACGTCGGCCAGGACCATCTTCGGAATTTTTGGCTTGGTCGCGCCGCCGCCAGCGCTGGAGCCGGTATCGCTTGACGAAGAACCGAAGCCGCCACCACTGTCATCGCTACTCGGTGAAACGCCGCTCGTTGTGTTGTCGGACCCGAGAATGTCGGAGGCGCTGCCGAGCCCCTGTGCCAGTTGTATGCCATCGGCGTGGAGGCCGCGCCATTCATTCAGACGGCCCTGCAGTTTGCGGACGCGAAATCCCGTGTTCTTTTTGAGCGACGAATATTTCCGCAGGTACTCGTCCGCTCGATCAAGTTCGCCGGCGGCGCCGTAGATCATGACCGCGTTGCGCAGCCCATCCGGGTTATCGGGCGAGCGCGCCAGCAGCCGATCAACCGATGCCTTGGCGGTCAGCACGTCCCGCGCCTGATACGACGCGGCCGACAGGGCGGTCAGCACTTCTTCGTTGTCGGGCAGGTAATTGGCGGCGTAGGCGAAATCATCCTGCGCCTGCGCGAAATCCTGTTTGCGGTAGCGGATCAATCCCAATTGATAGGCCGCCCACGAATTCGCCGGATCGAATTTGAGCGCTAGGTCGTAACCGACCTCGGCGAAATCCAGCATGCTGGCGTCCCCCTTTGCGGCCATCAAATGGTAGGTCAGGCCATTGAGGAAATGCAGGCCGGAATTGGTCGGGTCGAACTTCAGGGCGCGGCTGAAGGATTTGGAGGCGACGGCGAGGTTGCCATCCTCGAGTGCCGCGATGCCCCTGACGACAAAGCCGTCATTCAGTTCGTCATGGGCGGCGTCCTTGCGGATCTTGGCCAGGTACTCGGACGGGGTACTGATCGCATCCGTCATCGCCGGATGTTTGACCGTCGGCGCCGTCGTGCCGGTCATCACGCAACCAGCAAGCGCGAAGACCATCACGCCGAGTGCAAGTTGGCGGCGAATATCCATTAAGTTCCCTGGATTTCTATATATTTAGCCTTGATTCTAAAATTATCCTATCGAATCAAACCGATAAGACAAGCTCTCGTTTGGCCTCCGATTCATCGGTAGACGAGAGTCTGGGTTTTTACGCGCGATGATCGATTTAATTGGCGCCCCCTAGGGGACTCGAACCCCTGTTTCTGCCGTGAGAGGGCGATATCTAGCACATTGGCGGACATGTACGGAAACCAGAGGACATTGAATACACTGTAAAACATCATATTTC
>JAYOFM010000049.1:0-10879 GCA_038117225.1 Rhodospirillales bacterium
TGGTCGTGGCCACGTCGTCGACATAGTCGTGGGGCGACAGGCTTGCGTGCCAGCTGTTGTGCCCACGCCGCATCTCGCGCCACTCCGGGACGTTGCATGGACACGCACCCAGAACGGCCGCCTGTGCCAGGTCCGGATATTGGCCGATGATGACTCCCGCAATAGCCGACCCGCCCGAGTGTCCCGCCAGGATGACCCGGTCGGCCCGGTAATACTCCTTCAATCTGGTCACGGCGGTGGCCACGGCCTCGATGACGTGGGGTTGGTAGCCGTCCCCGTCCTCCCGGTAGCTGTAGCCGGTGGAGTGGTTGTTGGCGCTGTCGTAATAGCCGGGGCGGATCAAGGCCACGGTTACGATGCCTTTGGCGGCCATGCGCCCGGCGTCCGCGTACATGTAATCGGACGGTCCACCGCGTGAACCATCACCGTGCAGGAAGATCACTAGCGTGGTGCGCTCCGCTGGTTCGCCGAAGGCCCGCATGACCAGACATTCGTTGCCCCCCGCCACCCGGTTGACTTGATCGGCGGCACAATCGGTGGCCGATACCGGCGCGGCGGCGCACAGCAGCAGAACGAGAATAGCAACAGCATATGGCATGGGTCCCGACGCTCCGATATTCGCGCTGCGGTTGTTCGCATTCCGCACGCGCCGCGACTCAATCCACCTTCGCCGCGATGATTTCGATTTCGACCTTGAGGGGCGCCCGCACCAGGGCCTTGACGATGAGGATGGCGTTGGGTGGTTTGTGGTCGCCGAGGATGCGGTCGCGGTCGCGCTTGTAGTCCTCTTGGTATTCGACCTCGGTGAGAAAGGTCGTCAGGCGGGCGATATCGTTCAGCGTCATGCCATCGGCCTCGAGAACGGCTTGCAGGCGTTCCAGAATGACCTCCGTCTGCGCCTCGACATCGTCGGGGGTGGTGCCGTCGAGGCGCTTGCCGATGTGGCCGTTCGACACCAACAGGCGCGCACCGGCCGGAATGCCCGCGCCATGGGCGTAATTTGAACTGTGGGGGTGGATGCTGGGGAGGGTATTAAGCGTCAGCATGATCGAGTTCTCCTGTCTTCGTGAAAATGTCTCGCTGTTAATCTATCGGTCCCGCCTTCTCGCCCAACGATACTTCCTCGGTACCCAGTGCCTCGGCGAGTCGGCCTGTCGCCGTGCCGGGTTTGAGGGCTTGCGGTTGCGAGGCGTCGGGGGCCCAGCCGGTGAGAGTGACGATCTGAAAGGTGGCGGGATGACGGCCGTCGTTTTCCGTATAGAGTTCCGCATAGCGGGCCAGCGCCGCCAATAGAGTTGCACGCTTGAGCGGTGTCTTGCGGCGTTCCTCGACGGCGTTGGTCTCGCCCATGCCGCGCAGGTCGTGCAGCAGCTTGAGCGGGTCCGCATAGGAAACAGTGATGGTTTCCGCGTCGACGACCGGCAGCGCGAAGCCGGCGCGCTGCATCAAGGCACCGGCGTCGCGCACGTCGATGAAGGGCGAGACGCGTGGGCTGAGGCCGCCGTCCATGGCGATCTCGGCATCGCCCATGGCGGTGCGCAGTTCGTTCAAAGTGTCGGCGCCGAACAGGGTGGCCAGGAACAGACCGTCGGGCCGAAGTGTCTGGCGCGCCTGGATCAGCGCGCCGGGCAGATCATTGACCCAGTGCAGGCTGAGGTTCGACAGGATGACGTCGAAGCTAGCCGTCGCGAAAGGCAGCGCTTCCTCGTCACCGGCGATCGTCGGCCAGCCGGTGGCCGTCGCCGCCCGCGCCATGCCGGGCGATAAATCGCACTGCACCAGCCGTTCGATTCCCCCCCGGCTGACGGTTCCCTGCTGCAGGGCCTCGGCGAGACCACCCGCGTGACAGCCGAGATCGAGGGCCGTGGGGAAGCGCCGGATGGTGTCGTCGAGACGGTCGATCAGCCGCGCCGCCGCTTCCTCGAACAGAAAGGCGTACGCGCCCAGGCCAGGCGCCGCGCGGTCACGGCGCTGGCGCACGAGAGCTCGATTGAAGACATGCATGGAATCGGACATTGTTTATGTATGGCACGTGAAACGTCCGTCTTGAACCAACAAAACAGTGGCCTAAATTCCGCGCTGGCCACTGCCGGACGTGTCGGCCGGGTGGTGCTGGATGCGTTGCTGCCGCCGCAGTGCATGAAGTGCGGCGCGCTGGTCGCCGATCAGGGCGGGTTGTGCGGTGTGTGCTGGCCCAAGCTGACGTTCCTCGGCCCGCCCCAGTGTGCGCAGTGCGGGCTGCCATTCGAGCATGATTTCAGCGCTGGCGACTCCGGCGACGGCATGCGCTGCGGCGATTGCCTGCGCCGGCCGCCGGCCTACCGATGCGCCCGCGCTGCGGTCGCCTATGATGATGAGAGCCGCGGCGTGCTGCTCGCCTTCAAACACGGTGATCGCACCGACATGACGCCGGCGCTCGGCGGTTGGCTGGCGCGCGCTGGGGCCGGTTTGACCGGGGTCGCCGATCTGATCGTGCCAGTGCCGCTGCATTGGACGCGGCTGTGGCGGCGGCGCTTCAACCAGTCGGCGTTGCTGGCGCTGGCGTTGGGGCGGCTCGCCGATGTACCCGTCGACGTTGATCTGTTGGCGCGGGCCAAGCGCACCCGCTCGCAGGGCGGGCTCGGCCGCGGGGCCCGGCGGCGCAACGTGCAGGGTGCCTTTCGCCTGCGCCGACGGGCGAACGCGATGCTTGCCGGGCGCCGGGTGTTGTTGGTCGATGACGTGATGACCACCGGCGCCACGGTGGAAGCCTGTGCGAAGGTGCTGGTACGCGGGGGGGCGGTTGCGGTAGATGTGCTGACCCTGGCCCGGGTCTGCCGGCCGCTGGGCAACTAAACGGAGGAAGACTTGCCTGACATCGAAATCTATACGTCGCCGTTCTGCGGCTACTGTGGCCGCGCCAAGGGCCTGCTGGACTCCAAGGGCGTCGCCTATCGGGAAATCGACACCTTCATGAACGGCGGCAAGCGGCGGGAAATGAGCGAGCGCGCCGGCGGCGCCACTTCGGTACCTCAGATATTCATCGACGGCATCCATATTGGCGACAGCGACAAGCTGCAATCACTGGAGGCGAAGGGCGAGTTGGATGCCCTGTTGGGCCTCGCCGAGGGCTGACCCGGTGGCCGATCCCTTCACGCTCGCCATGATTCAAACCACCACCGGGCGTGATCCGGTGGCCGAGGTTGCGAACATCTGCGATCAGGTGCGACGCGCGCGTGACGATGGCGCCGATTTCGTCATGCTGCCGGAAACCTGCACCATGATGGACAGCGACCGGCCGGCGGCGCGGGCCAAGGCGCATGTGCAGATGGAGGATCCTGGGCTCGCGCGATTGCGCACGGCGGCGGCGGAAACCGGCGCCTGGCTGCTGATCGGTTCCATGGTGATGTGGGCTGACGATACGCGCCAACGGCTCGCCAATCGCTCGGTGCTGATCGATGGGGCGGGTGGAATCGTCGCCACCTATGATAAGGTACACATGTTCGACGTCGATCTCGGCGGCGGCGAGGTCTACAGCGAAAGTCAGGCTTACCAGCCCGGCACGCGGGCGGTGCTAGCCGACACTCCGTGGGGGCGGCTCGGCATGACCGTCTGTTATGACCTGCGGTTTCCGGCGCTGTATCGCTGGCTGGCGCAACACGGGGCGGATTTCATCACCGTGCCGTCGGCGTTCACGCGGCCGACCGGCGAGGCACACTGGCATGTGCTGTTGCGCGCGCGGGCGATCGAGACCGGCTGCTGGGTGTTCGCGCCGGCGCAGACCGGCGAACACGAAGGCGGGCGCAAGACCTATGGCCATTCCCTGGCCATCGATCCCTGGGGCGCGGTGGTCGCCGACGCCGGTGTCGAGGCTGGCACGGTGATGGCCGACGTCGATCCCGCCCTGGTCGCCGAGGCGCGGCGGCGCATGCCGTCGCTAAATCATGACCGGTCGTTCCTCGATTCCGCCCAATAATCTCAGGCCAATAGCCTCAGGGGAACAGTCGCAGTGGTTCCGGCTCGCCATCGTCGCGGGTGCTGTTGGTCAGATTATTGACCGCGCAGATGCGCTGCTTGACCCCGGGGCACTCGCCGATTTCCAAAACGCCATGTTCGTAGGCGACCACCTGCAGCCGCTCGCCGAACAGATCGAGTAGTTCGCCGGCACGCAATAGATGATCCGCATTGCGCGGCCGGTTGTAGGCTTCATTGCCGAGCGCGAAGGTTTCGTACAGCAGCACGCCGCCCGGTGCCAAGGCGTCGATCAATGCTCCCATCAGGGGCCGGTGCAGATAATTGCAGACGATGATGCCGGCAAATTGACGATCACCGAGCGGCCAGGGAGAGCCGTCTTCCAGGTCGGCCTCGATGACCTCGCCGTTGATATCGTCGGCGAAGCCGGCGAGGGGCTCGGCATTGCGATCGAGGGCGAGGACGCGGTGGCCTTTTTCGAGCAGAAACCGCGTGTGGCGGCCGCCACCGGCAGCAAGGTCGAGGATCTGGCCCTTCTTCGGCAGCAGCGATTGAAAGCGCACCACCCAATCGGCCGGCTCGCTCATGCGGAGATGGCGCGGCGCCGAATTGTCGCTTTTTTTTGTAATATCGCTGCACATTTTATTAACCGTTTCCTACTAGCCTTTCGGGACCAAACACCTACAATAACGCGCTTTCCAGGACCAGACGGCAAATTGCCATGATCAAGTATCAACTTCGCTGCTCCAGCGGCCACGAGTTCGAGGGCTGGTTCAAGGACGGCGCCACCTATGACGTCCAGGCCAAAACCGGCGGCATCGAGTGCCCCTATTGCGGTGACGCCGATATTTCCAAGGCGATCATGGCGCCGGCCATTCCGTCCAAGCGATCACGCGCCAGTTCGCAACAGGTGGAAGCCGGCGATGCCGAGGCCGGCTTGTTGTCCGAGGAACGAGCGCGCGAAGTGGCGGCCAAGATCCTTGACGCGGTCAATACCCTGCGCAGCCACGTGGAAGGCAACTACGACGACGTCGGCGACAAGTTCGCCGAGGAAGCAAGGCGTATTCACTACGGTGAAGCGGAAGAACGCGGCATCTATGGCCAAGCTTCGATCGACGAGGCCGAGGAACTGGACGAGGAAGGCATCGAAGTCTTCCGCCTGCCGACACCGCCGCGCCGCGACGACTGAACCAAGATATTAACGCCGGGTGACAAAGGCCAGATAGTTGACGGCCAGATCATCGCTGATCCGCCACGCGTCGCGCAGCGGATCGAATGTCATTCCCTTCAAAACATCGATGTCGGCGCCGTGCGGTCGGAGGCCGCGCGCCAGTTCCGACGGCTTGACGAATTTTCGCCAGTCGTGTGTACCGATGGGCAGCCAGCGCAGGATGTATTCCGCCCCGACCTTGGCCAGCAGCAATGATTTGGCGGTGCGGTTGAGGGTCGACACCACCATGGCGCCGCCGGGCGCCATCAGTGCGACACTGGCGCCGAGAAAGGCATCCATGTCGGCGACATGCTCGATCACTTCCATGTTGAGGACCACGTCGAAAGTGTCATCGAGCCGCGCCATGTCTTCCGGCAGTACCGCCCGGTAGTCGATATCGAGGCCGCTGTATTCAGCATGCAGGCCGGCGACGGCGACGTTGCGTTCAGAGGCATCGATGCCAGTGACCCGCGCACCGAGCCGGCACATGGGTTCGGCCAGCAGACCGCCGCCGCAACCGATATCGAGTAGGCGAAGGCCGTCGAGCGGCCGCGCGGCGTTGGCATCGAGGCCGAAGTGCCGGCATAGGTGGTCGCGGATGAAGGTCAGGCGGACCGGCGCGATCTGGTGCAGCGGGCGGAACTTGCCTGTCGCGTCCCACCATTCGTCGGCCATGGCGGCAAACCGCGCGACCTCGTCGGCATCGGCGGTCGACGGCTTGTTCGGCGTCGTTTCGATGGTTTCGACGGCGGCGCCCACGGCGGTTCTCCTGTCGCTTGCCGGCCTCGGGAATACACAGTATGTATGCGCCGCCCGCGCGGCAATACCAGTCAAATCGACCAAGCATTCGCGTGATTTTTTGTGGGAATTCAGGTGATGGCCCGCATCGTGCAGAAATTTGGCGGCACTTCGGTGGCCGATATCGACCGCATCCGCGCCGTCGCCCAACGGGTCAAGCGCGAGGTCGATGCCGGCAATCAGGTGGCCGTTGTGCCGTCAGCCATGGCCGGTGTCACCGATCAGCTTGTCGGCTACGTGGAGCAGGTCGCGGCTAATTATCATGCCGATGAATACGATGTGGTGGTATCGACCGGCGAGCAGGTAACGGCCGGTCTGCTTGCGCTGGAATTGAAGCGCATTGGGCTCAAGGCGCGGTCCTATCTCGGCTGGCAGGTACCAATCCGCACCGACGCCGTGCACGGTCGCGCCCGTATCGAGAATATCGATATCGCCAAAATCGGCGCCAGCATGGATGCCGGCGAGGTCGTCGTCGTGCCCGGTTTCCAGGGCGTGACCGCCGACGACCGCATCACCACGCTGGGTCGCGGCGGCTCCGACACCAGCGCGGTGGCGTTGGCCGCGGCGCTCGATGCCAAACGCTGCGATATTTATACGGACGTGGACGGCGTTTACACCACGGACCCCCGGATCGTCGCCAAGGCGAGAAAACTCGCCAAGATCACTTACGAGGAAATGCTCGAAATGGCGTCCCTGGGTGCCAAGGTCCTACAGACCCGTTCGGTAGAGTTGGCCATGAACCATGGCGTGCGGGTCGAGGTGCGTTCGAGCTATTCCGAGGAACGTGGAACACTTGTTGTCGATGAGGATGAAATCGTGGAACACGAAATGGTCAGCGGCATCGCCTACAGCCGTAATGAAGCCAAGATCACCCTGGTCGGGGTCGCCGATCAACCGGGCATTGCCGCCGCTATCTTCGGCCCCCTAGCCGAGGGCAGCATCAATGTCGACATGATCGTGCAGAATGTCGCCGCCGACGGCACGCATACGGACCTGACCTTCACCGTCACCGAGGGTGATCTGGATCGCTCCCTTGATATTCTGGAGGCGCGCCGCGCCGATCTCGGTTATAAGGATCTGCGTTCCGACCGCAATGTGGTGAAGGTTTCGGTCATCGGCGTCGGCATGCGCAGTCACGCCGGCGTCGCGCAGCGCATGTTCAGCTGTCTCGCTGAAAAGGGCATCAATATCCAGGTCATCTCGACCTCGGAAATCAAGGTCAGCGTGCTGATCGCCGAGGAATACACCGAGCTGGCACTGCGGGCCCTGCACACGGCCTATGGCCTGGACGCCGCCGACTAACACGATCATCGCGGCGCCGGTATGTCCGGCGCCTTGTATCCGCTGAACGCGCCGAGGGAGAATATGGCCGCCGACAGCCGCGTCACGCCGCGTAACACCGCGCCCTCCGCGCCGAGGCGCCTGCTGTCGCGCGTGCGCGATGTCATGGCTGGCGGTGGCGACACCGACACCGATACCCGGCTCGACCACATCGCCGGCATCGTCGCCGGGGACATGGTGTCCGAGGTCTGCTCGATCTATGTGCGCCGCGCCGGCGATGTGTTGGAACTGGCGGCGACGCATGGGTTGCGCGCCGACGCGGTGGGTAACACGCGTCTAAACTTCGGCGAAGGCATCGTCGGCGATGTCGCCGCCAAGGCACGCGCCTTTGCGCTCGCCGATGCGCAAAGCCACCCTAACTTCGCCTACCGCCCGGAAACCGGCGAAGAAGCCTTCCAGTCCATGGCTGGCGTGCCGATCCTGCGCGACGGCCGCGTCGTCGGCGTCATGGCGATCCAGAATCGCACCCAGCGCCACTATGACGAAGAGGAAATCGAGACCCTGCAGACCGTCGCCATGGTACTGGCGGAACTGGTCGTCGGCAGCGCGGTCGGCGTGCCGCCAGTGGGTCGGCTCGGGTCCGCGCCGACCACGGTGGAGGCGTCGCGGACGCTGCGCTTCGACGGGGTTAGGCTGAACGCCGGTCTGGCCGTCGGCACGGCAGTGCTGCACCGGCCGGTGTTCCGCGTCGACAAGGTGGTCGCCGAGGACCCGATCGTCGAACACGAGCGCTTGCGCGCCGCCTTCGCGGAGATGCTGGGCGCGCTCGACGCCATGCTCGACAACGGGGTACTGGATGTCGGGGGTGAGCACCGCGACGTGCTCGAGGCCTATCGCATGATCGCCCATGACGACGGCTGGGTCCGCCGCATTGACGAAGCGATCGAAACCGGCCTGACGGCGGAAGCGGCGGTGCAGCGAGTGCAAAACGATATCCGCGCCCGTCTACGCAGCGTCGATGATCCCTATCTGCGTGAACGGGTGCATGATTTCGACGACCTGGCCGACCGCTTGCTGCGCCATCTGTTGGGCCCGGACGGCGGTATCGGCCACCTTGAACTGCCGGAAAACGCCATTCTCATTGCGCGCTCCATGGGGCCGGCGCAATTGCTCGATTTTGATCCCCGGCGGCTCAAGGGGCTGGCGGTGGAGGAGGGCACGCCGACATCGCACGTGGCAATCATAGCCCGTGCCCTGGATATTCCCGTGGTCGGGCGGACGCGCGGCCTCTTCGATCAGATCGAGGATGGCGACGACGTCGCCATCGACGCTGATCATGCGCAGGTATTCGTCAGGCCGGGGCCGGAAATTCGCGACGGCGTGCTCGGCGCGCTGAAGACGCGGGACGAACAACGCGCACGTTTCGCCGCGTCACGTGATCTGCCCGCCGAAACCTTGGACGGTGCAACGATCAAACTCGGCATCAACGCCGGTCTGCTGATGGATGTGGATCAGGTCGCCGAAACCGGCGCGCACGGGGTCGGGCTGTTCCGCACCGAAATCCCGTTCATGGTGCGCGCGTCGTTTCCGACCGTGGCGGAACAGATCGACATCTACGCCCGGGCGCTAAAACAAGCGGCGGATCGGCCGATCGTGTTTCGTACGCTCGATATCGGTGGCGATAAAGTGTTGCCCTATTGGGACCGGTCGGAAGAGGACAACCCCGCCATGGGTTGGCGCTCGATCCGCATCACTCTCGACAGACCGGGGCTGTTGCGGCAGCAACTGCGGGCACTGATCCGCGCCGCCGTGGCCACGGATCAGCCGCTCAGCTTGATGTTTCCCATGGTTGCCGCGGTGTCCGAATTCGATGCCGCGCGGCTGCAACTGGACAAGGAATTGGCGCGCGAGCGGCGGGCCGGACGGCCATTGCCGCGATCGCTTCATGTCGGCGCTATGATGGAAGTCCCGGCGCTGGCGTTTCAATTGCCGGCGCTGCTCACACGCATCGATTTTCTCTCCGTCGGCAGCAACGATTTGATCCAGTTTCTGTTCGCTTCCGATCGCGGCAATCCGCGCACGGCGAGCCGCTACGATACCCTGTCGCCCGGCGTGCTGGCATTCCTCGCGCACATCGTCGATCAGTGCAGCGACAGCGGCGTGCCGGTGACCCTGTGCGGCGAAATGGCGAGCGAGCCCTTAGAGGCGATGGCGTTGATCGGGCTCGGATATGAAAGCCTGTCCATGTCGAGTCCCGGCATCGGTCCGGTCAAGGAGATGATCCGGTCGATGGATCGTGGCGCCGTGGCGGCCATGGTGCGCGGCGCGCTGCGCGATCCCGACCATAGCCTGCGCGCCAAATTCAGCGCCTTCGCCCGGGAACGGGGCATCTCTGTCCAATGATCACCCATGCGTGCTTGTAAATATACGGAAATTAAGGAATTATTCGCACGGTTTCAGAGGGCTAGCCGGTGTCCAGGGGGACTGAAACTTGGCGATCAGGCTTCGTCGATGACGGCGGGGCGCTGGTCGCGATGAAATCGAAGTTTAAGTGAGCGGATCGATGGCTGCCAACAAGGACGGCACCGCAGAATTGGACAAACGCGGGCCAGGCGTTGGCGCGTTGCTGCGTGCATCGCGATTGCGGTTCGGCGAGGAACTGCGCGACGTCGCGGAAGCTCTGTGCATTCGTTATCTCTATCTCGATGCCATCGAGGCCGGGCGCTATCACGAACTGCCCGGCAATACTTATGCCGTTGGCTTCATTCGTGCCTATGCAGACCATTTAGGCCTCGACAGCGAGGAAGTGGTGCGCCGTTACAAGGCGGAGCAGGCGGGTACCAAACGCCACGATGATCTGATCTTCCCGACGCCGGTACCCGAACGCGGCGTGCCGCGCGGGGCCATCGTCTTCGTCGGCCTGTTCATCGCCATCGTTGCCTATGGCGCGTGGTATTATGCGTCGACTCGCGAGGACGGCATCGGTGATCTGGTGGCGCCGCTGCCGGAGCGTCTGGCGGCGTTGCTTAATGGCAACAATCCGTCGCAACCGCCGGCCCAGCCGGCCGGCCCGACATCCGAGGCCACGGCGCCGAAGCCCGCCGAGGCTGCTCAAGGCGTTACGGAGGCCATCGTTGCGGCCGTTCCGGAAAGCAGCACTGAAACCGTAGCCATGCCGGCGCCCGCTGAGGCGTCCCAGCCCGCATCCACGCTGGCGCCCGAGGCCGCGGCGACACCGGCGCCGACCGACACCGACGTGGCCGAGACGGCCGTGAGCGCAGCGGCGTTGCAATCGTCGGAGCAAGCGGCGGTCGCCAATGTTCCCACCAGCACCCCAGAGCGTGATACCGCTTCGGCGACGGCCCCGGTTGTCGCCGCGACACCCGCGCCGGTGCCTGAACCCGTGGCGCCGACGCCGGAACCCGTGATCACGCCACAGACTGCGGCCGCCGAGACGACAACCGCCCCCAGCGTGACCCAGGAAGCGCCGAGCAGCGAACCTGTGCCGACCGCTGCGGTTGCGACGCCGGAGCCGTCCGCCGCGCTGGCCTCGGAAAGCACTAACGCGTCTACCAGCAATGCGCCCCCAGTGACCACTGAGGCGACCACTGAAACCGCGACCACTGAAACCGCGACCAC
>JAYOFM010000049.1:10979-23359 GCA_038117225.1 Rhodospirillales bacterium
GCGACCACTGAAACCGCGACCACTGAAACCGCGACCACCGAAACCGCGACCACTGACGTGACGAGCACTGAAACGCCGGCGCCGACGACAACTGAGGCTGCCGACACCTCTCGCATTGTCTTTCGCGCCAGCGCCAATATCTGGATTCAAGTTCTCGACTCGGTCGGCAATGAGGTCGTGACCCGATTGTTGTTGGCCGGCGACAGCTATACGGTACCCGACCGCGACGGCCTGCGGCTGTACACCAGCAACGCCGGCGGGCTCGAAATCCTGGTCGATGGCGACGCGGTGCCGGCGCTAGGCCAGGAAGGCGACGTGGTTCGCGGCGCCACCATGGACGCAGCGAAACTAAAAGCCGGCGAGGCATTACCGTAGCACGGTCTTGGCGGCGGCGGTTGACCCCTAACCGGTGATACGGCACAACGCCGTCAAGCATCGAGATATCTGGCAAGGAATTCGATCGATCATGGCCCAGACCCGTTTAACCGAGGTCCGTCGTGGTAGTGTCCCGGTCCGTGTCGGCCATGTGCTGGTCGGCGGCGGCGCGCCCATCGTCGTGCAGTCGATGACTAACACCGATACTGCCGATATCGACGGCACGGTGGCGCAGGTCGCCGCGTTGGCGCGCGCCGGCTCCGAAATCGTCCGCATTACCGTCGACCGCGATGAGGCCGCCAAGGCGGTACCGCATATTCGCGACGGCCTTGATCGCCAGGGCATCAATGTGCCGCTGGTCGGCGATTTTCATTACATAGGCCACACCCTGCTGGCCGATAATCCCGCCTGTGCCGAGGCGCTGGCCAAGTACCGCATCAATCCAGGCAACGTGGGTTTCCGCGAAAAGCGCGATCGCCAGTTTTCGACCATGATCGAAATGGCGGTCAAATATGCCAAACCGGTTCGCATCGGCGTCAACTGGGGCAGCCTGGATCAGGACCTGGCGACCCACCTGATGGACGAAAACGCCAAGCGTGCGCAGCCGCTGCCGGCGGAAGCCGTGACCCAGGAAGCTTTGGTGCTGTCGGCGCTGCAAAGCGCCGAACTGGCGGAAGACATCGGCCTTGCGCGGGATCAGATCATCCTGTCGTGCAAGGTTTCCGACGTACAAAGCCTGATCGCGGTCTATCGCGATCTGGCGGCGCGGGGCGATTATGCGCTGCATCTCGGCCTCACCGAAGCCGGCATGGGATCGAAGGGTATCGTCGCCTCGACGGCTGCGCTGGCGGTGCTGTTGCAGGAAGGCATAGGCGATACCATCCGCATTTCGCTGACCCCGGAGCCGGGCGGTGACCGCACCCGTGAGGTCATTGTCGCCCAGGAAATTCTGCAGACCATGGGCATTCGTTCGTTCGTGCCGCTGGTCACCGCATGCCCGGGCTGCGGCCGCACCACCTCGACGGTGTTTCAGGAACTGGCCGACCGCATCCAGAGCTACATTCGTGAAAGCATGCCGGCGTGGCGCGAGACTTATGAAGGGGTCGAGGATCTGTCGATCGCCGTCATGGGCTGCATCGTCAACGGCCCCGGTGAAAGCAAGCACGCGGATATCGGCATCAGCCTGCCGGGTACCGGCGAGACGCCGGTGGCACCGGTGTTCATCGACGGTGAAAAGCGCGTGACGCTGCGCGGCGACGCCATCGCCGACGAGTTCCAAACCATCGTCGCCGACTATATAGCCAACCGATATTCGCGCCGGGACCACGACGCCACGCAAGCGGCGCAGTAGGCGCGGCCAGCATGTCCTCCCTGCAGCCGGTTCGCGGCACCCATGACATTCTGTTCGACGATTTCCGGTTGCAACGCCAGGTCCAGGAAACGGCGGCGGAAATTGCGTTGCGTTATGGCTTCCGCGAAATGACGCCGCCGGTGTTCGAGTTTACTGAGGTGTTCTCGCGCACTCTCGGCGAAACCTCCGACGTGGTGACCAAGGAGATGTACACGTTCACCGATCGCGGCGGTGAAAGCATCACGCTTAGGCCCGAATTCACCGCCGGTATCGCCCGCGCCTTCATGTCCAACGGCCTGGCCCAAGAAGTGCCCTACAAGGTATTCAGCCGGGGACCAGTGTTCCGCCATGAACGGCCGCAAAAGGGACGGTTGCGGCAGTTCCATCAAATCGATGTGGAAATCATCGGCGTGCCGACGCCGCAGGCCGATATCGAAATCGTTGCTGTCGGCGCCCACATCCTCGAAGCCCTGGGCTTGAAGGACCGGGTGCGGCTGGAATTGAACACGCTCGGCGATCCGGAAAGCCGCCAGACCTATGGTGGTCTGCTGCGCGATTATCTCGAGGCGCATCGTGGAGATCTTTCCGAGGACAGCCAGAACCGATTGGTGCGCAATCCCATGCGCATCTTCGATTCCAAGGACGCCAGCGATCAGGCGATCATGGCCGAGGCGCCGCTGCTGCGCGAGCATCTCAACGCCGCCTCCAGCGATTTCTTCGCCGAGGTTTTGGCCGGCCTGGATGCCATTGGCATCGCCTATAGCTTAAACCCGCGTCTGGTGCGTGGGCTCGATTATTACACCCACACCGCGTTTGAATTCATTACCGAGGATCTGGGCTCTCAGGGCGCCGTGCTTGCCGGTGGCCGCTATGACGGATTGATGGAACAAATGGGCGGCCGCGCGACGCCGGGGATCGGTTGGGCCGCCGGTGTCGAGCGCCTAGCCATGATGGTCGGTGAAGCGGCTGCGCCGCCGCGCCCCATCGTCGTCATTCCGGTCGGCGCCGCGGCCGCCGCGTCGGCGCTGGCGCTGACCCAGCGGCTGCGCCACGCCGGCCTGCGCATAGATCTCGGCTATTCAGGCAACGTCAAGAAACGCATGCAGCGGGCCAACAAACTGAACGCCTCGGCGGTATTGATGCTGGGCGAGGACGAATTAGCCAAGGGCGTCGTCACGGTTCGCGACATGACAACGGAAACGCAGGCGGAGGTTGCGCTCGACGCCCTCGAGGCGCACCTCGACGCTTACCGTTAGCGCCGCCGTGGCCGGCCTTCTCCTGCATGGTCTCCGGCCGCTTGTAGTCGGTGCCAATCATCGCTCCTCCAGTCTGGCGTTGCGCGACCGGCTGTTCGTCGAGGACGGACAGGTCGCTGAGTTTCTCGACGGCTTGCGCCGTCACGGCCTAGTCGAGGCTCTGGTCCTGTCAACCTGTGATCGCATCGAGGTGCAAGCGCTGCATGAAGAGCCGGCGGCGGCGGGCGAGCGGATTCTCGAAAGCCTGGCGCGCCATGCGGAGGTCGAACGACTGTCCCTCGAAGGTCAGTTCTATGTCGCCGCCGATGAGCATGCGGTGCGCCACATCTTTCGTGTCGCGGCGTCTCTCGACAGCATGGTCGTCGGCGAGCCGCAGGTGTTCGGTCAGGTCAAGGCCAGCCATCGGCTGGCGGCGGCGGCTGGCATGACCGGTTCTGGCCTGGAAGCGGTCATGCAAGCGGCTTATGCGGCGGCCAAGCGGGTGCGCACGGAAACCACCATTGGCGAGCGTCCGGTGTCCATCGCCGCCGCCGCCGTGGGTCTCGCCCGTGATCTGTTGGGTGATCTGTCGCGCGCCACGGGATTGCTGCTGGGCGCCGGCGACATGGGCGAACTGGCGGCGCGTGAGTTGTTGGCCGGCGGGCTCGGCGGTCTGGTGGTCGCCGATCCGGTGGCGCGGCGGGCTGATGCGCTGGCGCGGCGTCTGGATTGTCACGCCGCCGATATGGCGACATTGGCGTCGCTGATGGCGAGCGCCGATGTTGTCGTCGCCTCGTTGGGCGGTCGCCACTTTTCGATTACCGCCGACATGGTGCGAACCGGCCTCGCCGCCCGGCGCCATCGCCCGCAGTTCATTATTGATGCCGGCGTACCCGGCGACGTGGACCCGGCGACGAATCGGCTCGACGACGCCTTTCTCTATGATCTCGGTGATCTGGAACGCATCGCCCATGCTGGCATTGCCGGACGCGAGGCCGAGGCGGCCAAGGCGGAAGCCATCATCGACGAGGAGGTCGAGGCGTTCGTCAGCGCCCGTGCCTCGCGCGACGCGGCGCCGGCGGTGTCGGCGTTGCGCGGCCACGTGGAGTCCCTCGCCCATACGGCACTGATGGAAGCCGGCGGCGATGCGGAAAAGGCTATCCGCTTACTGACCGGACGTCTGTTGCATCATCCGTCGGCCGCCTTGCGCAACGCCGCCGCCGAGGGTCGTGATTGGCCGGGGCTGGCCCGCGCCGTGGAAACGCTGTTTGCACTCGGCCCGGATAATTCCGGTGGTGGCGGCAACAATGATGACAAGGAGTAAGAATCGGTGAGTTTCGAGAACAATCTCGATCGGGTGGCCGCGCGGCACGAGGAACTAGCCAGCCTGATGGCCAGCGCCGATACGCCGTCGCCCGAGGAATTCACGCGTCTGTCTCGCGAATATGCCGAACTGACCCCGATCGTCGCCGCCATCAGCGAATACAAAGCGGCGACCAGCGAAGCGGCCGATCTCGCCGGCATGCTCGCCGATGCGGAGACCGATGCCGACATGAAGGCCATGGCCGAGGAGGAGTTTCGAATCCTCAAGGATCGCATTCCAGCGCTGCAGAAAAGCCTGCAAATGCTGTTACTGCCGCGCGACGAGGCCGATTCCAAGAATGCCATCCTGGAGGTGCGGGCCGGCACCGGCGGTGACGAGGCGGCTCTGTTCGCCGCCGATCTGTTCCGCATGTACCAGCGCTACGCGGACGCCCATCGTTGGAAGTTCGAAGTGCTGCAGGTGCAGGACATCGGCATCGGCGGCTTCAAGGAAGCCATTGCCTCGGTCAGCGGGACCGACGTCTTCGCGCGGTTGAAGTTCGAATCCGGGGTGCACCGGGTGCAAAGGGTTCCGGTGACCGAATCGGGTGGGCGGATCCATACCTCCGCCGCCACCGTCGCCGTCATGCCGGAGGCCGAGGAGGTCGACATCAAGATTGAGGACAAGGACCTGCGCATCGATGTCTTCCGCGCGTCCGGTCCGGGCGGCCAGTCGGTCAACACCACTGACAGCGCGGTGCGCATTACCCATCTGCCGACCGGGCTCGTGGTGTCCCAGCAGGACGAAAAATCCCAGCACAAGAACAAGGCCAAGGCGATGCGGGTGCTGCGCGCCCGGTTGTATGAACGCGAACTGGATGAACGCAATGCCGAGCGTGCCGCTCACCGCAAGGGCCAGGTCGGTTCCGGTGATCGCTCAGAACGAATTCGCACCTATAACTTCCCCGAACGCCGTGTCACCGATCACCGCATAGGCCTGACGCTGCACGCCCTCGACGCCATTCTAGGCGGCGATCTCGATCCGCTCATCGATCCGCTGATCTCCGAGGATCAGGCGGCGCGTCTGGCCGAAATTGAATGAACGGCCGGCCGGCCCCGATCACCACTTTCGCCGAGGCCCTACGCGACGGCATCGATCAGCTGACCCGGGCCGGCGTGCAGGGCGCGGCGCTCGATGTGCGCCTGTTGCTGGCACATGCCGCCGGCGTGAGCGCGGAAACGCCGAGGTTATATCCCGAGCGAACATTGTCGCCTTCCAAGGTCAAAATATTCAATTCCTTGCTGGCAGGCCGCGCTGCCCGCCAGCCGGTGGCTCACCTACTTGGTCGGCGCGAGTTCTGGAGCCTCGATTTCGCGGTCACGCCGGACACCCTGGTGCCGCGTCCCGATTCGGAAACCGTGGTCGAAGCTGCGCTCGCGGAGGCCGAGTTGCTCGGTGGCGGAGCATGGCGGCTGCTTGATCTTGGCACCGGCAGCGGCTGTCTGCTGCTTGCAATCCTCAGCGAGTGCGGTGCCACGAGGGGCGTCGGCACGGACATTCATGAGGCCGCCCTCGGTGTTGCTCGCGCCAATGCGGTGCGTCTCGGCCTCGCCGATCGGGCTCACTTTCTGCAAGCGGATTGGACGGCCGAAATCGACGGCCGCTTCGACATGGTGGTATCCAATCCGCCGTATATCGAAACCGCCGCGATCGACACGCTGGAACCGGAGGTTGCGACCCACGACCCGCGCCGCGCGCTCGACGGCGGCGCCGATGGGCTCGATGCCTATCGGCGCATCGCCGACGGGATCAACGATGTCCTGGCGCCAGGCGGGTGCTGCATTCTCGAAATTGGACATGGTCAGGCCGATGCGGTGGCCGCCGTGATGCTCGGGGCCGGCCTGCGGGAACGCCGCCGGGCTAGCGATCTTGCCGGGATGACCCGGGCACTGATCTTTGCACGCCCATGAATTTCCCCGCGGCAACGAAAAAAAGGGTTGGAAAACCGGCGCCGCCCGATTAGGTTCAATCCTACGTGGCCTGCGGGGGCCCGAGGGGGTCGCCCTTTTGGACGATTTTTTAAATTCCCGCCATCCTAAGTCAAAGCCATCGCGATCTACCGCATGCGGCGGCACGCGTCCAAGAAGACAGGACGCCTGATTTTGGAATGATGTGCATTCAGGCAACCGAACGAAATAACAAGATAATGAACATGAAGCACGCCAGTAACAGACGTTCGCGCTCGCGCGGCAATAACAACAACAGCGGCGGCGGCAAACGCTACCCCAACCAAAAGGGCGGGGTGTTCGAGAGCAATGGCCCGGAAGTGAAAATCCGCGGTAATCCGCACCAGGTGCACGAGAAATATCTCGGTCTCGCGCGCGACGCGGCATCGGCCGGCGACCGCATTACCGCGGAATCCTATTTCCAGTACGCCGAGCACTATTACCGTATCATGAACGCCGAACAGGCGAACAACCCGAACCGCAACAACAGCGGTAACGCTGGCGGTAATAATGACGGTGGTGGCCGTGGTGGCCGCAACAATCAACAGCAGCAGGCCAACGTCGACCCGGCACAGTCGGAACAGCCCGATATTAAGCCGCCGCGGGCCGGTGGCGAACGCGCGGTCGAGACGAACGAGTCTCCGGTTCAGGTCCCAATTCCAGCCCCGGCACCGGCCGAAACCATAGTGCCAGTGACGATCAGCGACGAACCGCTCGCGGTAAACAGCGAGGCGGTTGTCGTTGAAATCGCGGCGGCGGAAAAGCCCAAGGCACCCCGGAAGAAGCGATCCGTGGCGGCGCCCGAGGCGACAGATCCGGAAACTGCCGCGTCCTAGGTCTTCCGCCCTGATCCGTTGTCGGTATTGTGAGCCGGTGGGCTCACGCGAACAGCGTGATTAATTTTCCAGTAACGTGACTGTGTCGCCGGTGGCGATTTTACCGTCCTTGATGACACGCGCATAGACGCCCATGTCCGTATGCGCGAACCCCCGTTGCAGAATTATCGGAATGTTCATGTCGCGGGCCGCCGTCGTCGGGTCGACATTGGTCGCCGCGCAGCGTTCGATGCGGTCGATGACGCGCAGCGTCGCTTCGCCGATGGCGATGTCCTTGCCGACCCATTGAAATTCGACCCAGGGATCATCGGCCTCGATCAACACGTTGCCGCGAAACCGCAGCGGGTCGACGTCGCGGCCGGCAACACGTTCCAAATCGTGCACGCTGGCACGGCTGATGATGGAGATTACCTTGTTCGGCACGTCGGACAGCACATGCCCATCGGCGGCTTCGACCAACTTTGGTCGACCGCGCGCTTCGTCGCCCATGTAAGCGCCGAAAAAATCTTCCAGCATGCCGCGGCCGACGCCCTCGGTCAGCTTGCCACGCGCCACCTGGCGGCCACCGCGCAACACCGTCAGGACCGCGGTATCGTCATCGAAATGAGTTTCCAGGGTGGCCAGCTTCTCGTTGCGGACGAGGGCCAGAAAGCTGGTTTTCGGTTTCCAATCGGAATGGTTGCCGTCGATTGGCGTGGAGCCCAGCGCCATGGCGAAGCGCCGATCCGATGCGATGGTTTCGCCGGCGACCAACGCCGTCGCGTCCAGCCGTTCGGCGCTCAGGCCCTTGACCGGATAGCGATAGATATCGGTGAGCGTTATGGTCATGACCGGACCATCGCTCCGGTGCTGGTCGCTGTCAATTGCCGCGCCATGAAAGGCTGTTGGTTTGGGCGCTTGCGCTCGGCCATCGACAGGCCATATTTAAGTTAACACGAACGCCCAATCGACGAGGTCGCCCAGGCGCTGCCGCATTAGCGGGGTCCCAGGCCGCCGTCGACGGAAACAGGATTGGAAGCGAAATGGATTTTGAAAAATATACCGAACGCGCCCGCGGGTTCATCCAGTCGGCGCAAACCCTGGCGCTGACCAACAACCATCAGCAGCTAACGCCACTGCATATCCTGAAGGTCCTGCTTGAGGACAGGGAAGGCCTGGCGGCGGGGTTGATCAACGGCGCCGGTGGCGATTCCGCCCGTGCCTTCGAGGCGACAAACACGCAGATTTATAAATTGCCCAAGGTCGAAGGCGGCAGTGGCCAAATGTATCTGGCGCCCGAGACCGCGCGACTGTTTGAGCAGGCCGAGCAGGTCGCCGATAAGGCTGGCGACAGCTTCGTCACCGTCGAGCGCCTGTTGCTGGCCATCGCCATGGCCGCCGATACCCCGGCGGCGACCATTCTCGCCGATGCCGGGGTAACGCCGCAGGGCCTCAACCGCGCCATCAATGATTTCCGCAAAGGGCGCAGCGCTGATACGGCGACGGCGGAGGATACCTATGATGCGCTCAAGAAATACGCCCGCGATCTGACCGAGGATGCCGCCGAGGGCCGTATTGATCCTGTCATCGGTCGTGACGAGGAAATCCGCCGCACCATTCAGGTGCTGTCCCGGCGCACCAAGAACAATCCGGTGTTGATCGGCGAGCCCGGTGTCGGCAAAACGGCCATCATTGAAGGTCTGGCGCAACGCATCATCCAAGGCGACGTGCCGGAGAACCTGAAGCAGAAGCGTCTCATGGTGCTTGACCTGGGCGCCCTGGTCGCCGGGGCCAAGTTCCGGGGTGAGTTCGAGGAGAGGCTGAAGGCGGTACTGGCTGAAGTCACGGCGGCTGCGGGCGAAATCATCCTGTTCGTCGATGAGATGCACACCCTGGTCGGCGCCGGCGCCAGCGAGGGCTCGATGGATGCCTCCAATCTGTTGAAACCGGCGCTGGCGCGTGGCGATCTGCATTGCGTCGGCGCCACCACGTTGGACGAATACCGTAAGCACGTGGAAAAGGACGCTGCCCTGGCGCGCCGCTTCCAGCCTGTATTCGTTTCCGAACCGTCGGTGGAGGACACTATCTCCATCCTACGCGGTATCAAGGAGAAGTATGAACTGCATCACGGGGTGCGCATCACCGATGCCTCGCTGGTCTCCGCCGCGACCCTTTCGGACCGCTATATCTCCGATCGTTTCCTGCCCGACAAGGCCATCGACTTGATGGACGAGGCGGCTAGCCGGCTGCGCATGCAGGTCGATTCCAAGCCCGAGGAAATTGACGAACTGGACAGGCGTATCATTCAGCTCAAGATCGAGCGCGAGGCCTTGAAGAAGGAGGATGACGCGGCATCCATCGAGCGTCTCAACAAGATCGAAGTTGAGCTTGAAGACCTGGAAGTCGAATCCGCCGATCTGACCCACCAGTGGGAATCGGAGAAGGCGTCACTGGCCGACACCACGAAATTGAAGGAGGAACTAGACCACGCCCGCATTACCGCCGACCGGGCTATCCGCGAGGGCAAGTTGGACGAAGCCGGCGAGCTGACTTACGGCTTGATCCCGCAATTGCAGGAGAAGCTGGAGAAAGCCATGCACGCGGAGAATAACCATATGGTTGACGAGTCCGTGACCTCTGAGCACGTCGCCCAGATCGTTTCGCGCTGGACTGGCATTCCGGTCGACAAGATGCTGGAAGGCGAGCGCGAGAAGCTGTTGCACATGGAGGACATGCTGCGCGGCCGCGTGGTCGGCCAGGAGGAAGCGTTGATCTCGGTCGCCAATGCGGTGCGTCGCGCCCGCGCCGGTCTGCAGGACCCCAATCAGCCGATTGGTTCGTTCCTGTTCCTCGGTCCGACCGGCGTCGGCAAGACCGAACTGACCAAGGCCCTGGCGTCCTTCATGTTCGATGACGAACAGGCGATGATCCGCGTCGACATGTCGGAGTACATGGAAAAGCACGCCGTCGCCCGGTTGATCGGCGCGCCCCCCGGTTACGTCGGTTATGACGAGGGCGGCGCGTTGACCGAGGCGGTGCGGCGTCGGCCCTATCAGGTCATCCTGTTCGACGAGATCGAGAAGGCTCATCCGGACGTCTTTAACGTGCTTTTGCAGGTGCTCGATGACGGCCGGTTGACAGACGGTCAGGGCCGCACCGTGGATTTCAAGAACACGCTGATCATCATGACCTCCAACCTGGGCGGCGATGTCCTGGCGGCGCAGGAAGCCGGTCACGAGTCCGACGAAGTGCGTGATCAGGTCATGCAGGTGGTACGCGCGTCATTCCGTCCAGAGTTCATCAATCGCCTGGACGAGATCATTCTGTTCCGCCGCCTAAGCCGCGAAAACATGGACGGCATCGTCGAAATTCAGCTTGGCCACCTGCGCAAGCTGCTGGCCGATCACAAGATGGAGGTGCGGCTCGATGGCTCGGCCCGCGCCTGGCTCGCCGACCAAGGCTACGATCCGGTCTACGGGGCGCGACCGTTGAAGCGGGTATTGCAGCGCTCGCTGCAAAATCCGCTCGCCAGCCTGATTCTGGAGGGCACGTTGAAGGACGGTGATACCATCAAGGTGTCGGCCGGCAAGGATGGCTTGACGATCAACGGCGCCAAGGCGGAGGCCGCCTAGAGCATTCGCGCGTCGAGTTTAACTTTCGAGGAACGGTCTAACCGTGTCGAGGAAGACCGCCGGCTGCTCGGCGTGAACCCAGTGGCCGGCGCCGGCGACGATGTCGAAATCCGCCGCGGGAAACAGTGTCCTCGCCGCCGCGTGGTGGCGCGGCTCCAGATAATCTGAATTGGCCCCGGCCACGAACAGGGTCGCGCCGGCATAGGCGCGGCCGTGCCGGCCGTCGGGAAAATCGACGATGCCGTCCAAATGGGACGTGATCGCGGCGAGATTGGGTTTCCAGGCAAGCCGTGCGGCCGACGTGTCCAGGTTTTGCAGCAGGAAGGCGCGGATGCCGGGATCGGGAACCTGTTCCGCTAGCTGCCCATCGACATCCCGGCGGCTCTGGCAGCGCAGCAGATCGACCCCGGCGAGGGCATGGACGAAGCCTTCGGCATGGCCAGGAGACGGCGTCGGCGCGATGTCGACGACGACAAGCCGATCCACGAGCTTGGCATGCTCGAGCGCTAGCATCATTGCTGCCTTGCCGCCCATGGAATGGCCGATGACCCGGACCGGACCGCCGCCCAGCCGATGGATCAGCGCCGCCACATCGCCGGCCATGGCGGCATAGCTCATGTCCGGGTCCCATGGCGAGTCGCCGTGATTGCGGAGATCGGCGGCAACCACTCGGAAGCGGTCGGCCAGGATCTTGGCGATGCCCTGCCAGTTGCGCTTGGAGCCGAGCAGGCCGTGCAGGATGACCAGCGGCGGTCCGGCGCCGATCTCAGTCGTCGCGAGTTTAAGGGGCGGCATCGGTGGAGCCAGCGCGGCTCAGTCGGTTGATGTGGAGAGCGCGGCGAGTGCCTGGCGTAGGCCCAGCTTGTCGATGCGCGCCTTCTCCACCATGAAGCGCCGCAATTCGTCGCCCTTGAGCTTGCGGCCCGATGGCATGCGCACGCGTAGCGGGTTGACCTGACGGCCCGACATCATGATTTCGTAGTGCAGATGCGGGCCCGTCGAACGGCCCGTGGTGCCGACATAACCGATGATCTGGCCCTGGCGCACGCGGGTGCCGGTACGGATGCCACGGCCATAGCCCTTCATGTGGGCGTAGGCGGTGCTGTAGGTGTCGTTGTGGCGGATTTTGACGTACTTGCCATAGCCGCCCTTGCGACCGGCGAAGGCCACGGTGCCGTTGCCAGCGGCGTAGATCGGCGTGCCCGACGCGGCGGCGAAATCGACACCCTTGTGCATTTTGGTATAGCCGAGCACCGGATGGCGCCGCTTGCCGTAGCGTGACGACAGGCGCGCGCCGTCGATGGGCGTGCGCATTAACGCCTTCTGCGCGCTCTCGCCCTTTTCATTGAAATACTCCACATGACCCGTGGCGCCGATATACCGATAGACCTGCAACGCCTTGCCGCTAAGGGTCAGGGAGGCGTGCAGAACGTCGCCGTTGTCCACAGATTCGCCTTGATCGTTGGTGATGCGTTCATAGAGCACCCGAAAGCCATCGCCGCCTCGGATATCGCGCTGAAAATCCACGTCCCAGGAATACAGTCGGAACAGATCGACCAGCACCGATGGCGGGATATCGGCCTTGCGTCCGTCGACATAGAGGCTGGAATCGATCCGGCCCTCGGCGAAGACCTGTTCGGAGAACGCCTCGTCGAAATGCATG
>JAYOFM010000049.1:23369-24352 GCA_038117225.1 Rhodospirillales bacterium
ATCAACACCGGATTGTTCTTGGTGCGCCGGGACAGCACCTGAATAGTGCGGCGGATTTCCTCGTCACGACCGATGACAGGATCAATACGGCCCTCGGCGAAGGCGGCGGTGCGATTGACCTTGAGCTTGACCGTATGTGCCGTGAAGCCGCCGTCATCGGCGCGTTGGACGCGCACCTCGCGGCGATAATCCGGCGCATAACGGATGCCGGCGAAGCGGCCGGGTAGGAAGGTTTCGGCATCGTCGACACCAGGCAGGGTCGCCTGGTAGGCGACGACGACGGCTTGGCCCTCGCGGATATGGCGCGGATTGACGTGGGGTTTCATGGCGGTGATGACGCCGTGCGCGTCGCGCCGGGTGATACCCGCGCGTGAAAGCACCTTGGCCAGGGTGTCGCCTTCGCCGACGGCAATTGATTGCAGGATCAACGGCGGCAGGGCGACCGCGAGTTCGACGGGATTGGGCGGTTCGTGCGGACGCAGCATCGCCGCCGCCGCCGGATTACCAAGGGAAAACGGCGCCATGGAGAAAACGTCCGCGCCGCTTGACGGTTCGGACGGCCTGTCGACGTGATCGGTACGCGCCGTTGGGTCGATCACCGCGACGCCATACGTTAATAAGGCGGCGGAAAACACGCCCCCCGCCAATGCTGCCCGTGTGAGCATTCCCTCAAAACTCCCAGTTCACTCAAGTTCCCCGGCTCGCCGGAGAGTAATCGACCGCGCGCTGAGCCTTCTTCTTATGGCGCGGTTTCGGATGGTTTGGATGCACCGCCCAGAGTGCCGTTCACTAAGCCGTTCGATTCATTACAATGTTCGGCCGATGGAATCCTGTCAAGGCGCCGCCGAACCGTCCGGATGTCGTAACAAGCATACGAGTCCAGCGGTTAACAAGAGGTTTGCGGTTTCGCCGGTGCAATCGTCGTGGCGCTGATCGCATTTTCGACTGAATTTCTTAATATCTGAGGCCCTTCGTGTCAGCAT
>JAYOFM010000049.1:24362-25139 GCA_038117225.1 Rhodospirillales bacterium
TTGCAGTGCACCGTTTTCATTCGGCGACGCCCATTGCGCACAGGCGAACTTTAAATACTGCGTGCCAAAAATTACGACACAAAATCAACATGTTGTGGCTAAAAATCGAGGACGGCGGATTGGCGAAAATAATCTCTAGAAAGCATTTGACAGTGTGAGGGCAGGTTCGTATAACCCGCGTCCCGGTGGCGGGACGGCCCAGGAATTTGGGTCGGCCCGAACCGGACGTGCTGTTTTCATTGTGAATATGTCGAAGGGATGCGTGGGCGGCGGTGCTTCGTTGCACACTAGCCAACTGAGCGCTGGCTCGTCTGTGCATTTTTTCAAGTCGTTATGGGTTTCGATCATTCTGGTTTGCCAGGGTGTTTCGGAGTTCATAACGGACCAAATTTGTGCAGAGGAACAGCTCTTGTTTTCCTGGACTTTCCGGCCTCGGCCGGGAATACGGGAAGTCAACTTGAGAGTTTGATCCTGGCTCAGAACGAACGCTGGCGGCATGCCTAACACATGCAAGTCGAACGAAGGTCCCGAGCTTGCTCGGGATACCTTAGTGGCGCACGGGTGAGTAACACGTGGGAATCTGCCTAGGAGTGGGGAATAACCTCGGGAAACTGGGGCTAATACCGCATACGCCCTTCGGGGGAAAGGCTTCGGTCGCTCCTAGATGAGCCCGCGTTGGATTAGCTTGTTGGTGAGGTAAAAGCTCACCAAGGCCGCGATCCATAGCTGGTCTGAGAGGATGATCAGCCACACTGGGACTGAGACACGGCCCAGACT
>JAYOFM010000050.1:0-22669 GCA_038117225.1 Rhodospirillales bacterium
GGTTAATCTGGGTCTCGCCAACCTTCGCCATCTGCTCCTCCAGCACCACGGAGTTGCCGCCAGGCATGGTCTCATATGGCTTGCGGACGTCATGTTCCTTGTACACACCGCCACGCCGCTGATTGCCGGCGAGATGCTGCGGGCCTGTCGTCGCCAGCCGAATTCGGTTCTGCTCCTCGCGCACGGAATCCTTAAAGGAAAACGCTTTGAGGTCCTTGGCGCGGTAATCCGGCGTGTCCGCGTTGGCGATGTTCTGAGCCAACACCTCCTGGCGCTGGTTCACCCAGGCCATGCGCTTTTTCAAAGCGCTGAACAACGTGATTTTGCTGAACCCGTCCATCGCAAGGTGTCCCGCTTTGATCTTGCGCCCTGTCCCGGGCGCATCGGGGAATGATTTCCCCTGAATTTCCAGTCGGCATTATCTGCCGGGTTTCGTTAACAAAGACTAAAGATGACGGCAATCAGACCCCCATGATGAGTCTGCGGCCCGCAGCCACACACCATCCCGATCTCTAGTGCCGTCCCGTCGCCGCCTTTAGCATTTGTTAAAGTCACCCCGTCAGGGTTAGGTTGACCGACGCTCAGCCAGCGCCGTGCCGCAATCCGAAGGAGCGCCCGTTGCCGGACCGTCCCCGCAATACCCGCCGCGAGCGAGAATCGTCGGACCGGATCGCCGACAACATCCACCCGAAGCCGGCGACAGCCGATGCCGTGGCCGTGGCGCTCGCCCAGGATCCGGCGCGGGGGGACGCGGAAGGCGCGCCGCCCAGGGTCGTCGCATCCGGTCGTGGCCGAGTCGCCGAGCAAATTCTCGAACTCGCCTTCGCCAATAATGTGCGCGTACGTGAGGACGCGGATCTGGCGCAATTGCTATCGGCGATCGAAGTCGAAAGCGAAATACCAATCGAGGCATTCGCCGCTGTCGCCGAGATTCTGATATATGTATACCGTGCAAATGGCGCGTTGGGGCCTGACGGCATCCCGGCAAATCTCGACCCGGCCACATGGCGCGCCGGCACCGACAATCACGAACCCGGAAAGGACACCGGATGACCGACGATACTTCAGACACCACCACCATGGCTGCGGGCGGAGACGCCGGTGATCTCTATATGCAGGAGATCAACAACCTCACACATCTGGTCGCCGAGGCGCGTCAGTTGGTGCAGGAGGGCAACGTGATCGACATGAGCAATTTCCAGGAACGTGTCGGCGAGTTGTGCAAAGCGATTGCCGCCAATCCGCCGGCCGACGTGGATGGCATGATGGCTGCTATCCAGCGATTGGTGGGCGACCTCAATACCCTGGCAAGCGATTTGAAAACGCTACATCCCGGGCCGGACGCCTGACGGGTTCGGCTGAAAGACCGCACGAGGATAGACGCGACGATGGAACTCGACGGTTATTTCCGCTTTCTCCTGGCGCTGTTTTTCGTCATCGGACTGATCGGCGTGCTGGCGCTAATCGCGCGGCGCGCCGGATTGGGTTTTCCGGCCCGTACCACCAAAACCGGAAACGCGCGCCGGATTGAGGTCATCGAGGTGGCACCGGTCGACGGCCGCCGCCGGCTGGTGCTGGTGCGCCGCGACAATGTGGAGCACTTGTTACTGCTCAGCCCGACCTCCGAATTGGTGGTCGAGGCGGGTATCACGCAGACTCTGCTGAGCCATGGCCCTGGGGAGTCCGCCGCCCCCAGCGTCGACACAGCTGATTTTCGCGCCGCCCTTGACGACGCGCGCAACCAGCACGACCCGGACGCCATGTCCGCGTCGGAGAAACCTCAACAGTGAAACCAACCTCAACCGTCACGTTATTGGCACCGCCTCCCCGCCTCCGCGCGACGCTGGCATGGCTTGCCGGCTCGACGGCGCTGACGGTGGCGCTCGGCGCGCTCAGCGTGTGGCTGTCCGACCCGGCGGCGGCGCAATCGCTGACACTCGATATGCAGGACGGCGGCGAATCGACGGCACGGGTGGTGCAACTGGTGGCGCTGGTCACGGTGCTCAGCCTGGCGCCGTCGATCCTGATCATGATGACCTCGTTCGTGCGTTTGATCATCGTGCTATCGTTTCTTCGCACCGCCATGGGCACACAGCAGACACCGCCGAATCAGGTGCTGATGAGTCTGGCGCTGTTTCTGACCTTTTTCATCATGATGCCAACGTTCGAGAAAGCATGGGACGACGGCATCAAGCCGCTGATCGAGGAACGCATCGACGAGTTTCAGGCGTTCGACAGGGCCCTGGCGCCGTTTCGGACGTTCATGCAACGCCACGTCAGGTCGCAGGATCTGGCATTGTTCGTTGACATTTCCGGAAAGCCCGACGCCGAGGTCGCCGGTGATGCCATGCCCATGAGCATCCTAATCCCGGCATTCATGATTTCGGAACTGCGGCGCGCCTTCGAGATCGGATTTCTGATTTTCGTGCCATTCCTGATCATCGACATGGTGGTCGCGTCGGTGTTGATGGCCATGGGCATGATGATGCTGCCGCCGGTGATCATCGCCCTGCCGTTCAAGATCATTTTCTTCGTCCTGGTCGACGGCTGGTTCATGATCGTCGGCTCGCTGGTTCGAAGTTTCGGCGGTCAGTAGCGCGGCACGGCTCAGTTGATGGAACTGAGCGGGCGGCCTTCCTTGAGTTTATCGCGATAAGCGGTGACGAAGGATTCCGCTTCCTCGACCTTGCCGGCGACCTGGCCGGGGTCAAGCAGCCCGGGAGCACTCGGGCTGGTTACCAGAGTGAAGGCGTCGGCGAGCTTGGATTCCGCCATGGCGATACCGTAATCGCGACGCAATCGTTCGGCCGCCTTCTCGCCACCGGACAGGGTCAAAGAAACCGCATAGTTCAGCACCGTGGCGGCCTGCCTGCTATCCAACGCCTCTCCCGGCTTGGCGCCGGAACTTCGCAACAGACGGCCGAAGGATTGGCTGGCGTGACCCCAATCCTGAGCATCCCAGAAAATTTCGGCGCGCAGCAACTCAGCGTTGCGGCTGTCGTCGCGGGCCAGCAGATCTAAGGCCTCGCCCGGCCGCTCGATACCCATCAGGGCGCGGGCGCGCAAATGACGGCGCTGCGCCTGTAACTCGTCCGGCTGCCCCGGGGTGTTGGTTCCATCGAGCGATTCCAGCGAGTCGGTGAAACGTTCAGCGAGGATATGGATCAGCGCCAGACGCGCGCCGACGCGAGCCTTATCGACACCGTTGAGTCGGAACCGAACTTGCGCCTGCAACAGATCGGAGGCACGATCCAGCAGGTCGACCTCGACCAAGCGGTCGGCCAGTTTCTGGATCATGCGGTCGCCATCGGAACCGGCCGGCGTCAACTCCTTAAAGTCATTGTAAAGCGCAATGGCGGCGACCGGCGGCAATCGCAATGACCCGTCATCCAAATAAAGGCCATTGAACACATCCGCCATCTGTTGGGTGACTTGTGCCGCGTCCGGGTGATCGCGGAAGAACGTCGCGGCGTTCTTTAGCGTTGCCAGTCCCTCGCGGAATCGACCTTCATCCAAATAAAGGCCACCGAGACGACGCAGCATGTTGAATTCGAACTCGCCCCCGCGCCAGGCAAAGCGGAGCTTTTCGTATTCGTCGATGGCTTCGGACAGTTCCATGCGGCGCAGCTTGAGCAACAGCTCCGTGCGTGCCACCAAGGCATGGGCCCGCACCGGCCGCGGCGCCGTTTCCGGAATTTCCTCCCACGTGCCAACGGCCGCATCGAAATTACCGTTCAGTTCCTCAAGTTTACCCTGCACGAAGGCAATACCGGCCTGATCGGCGCGCGATGGTTTATCCAGATTCAGCGCTTCGATGAAATTCTCCGCCATGCGTGAATCGCCGACCTCGATCACGGTCCGCGTCACCAGAATCCCGAGCGGATAGCGCAGTGGCTTCGGATACGGCCGGGCGATCGCGCCCATCAACTGCAGATCACGAGCGGCCCCTAACATGTCCCCTGTCGCGGCCACGTTCGCGGCACGCCAGAATGCCCCTTCGTCACTGGTCACCAGGCTGTCATGGTCCAAATCAACCGCCGCCTTGTCATGACGAGCCAGCATGAACTCCGCGGCGCCTCTTAACAGGCGGAATTCAGCTTCCTCCTCTGATTCGGGCGCGTCCTCGGCCATCACGCGCAAGACCGCGATCAGTTCGGAGGCATATGCATTGGCGAAATAGAAGCGGGCCAGGTCCAAGCGCCCGGCGAGACGGGCGGCGGCGGTACGCGCCTTGGCAAGCTTGTTTTCCAAATCCTGACGGCGGCTGACGAATTGCACGCCATTCTTCATCTCTTCCTTTTCAAGCACGTCGAGCGGGATGATGCGCTGCAGGGGCCGATTCGCCGCAAGCCGGGAATTGGCTTCCGCGTCCGCGGAAACCGACGAGATGGCGAGGGAATTGGCGCTCGACAGTTCGACACCTTGGCGCACTCCGCGAACCCGCAGGTCGTCGATCAGCGGCTGCACGGCGACACCCTGTGCCGATGTCAAAATTTCGAACTGCGGATAGATGTAAGCCTGGGCGATACCGTGACCCAGCGGCACTGTCGGTACGACGACCAGATTGTCGCCAATTTCCGGATCGGTCACCGCGATCGGATCGCCCGGTTCGGGCACCGGCAGAAAAACCCGGGCGCCAACGGGAGAGTTGGGCTGCGCCTTGGCGTTAATGGGTGTCTGCGCCGCCATGGCCTGACGCCGCAGATCGACAATCCAAGCGAAACCATTGCGCTGCACCGCCGGGTTGATGCCGCGCCCGGCAACCAGACGCAATACGCTGCCGGACGATGACGCCACCTGAGTCACGGCGCTGATGGCCGGGGATGCCTGCTGCAACAGCAATCCGGTATCAAACTGGCGCGGCTTGTCGAACGCGATCCAGATGCCCTGCCCGCGCCGGAACACCGCGGCGGCAACCGGCTCGGTCCAATCGAAACGCAGTTGTGTACCGCCGTTCACCGTTTCGACCTTGACGGCAACGCCCGGCTGGCCTTGACCGGCTGTCGCCGACGGTGTGGCAGCCGGCGACACCGATGTCGACACTGGCGTTTCCGCCACGGCCGCGTTGAGCGTCGCCCCGGGCGTCAGTCCCTGCGGCACGCCGAGCGCCGGCGCGGCGGTTTCGATGGGCGCCGATGGTGGTGGAACTAGTTCGGGGGCGGAAACCGGCGCCGGCGTCGGGGCAGGTTTAGGCGCGGGAGCCGCATCTGGCGCGGCCTTTGCTTCCTTCGTTGCCTCTACCGTTTTTTCCGGCAGCTTTTCTTGTGGTTTCTCAGCTGGTTTCTCTTGCGGTGGATTCGGCTGGGCCTCGGCGGGCAAGGGGCCAGCTTGATCGTTGCCGGTCGGCGCGTTGACGTCGACGACAACCTTGGCGCCGGAAAGGAAATGACGCAGGGTCGAACTTTCCGCCACCGACAACACGACGGTCACCGTATCGCCGTCAACGCGCGCGCGCGCCCCCCCGACGAAGGGCGGTGGCCGCTTGGCTACCCGATCAAGGCCAATGTCGGCGGGACGGCGAAACACGATCGTCGCGACCCCGCCTGATTTTTCAACGCTATAGGCGACCTGTTGCGGCCAATCGAAGACAAGGCGCGTGTACGTCGGATGCTCGCCAGTGCGCACGCGAACCTTGGGCAGGTCACCGCTCGCGGTTGATTGCGCGGCAGCCTTGCCGGCCCGCTGTCGCGAAACCTGTGTGCTTTGCACCGGTGCACCGGGCGCTCGGTTACGCGTCTTCGTGGCACGGGGCGGCGCCTTCTTTACCAGGTCGACAACGACGGCGGAACCGGCATCGAAGTTGCGTAGATCGTATGATCCCTTGAGCGCAAAACTCACCGTCTGCCCATCACCGGCGATGCGTGGGTCAGCGACGTATTCGCCAAGAACCCCGCTGACGATATCGAAACTGGTGGTAATCGGCCGGGCAAATCGCACCGTTAACCGGCCGGCGGCGATGCGTGCCGTGTGGCCAACGGGCGCTGGCCAATTGAAAACGATACGGCCGTAGCCGTCATGCGGCGCGGCGCGCACGCTGACCTCGTCGGCCCGGGCCGACGCGGCCGCGAACGCAAATATGCCGGCGATCATCAGCGGGTTAAACACCAAGGCAACGACAATCCGTCCGACCACGTCAGCGCCCCCCGACAGTCGGGAAAACGACGATATCGACACGCCGGCCGAGAGTCGGACGCGATGGCTCGGACAATTGAACCTGACGACTATCGGCATAGCCAAAGGCGATGATCTCGCCCTCATAACCGGCCTGGCGCAAGGCGTTGGCGACAGCGGCGGCGCGCCCAACCGACATCTCCCAGTTCGACGCATAATCGTCCCCGGCGGGCGGCGTCGAATCCGTATGGGCGTTGACTCCGATCTGATTGCCGATGTTGCGGAACAGGCCACCGATGCCGAACATGGCGTCGCGCGCCCCATCAATCAACGCGGCGCGCCCCGGTTCGAATAATCGGTCGCCCGGTAAGGAAATCACGAGCCGGTCGTCGAACCGCTCCACCCGTGTCGTCCCGAGTATCTCGTCGTTGGCAAGATGCTTGGCCAGTACCGATTGAAGATAGTCGAGATTGATCGAGCGGCGCCGATAGATGGTACTGATGTTGTAATCGGCGGTCGGCGCCTTGATGACGTTCTCCGGGGTCGGGTTTAACGAACGCGACAGAGAATCGATGACCTTCTCCCACTCGTCCAGTTTGACATTCGACATGGAGAACAATAGCACGAAAAAGGTCAGCATCAGCGACACGAGGTCGGTGAAGGTCAGCATCCATACCCGGGAATTGGTATCCCCACCTTGCTGGTATAGTCCCTGATCGTCATCCATGACCGAATATTCCCAGTATTTCCGGGCCGTCTAGGACGAACCCCCGGGTTCGTACCCATCAACGGGTGGCAACTTTTCGTCGATACTGCGCACGAAAAACCAGATTTTTGTTTCCATCGGGTCGCCCGGCATGATGCCAATAGCGACCGAATCTGGCGGCACACCGCGACGCACCATCTCGCGCGCGAACGCCCCGCCGCGCAGTGATTCAATCGTCTGGGTAACCGGTAACGCGGTTTCCTCGGTATAAGCGCTACCGATGACGAATTCCATCTCATAGCGCAATCCCACGGGCCGCGCGCTCAGGGTCGCGACGAGTCGATCGAGCAACGGCGTCAGCGCTGGTCGGAATCGGGCTTCGTCGGCGAAAAACAAGGCATTTGACGGCACGGTAATGCGCATCAAGCGCCCCGGCTGGACCACGGAAACCTTGGATACCTGCAGCGCCGTCGAAAACAGATTGGTGACCTGCTCCTGAAATTGCTGACCGGCAAGTACGTCGCCGTCCTGGCTCGTGAACTCGGTCGGGTTGGTCGACGGCGGCAGAACCGAGGTAAACGCCGACGACAGACTATCCATGACCTCGGCTGATTTCACTTCCTCGAAAGTGGAAATGGAGACCAAGATTATAAAGAAGGCTAGCACGAGCAGGAACAGCGCCAGGAACAAGGGCACGACATCCGGCGCCCGCCCGGCGGGAATCGCAACATTGTCGTGCTCGGTCATCAAGGGTCAGTCGAAACTAGCCAGCAGTGCGTCGATGTCGTCCTGTGTGTTTGCTTCCCCGGCGAGTTGCGGCCCTTCCAGCAGGTCTTCGTCTGAGATGGGGCCGTCATTCTCGGTCTTCTTAGGTGCGTCTTTCTTGATCTTCTCGATCTCGCTGCCGAAGGCCGTTACAAGACCGTCAATTTTTTCCTCGATGTGCTGCAGCGCCTTCACCACCTTGGTGATGCGCTGGCCGGTAATATCCTGGAAGCCACAAGCTTCATAGATATTGGTCGTCGCCTCCATGAGTTTTTCGGCGATTTCCGGCGACACATCGCCCATCACCCCATCGATCACTTCGGCGGCATCCATGATGACGTTGGTGGCATCCGCGGTGGCCGCGACAATGGCGTCCAGTTCATCGGCGGCGGCCGGCAGATACTCGTCCTTGACCTCGTCCGGCCGCAACGAGGCGATGTCGGCCTTGGCCGTGTGGATGAAGCGGGCCAGCGCCTCGACCTCATTGAACAATTCGATATCGCTTGCCGAAAGATCACCGCCCATGGTCGCGAGAATGCTCTCGACCACGTCCTGGATTTCCTCGATGCGAACGGAATCACCGTGCTTCTCGCGCAGTTCGTCGAGCCGCACCACCAATCCCGTATCCACTTCACCTTTCGGCATGGAAGACCTCCTGATAAGGCCTAGGGCAAATTGCCGCTAGAACTCGCCAAGCACGCTGACCAGCTTGCCCTTGAGCGTGGCGGCGTTGAACGGCTTAACGATGTAGTTGGAAACACCCGCTTCCTTCGCCGCGATAACATTCTCCGACTTACTTTCCGCCGTGATCATGACGAACGGTAGGTGTTTCAAGGCATCGTCACTGCGAACTGCACGCAGCAACTGGATGCCGGTCATCGGCTCCATGTTCCAATCGGAAATAACCAGCCCGAATTTGTCCTCGCGAAGTTTTTTCCAGCGCCATCGTTCCGTCGGTGGCTTCCACAATGTTAGAAAAATTCAACTGCTTCAAAAGGTTGGTTAAGATTCTGAGCATGGTCTTGTAGTCATCCACGATCAGAACCTTCATATTTAAATCAACCGCCATTTCGTGTCCCTCTCAAAAATCGTCGTGCTGTCAGCCAGTGTTGTCCGGACTATAGCGCATGTTGCCACCCCTTCGGGATAAGGGATTCTCCCTACGCGTTTTTCACCGTAAACACCATGGTATTCATCATCCGATTGCCGGTTATTGCTCCAATTGGCGGCGCAACCATCACCGACTGGTCCCCTAAGTCAACCACCGAGGCGTGCTCCCGTATCGGGCAACGCGCGGAGCTCCCGAAGCTGTACGGTAATCTCGCGTGCCTTTTCGGGATTCATTTTTGCCATTACCGGCGCCAATTTCCGTTCCTTCATGCGCTCGGCCACTTCCAGCAGCGTGTCCATCTCCAGATCCTCGAAAATTCGGGCCGCTTCCTTCGGCTTCATGTTCTCGTAAATCTTGACCAGGCTCAGCATCTTTTTTTCCTGTTGCTCGTCAAACGTCTTGATAAGACCGGCAATCGTCGTCTCCAAGGTCTTAAGTTCGCTGACCTTGCGGTCAATGCGGCGCTCAACGGCGCCCAACAGGCCCTCGCGCATCCTGACCTCACGCTCTTGCTTGAGCAATTCGTCGCGCCGCTCCGCCAGACGTTGCAGGATTTCAATTTCGGCGGGACTCAACAATGTCGGGTCGTCGATGATCAGCCGGTCGGCCGCCGTTTTTTCCTCGCCCTCGGCGGGCGCGTCCGTCGCCGCGCCGTCGGCGGGCACCGCTGCCTGTTCACCGCCAGCCTGCTGAGCAGGGTCAGCCGATTCGACGGGCGCCGCCGTCGCGGGTTTACCGGCGGCGGGATCAGCGGGTGCCTCGGTCTGCGCCGAGGCTTCGGCGATTTCAATGCGACCGGTCGCCAGATCGTCAAAGCCCTGCCAAATATCACCGATGCGCACGGTCAGCATCATGGCCGCGGCGAAGATCGTCAGCGGCAGGAAACGAATGCGTGAAAACAACCGTCTCATCTCAATTCCAATCGTCGGCTAAAACGTATCTCGTCGTCGGGCCATTGAACCGCCACCCCAGGGGCCGACACCATCCGCGGCCCGTCATGTTTTTTGGACAACACTTCATTACCCGGCCGTCCGCAGGGCGCGCAACAATTCACGTTCGGCGGCTGACCGAGGTTCGTCATCGCTATCCCGCGCCACCTCCGGTGCCTCGCGAGCTGTCCGGACAGCTGCCCTCTCGGCTGCCTCGGCTGCTTCCGCGGCGGCCTCGACGGTGCGCACCGGCTGACTCGGCGTGGCCCCCTTCGCCGGCCCGACACCAAGATCGTCGCGAGCCTGACGAACCGACCCCTCCAGGCGATCGGCGACACTGCCGCCGCGATCCATCAGAAAGACCAGATCATCGCGCAATGCCTGTGCCTTTTCAATTCGCTGATCCAGCGCATCGGCGGTTTGGCGCAGGCGGCTGATACTTTCATCGGCTCGCTGTGTCGATTCGCCGAAAGTCCGGGCGAGCGCCTGCAATTCATCCTTATCATTGCGTAATCGCGCCAAACGCCGGTTTAGCATCACCGCATAAATAATGGTGACGACCAGCAACACGGCAACCAACACGTCCAGGATCAATGCATAGGGCACGGCGAAATATCCTTATCGGTTGAGGCCCCGCAGCCGGGCCCGGCCGAAACGCACTTGCACGGAGCGTCATGGGCCATCATTCGTTCGTTGCCTTGACTTCAGTTCGGCCTTCGATCCGCACGGCAATCTTGTCGCCCTTGCGGCCCATGCGGCCAGTATAAAGCGGCACCTCGCCGCATCGTAGACCGATAACCGAGTCCGGGCTGGCATTAAGCATGATCTGAGAACCGACCTTGAGATCAAAGACATCGGACAATTTCATGGTCTGTTGATCGACGACGGCTTCCAGGTCGACCTCGGTCACCCAGAGCTGACGCGCCAAATGGGTTTCCCAAATGGTATCGCGGCCGAATTTCTCGCCCATGAACATTTGCAGCAGCAATTCACGAACCGGCTCCAGGGTCGCATACGGCAGCAACAACTCGAGACGTCCGCCCCGGTCTTCCATGTCGATGCGCAATCGCGCCACGATGGCGGCGTTGGACGGCCGTGAAATTGTCGCAAACCGGGGATTGGTCTCCAGCCGATCGAAGCGGAAGGTGACCGGGCTGAGCGGCTCGAAGGCGGCTGAAAGATCCGTCAGCATGACATGGACCATGCGCTCAACCAGCGAGCGTTCGATGGTGGTGTAGGGCCGCCCCTCGATACGCATCGCGGCGGTCCCGCGGCGGCCGCCGAGCAACACGTCAACAATCGAATAGATTAGCGACGAATCGACAGTGATGAGGCCGAAATTATCCCATTCCTCCGCCTTGAAGACGCTCAACATCGCCGGCAACGGGATCGAATTCAGATAATCGCCGAACCGGATCGAGGCGATATTGTCGAGAGATACCTCGACGTTATCCGAGGTGAAATTCCGCAAAGACGTCGACATCAGGCGAACCAGCCGATCGATTCGCGGCCGCCACCGGAAGCGGCGGCGCCGTCCCCGTCGCCGCCCGCCATCATGGCTTCCCACTCGGCGGCGAGAGCGTCCTGCTCATCGCCGTCGCCACCGCCGCCTCCCATGGAGGCTTCCCATTCGGCCGCCAGCGCGTCCTGGTCGTCTTCGTCAGCGGGTGCCATGTCTCTACCTTCTTCCTGTCCCGGCGTGTCGCTCGCTACTGGACCAGCATCTCCCGGAACAATACGTCCTTCACAACCACCGGCGCGACTGCATTGCTGACGCGGCGCATCAATTCCTCGCGCAGCCGATAGACGCCGGCGGACCCTTGTAGATCCTCAATGCGCAGTTCGCGCAAATAGACGACAAAATTATCCTTCACTCGCGGCATTAAGGCTTCGACGCGCGCGATATCCGCCTGTGATTGCAGTTCCAGCGCGACCTTGATCTTCAGGAACGACGACTTGCGACCGCCGGTGTTGAGGTTGACCAGAATCTCCGGCAGGTCGTGAAAGATGACGCTGACGCCCTCCGTGATTTCTGGTGCGGTGCCGCCTTCCGCCACCTCCTCCTTGCCGACACTCCTCGCCAGCACGGGATCAAGAAGACCGGTAAAATAGGCGCCGGCGATACCGCCCGCGAACAATAGAAAAACCACCGCGATAATAATGATGAGCATGCGTTTACCCTTCTTGGGTTCCGCATCGCCGTCACCGCCAGATTCTTCGCTTTCACCTTCGTCGTCTTCGGCCATGGTTGCCTTCGTCGTCGTGATGGGCGTTCGCGTGCCGGGCCCGGTTTACGCTCGTTCCGCCGATCCGCGTCACATCATTAATCGGCGGAAAATATACACTTCCGAAGGTTAACAAGTGGTTGCCATCGGGCCCGAGGATACCAAAGCGCGCCCCCCATCGGCAACCGTGACGCACGGACGGCAATTCCTGCCGACGGGGCCCCGCCGAAACTGCCGAACAACGCCCAAATTACAGCACCTGCTCACCGTCAAGCCATTGAAATGTCTTAGTTTTAATAGTTGGCACGCCGCATGCAACGGTTTGGCCGGGATAGGACCGACAATCGTGCAAGGGAACGTGGAAAATGGAAACAACCTCAGTCATCGCCTTATCGCGACAAGCGGCGCTACGACGCCAGATGGACGTGGTCGCCAATAATATCGCCAATGTCGATACCAGCGGCTTCAAGGGCGAACGCATGATGTTCATTGAACATCTGGTGAAATCCAAGGGCGGCGAAAGCCTGATCGCGCCGAAGCTGGCGTATGTTCGTGACATCGCGACGATGACGGACTTAAGCGAAGGGCCGTTCGAAACGACGGGAAATCCGCTCGACATCGCCATCTCGGGGGACGGCTATTTCGCGGTGCAGACCCAGCAGGGCGAAGCGTACACCCGCAGCGGTCGCTTCCGACTCGATGAACAAGGTCAGCTGGTCAACCATAAAGGCCACCCCGTGCTGTCCCAAGGCGGCGCCCCCGTGGTCTTCGCGCCAACGGATAAGAAGATCGAGATTGCCCGCGACGGCACCATTTCGACTGAAAACGGTGAACTCGGCAAACTCCGCCTGGTTCGATTCGATGCCCCGCAGGCGCTGAAGCGCACGGCGGGCGCTTTGTTCTCGGCCGACGCCAACAACCCGCCACTGGAAGCGACCAGTGCCGCCCTCGTGCAGGGCGCGCTGGAGAGTTCCAACGTCGAGGGCATCGTCGAGATGGCGAACATGATCAATCTGCATCGTACCTACGACAGCGTGCGCTCGTTCATCAACAAGGAAGACGAACGTCAGCGCAACATGATCAAGACGCTCGGCAGCTCGAGTTAAAAACGGCGGCTTAGCGCGACCGAAACAAGACGAAAAATCCGGACCGGCAACGACCGGACCGACAACGAAAGGACGGGAACCATGAGATCACTAGACATTGCCGCGACCGGCATGTTGGCGCAGCAGCGCAACGTGGAGGTCATTTCGAATAACCTTGCCAATATGAACACGACGGCATTCAGCCGCCGTCGCACGGAATTTCATGACCTGATCTATCAAGACCTCCGGCGGGTCGGTTCGACTTCATCGGATTCGGGCACCGTCGTACCAACCGGCGTGCAACTGGGGCTCGGCGTCAAGCTCTCGGCGGTCTATCGCATCCATGAACAGGGCAACCTGACCGCCACCGACAACACCTTCGATTTAGCCATCCAGGGCAAGGGTTTCTTCCAGGTGCTGTTGCCCGACGGCACCACGGCCTACACCCGCGACGGCACGTTCCAGCTCAATAACAGCGGTAACGTCGTCACCCACGATGGTTTTCAGTTGCAACCGTCCATCACCATTCCGCCGAACGCCATCGATGTTACCATCAACGGCTCGGGCGAGGTGCTGGTCAAGGTCGACGGCACCGTCACGTTGGCTAACGCCGGCCAAATCCAAGTTGCGACGTTCCAGAATGAAGCCGGCCTTGAAGCCATCGGTGATAACCTGTTGCTGGAAACGCCCGCCTCGGGCACGGCGACGACTGGTACTCCGGCGGCAACCGGTTTCGGCAATATTCTGCAAGGTTTCCTGGAAACCTCGAACGTCAATGCGGTCGAGGAAATCTCCCAGCTGATCTCGGCGCAACGAGCATACGAAATGAACTCCAAGATCATCCAGACGTCGGATGAGATGCTCGGCACCCTGACGGCCCTACGCTAAGGGAGGTGATGATGACCCCCCTCACCCTCCTTACGTTCGGCGCCGCGGTCGCAATCGCTCTGGTGCCGCTGGCACTGGGCGACGCCGCTGCCGAGACCGCGAAGAAGCTTCGCGTGCCCGCCAGCATGGGTGCCGCCCTGAGTGCAGGGCCAAGCGCCAAGGCGGCCAAGGATATGCCGGTGATGCTGCGCAATCAGGTGATGCTCGACGGCAGCATGATCCGACTCGGCGATCTGTTTCGCAATGCACCGGCCGACAAGGTAGAGATTCCAATCGCCTATGCACCGTCGCCCGGGCGTCGCGCCGTATTCGACGCCCGCTGGCTGTATCGCACGGCGCATGCCAACGGCCTCACCTGGCGGCCACTCAGCCGCAAGGTTCAGGCCGTCGTAGAACGCCGCAGCCGGGTCGTCGGCCGACGGGAAATCGAGGCTCTTGTCATGGACGTTCTGCGCGAACGCGGGCTTGAGGACAACGAGATCGTCGAACTGTCGAACCGCATCACGCGCATCCATCTCCCCACCGACAACAGCGCGCGAATCGACATCGAAGACATCTACCACGACGAACGCACTGGGCGCATGACCGCCTTCCTGGTCGCCCAAACCGGCGAACCGGGTGCCCAACGCATGCGCATCACCGGCACCATTTTCCGCACCGTCGACGTGCCGATCATCAAGCGGCACATCATGCCAGGCGAAATCATTCGCAAACGCGACATCGATTTCCAACGCCGCAAAGTGGCGGCCGTACGCCGTGATACGGTTCTCGACCTCGCGACCTTGGTCGGCATGACGCCCATCCGCGGTGCCCGTGCCGGCGCGCCAGTGCGAATTACGGAAATCCGACGTCCCTTGGTCATCGACAAGGGCGGTCTGGTGACCATCGTGCATAAGATCGACCAGATGATGCTGACCGCTCAGGGGAAGGCGCTGGACGCCGGCAGTACCGGTGACACCATCCGTGTTCGCAACGTGCGTTCCAAAACCGTCGTCGAGGCCCGCGTTGTCGGCCCAAGCCAGGTCGTCGTCGGCACCAATCCCCTGACGGCCCTGCATTGAGGCGCCACCGATGATCCGTTCGCAAAACCACCACGCCGCGCCTTACACACCATCGAATAACAACGGACAAAAGACCATGACCTCGTCCCTGACAAAATCGCCCGGCACCACGACACGTATGCTGATCCGCACCGCGGCCATCGCGGCGCTCGGCCTGTCACTATCCGGCTGCAACCTGTTCACGCGCATCTCCGAAGTCGGCGGTGGCCCCAAGCTGACCGAGATACAGAACCCGGTGGCCGAACCCAGTTATCAGCCGGTCAGCCTGCCGATGCCGGCGCCGCAGCGGGTCGAAGACAATCCGAATTCCCTCTGGCGCGCCGGCGCCCGCGCCTTTTTCAAGGATCATCGGGCCAAGGAAGTCGGCGACATCGTCACCGTCAAACTGGATATGTCCGATAGCGCCCAACTCGACAACACGACGGAGCGCGAGCGCGACGACAAGGAAGACACCAACGTCACCACCATCCTCGGCTACCAATCCCGCCTGGGTGAACTTTTCCCGGAGACTGTTGATCCGACGAGTTTGATGAGTTTTGACAATGCGCATCAAACGAAGGGCCAAGGCACGATCGACCGCTCGGAAAGCATCAGCCTGACCTTCGCCGCCGTGGTGACCCAGATCCTGCCCAATGGCGCGTTGGTCATCATGGGTCGCCAGGAAGTGCTGGTGAACGCCGAACTACGTGAATTGATGGTCACTGGTGTCGTGCGACCAGAGGACATCGATCCGGACAACACCATTTCCCATGAGAAAATCGCCGAGATGCGTGTCGCCTACGGCGGCCGGGGCACGCTCAGTCAGCTGCAACAGCCCCGCTGGGGGACGCAGCTATGGGACATCCTTTTCCCGTTCTAGGTCTGGTGAATACCTGAACCTGGCAACTTAAGGGCCGGTGCCATTCGCACCGGCCTCTTTTTTTAGTCGTCGCGGTGCGTCCGTTCCATGCGCTCGTGGCGTTCCTGCGCCTCAAGCGACAGCGTCGCGATCGGGCGTGCCTCGAGCCGAGCAATGGTGATCGGTTCGTCGGTTTCCTCGCAATAGCCGTAGGTCCCGATATCAATTCGTTCCAACGCCTGATCGATCTTGGCGATCAGCTTGCGGGCCCGGTCGCGGGTTCGCAGTTCCAAGGAACGATCCGTTTCGATGGACGCCCGATCGGCGATGTCGGCCTCGACGATGCCGCCTTCCTGAAGACTCTGCAGCGTGCCATTGGATTCCGCGACCAGTTCAGAGCGCCATTTCAAAAGTTTCTGGCGAAAATATTCGCTCATCATCTCACTCATGAACGACTTGTCCGAGCTCGGGTTATAATCCGGTGGCAAGGTGATGCTGTTCATGTTCAATCGTCTCCCACGATGGAATGGCTAGCGTCGGGCGCGGAATATAGGAGCCACGGCGGCTTCCCGCAAGACCCTATCTCGGCCAGCGGCGGCGCCTTAATGCTTTGATAATATGGTAGAATTATGACGGCATGGAAGATCGTCAGATCGGACGGGTCAACTTCGCGATCTCAACCTCGGCCCGTAACTCAATCTCGGCGATGATTTCGTTAAGCCGAGGGTCGTCGGAAGCCTCGCGCTTCTGGCGCAACATCTGCGCCATTTCCTGCAGGCGATCCTTGGGAACGACGCCGGCAAGAATGGCTAGACGCAGTTCATCCAGGCGCTCCAGGATTGCGTCCCCGTGGGCCACGGCGCGGCCCCGCGACGCATGATCCGTGGCGTCGGCGACTTCCTGAGCGGCGAGAATTGAATCCACGGCGCCGACGCCGGCGGCATCGGCATCCGATGATTCCGCCACGGCGTCTGCCGACGTCGACCGCTTGAGCGCGTCGGCGAAATCGGCCTCGCTGCTAGCACCGGTTTTCTTCTTCTTGGTCGACGTGATATCGCCGACCCGGCCGCTGTTGGTGACCTTCATTGCCGCCATTCGGCGTTCCCGTCATCCCGTTGCTGGGTTGTATCGTCCGTTCATCGGGCCCCGCCGGCCGTCCGCACAGTCCCGCGCGGCACACGCCGCGCCTGGGATCACCAGTTTGCCCAAATCGCGCGACGAAGGCCAGGGAATTGACGCCGCCCCCGCGCCGACGCGCTCCGATATCGACGCCACGGATCGCGGTATTTCACCTAGTATTCCCGGGTTCTGTCGGCCCAACCTAAGCCGCTTTACGAAAAATGATTTAGATCATTGAGAATGAGTTGCATTAACGTAAATTTGGCCCTACAGTTCGAATGGTTGGTAAATGAGAGTGGTTCTCAATCGCAACTAACATGCTACCTGGCACACGTTCCAACCTGGCACGACTCGTGACGATGAACATATAGAGGATCAACAAAAAGATGCGCACACCGAAATACCTGGGATATGGACGCAAGGTCGGCCTCACCCTCGCCCTCATCAGTGGTTTCATCGCGATGCTGCCGCACTTCGCCGTGCCGGCAAAAGCCGCCGATGACATCAATTTGTATTCCTATCGCCAGCCGTTCTTGATTCAACCGCTGCTGGACGCCTTCACCAAGGAAACTGGTATCAAGGTGCGGGTGGTATTCGCCAAGAAGGGCATGCTGGAGCGTATCCGCGCCGCTGGCCGTAACAATGCCGCCGATGCCGTACTGACAGTAGATATCGGCCGCCTCAATGAGCTCCAGGAAGCGGGTGTGCTGATGCCGGTCACGTCGGACGTTCTGAACGACAACGTTCCGGCGCATCTTCGCCATCCCGATGGGCTCTGGTTCGGCCTGACCACGCGGGCCCGTGTCGCCCTGGTCAGTCGAGACCGGGTCGGCGCCGACGAATTGCGTAGCTACGAGGATCTCGCGGCGCCGCGCTTCAAGGGACGCATCTGTGTCCGCTCCGGCAAACACGCCTACAATGTCGCCCTCATCGCCGCCATGCTCCACCATAACGGAGAGGACGCGACACGGGCATGGCTGAAAGGCGTGAAGGCCAACCTGGCCCGCAAACCGCAGGGCAATGACCGCGCCCAGGCCAAGGCGATCTATCAGGGACAATGCGACATTGCGCTGGTCAACAATTATTACATGGCCAAGATGCAGACCAATGAGAAGAAGCCGGAGCAGAAGAAATGGGCCGCTTCGGTGCGATTGGTCTATCTGAACCAGGGTACGAATGACCGCGGCAACCACATGAACATCTCCGGCGCCGCCGTGATCAAGGATGCGCCGCACGCGGTCGCCGCAATCAAATTGCTGGAATTCTTGAGCGGCGACTCGGCGCAAAAGATTTATGCCGAGGTCAACCACGAATACCCGGTGAAAGCCGGTGTGGCCCATTCCGGTCTGGTGAAATCCTGGGGCAGCTTCAAGGCCGATACGGCAAACATCGAGGGCGTGGCCAAACTCCGCCAACGGGCCAGCCGCCTGGTTGACGAGGTCGGGTTCGACGACGGCCCGACGAGCTGACGCGATGCCCCCGATCGACCCGCGCCAGCGCGGCGCGGGCCACGTCGTTGCATCGGTAAACGACAGTTGTCGCGTAGCCAGAGCCGCGCCATGACCGCCGAAACCCACATGCCGACACGGCCAGCCATCCGATTCGGACGGCTGGCCGTCGATCCCTGGGCCATTGGCGCCCTCGCCGTCGCCGTTTTCGTCGCGGCGCCACTATTCGCCGTACTCTGGCAAGCCCTGTCCACCAGCGAGGATATCTGGGGTCACTTGGTGGCAACGGTGCTGCCGACCTACGTGCGTGAAACCCTATTGCTGATGACGGGCGTTGGAATCGGCACGCTGATCATCGGCACCGGCACCGCATGGCTGGTCACCATGTGCCGTTTCCCCGGCCAGCGCATGCTGACCTGGGCGTTGTTGCTGCCGTTCGCGGTGCCAGCCTATCTGCTCGCTTTCGTCGCCACCGACCAGTTGGAATACGCCGGAACAATACAGACCTGGTTACGCGCGATCTTCGGCTGGCAGCGTCCGAGCGATTACTGGTTCCCGGAAATCCGTTCGCTCGGCGGCGCCATCTGGGTCATGACGCTGGCGCTTTACCCCTACGTATACTTACTGGCGCGCTCTGCCTTTTTGGAGCAATCGGTCTGCGTGCTGGAAGTCAGCCGTACACTCGGCAAGACCCCGTGGGGAAGTTTTTGGGGTGTCGCCCTGCCGCTGGCGAGGCCGGCTCTGGTCATCGGCATCTCGTTGGCGTTGATGGAAACCCTGAACGATTTTGGGACCGTCGATTTTTTCGCCGTGCGGACATTCACCGTCGGCATCTACGACGTCTGGCTCAACATGAGCAGCATCGCCGGCGCCGCGCAATTATCGTTGGTGTTGATGGTGTTCGTGTTGCTGCTGATCATCGCCGAACGGTTGGCGCGGCGCGGTCGACGCTATCACCACACGACGACACGCCATCAGAATTTGCCGAGCTATCGACTGCGAGGTGGCCGCGCCGCCTTGGCGCTCGCGGCGTGCGCGTTGCCGATCTTTCTCGGCTTCGTCGTGCCAGCCGGCGTGCTGATCGGCTATGCCGTCGAATTCCATGCCGAGACCCTGTCGCCACGTTATTTTGAGTTCGCCGGCAATAGTCTTGGCCTTTCGGCATTCGCCGCCTTGGGCGCGGTAATCGTCGGCGTTGTTCTCGCTTACGCCGTCCGGCTGTCGGCGCATCCGGCGGTGACCGGCATGGCGCGTTTCGCCAGCATCGGTTACGCGGTGCCGGCGTCGGTGCTGGCGGTCGGCGTCATCCTGCCGTTGGCCGGTGTCGACGAGGCCATGGAAGGTACCACGACGGCTTTGTTCGGCATCCCGGCACCCATCCTGTTCAGCGGCACCGTGGCCGCCGTGGTTTATGGGTATCTGGTACGTTTCCTGGCGCTGTCGCACGGCGCCGTCGAGGCCGGATTGGCCAAGGTAACGCCAAGCATGGACGGCGCGGCGCGGACGTTGGGCGCCAGCCCGGGCGGCGCGCTCGGCCGGGTTCACTTTCCGCTCATTCGCGGTAGCCTGCTGACGGCGGCGTTGCTGGTCTTCGTCGACTGCATGAAGGAACTGCCGATGACCCTGGTGCTGCGTCCTTTCGACTTCGACACGCTGGCGACGTTCGTTTATCAATACGCCTCGGACGAGTTGTTCGAGGAGGCGTCACTGGCGGCGTTGACCATCGTCGCCGCCGGAATCCTGCCGGTCATTCTGCTGAGTATGACCATCGTCAACAGCCGTCGCGGCGGCACCTAATGGATAAAATTTGACAGATGGCTGGCCTGCATCTCCGTAACGTCTCGCACGCTTTTGGCGACCACACTGTTGTCAGCGATGTTTCGGTCGAGGTGGCGCCAGGCGAATTGGTTTGCCTGCTCGGGCCCTCGGGCTGCGGAAAGACGACGCTGTTGCGCGTCGCCGCTGGATTGGAAATGCTGCAGAGCGGCCGCGTTTCCATCGGTGAGGAAGTGTTGGCCGACGGTCAAGCGACGCGCCACACGCCGCCGGAACGTCGGGGCGTCGGGCTCATGTTCCAGGACTTTGCGCTGTTCCCGCACCTCAACGTGCGTGACAACATCGGTTTCGGCGTCGACGGCCACGACATCGAGCGCCGCCAATGGATTGAAGAAGCCCTGCAGCGTGCCGGCCTCGGTCCGTCCCGAGACGCCTATCCGCACACCCTTTCGGGCGGCCAGCAGCAACGCGTGGCCCTGCTACGCGCTCTGGCCCCGAAACCGCGGGTGATGCTGCTCGATGAACCGTTTTCCGGGCTCGACGTGACGCGCCGCGCGGCCATCCGTCAACAAACGCTGAGCCTGCTGAAGGAAACCGAAGCGGCTACCCTGATGGTCACGCACGACCCGGAAGAAGCCATGTTCATGGCCGATCGCATCCTGGTCATGTTGGCGGGCCGGATCATCCAGGACGGCAGCCCGGTCGACGTCTATTTCAATCCGACGGACGGTTTCGTCACCCGCCTCTTCGGCACGGTAAATCGGGTCGAGACAACGGTCCGCGACGGCCACGCGGAAACGCCACTCGGCACCTTCGCCGCCCCCGGGTTCATTGATGGCACGCGGGTCGAGGTTCTGCTGCGTCCGGAAGCGTTCCGCGTCCTCGACGCCTCGTCTGCCGGCGCGCCGGTCCAGGTCGGTTTCGAGCCGGCCTGCGAACCCGCGAAAACCCGACTTCGCGTCCTGCGGGCACGGCCGCTCGGACGCTCGTCGCACGTCGAATTCGAGGCCGTGGAGCGCGGCGACGGCGGCGACGGCGCCGGCCTGCCCGAAATTTTGGTGGCACGCATTCCCGGCGTTTTCCTACCCGAGGCCGGCGCCGATGTTCGCTTCGCGATCGACGCCCGTCAGGTGCATATTTTCACCATCGATTGACAGCGGTCTCCCATGCTACCCGGCATTTCTTGCCTCCCATCCAGCGACACCGACGAAATCGGGCAAAACCTGCCGGCCGGCCGTTTAAATTAGTTTCAATATTTCAATATCTTAAGTCTATTCCAACATTGGCACCGCGCTTGCTTCTCCGTTGGCACGGAATTCCCTCGTCTTGTCGACGGGGCGTGGGTTGATTGTCACCAGATCAACCGCAGTATCGGAGCGGAACGCATGAGTGGATTAGGTATTTTTCAACCCAGCACGCTTGGCATGCGCAGCACGACGCATCAACTGAACGTCATCGGCTTCAACATCGCCAACGTTAACACGGGCGGTTTCAAGCGTTCGGATGTGCAGTTCGAAACCGTGCTCAGCGACAGCCTGTTCCAGCAGTCGGACACCGGCGGCGTCAAGCCGTATACGACCAGCCGCATCGCCGACCAGGGTGTCCTCAGCCAGACTCAGCGTGACCTTGATCTGGGCATCAACGGCGACGGCTTCTTCCAGTTGTCGCCAACGCTGGATGTGGGCACCGATCTGTTCTACACGCGCGACGGCTCTTTCCAAATCAACACGGTGCGGAGCGCCGCGGATGGAAGCGTCAATCAGACGACGAGCGTGACCAACGCAGACGGGACAACCACGTCCATCGACAACGGCTATCTCGTCGACAAGAATGGCATGTACCTACTTGGGATTGCCGCCGACCCGACCACTGGCCTGTTTACATCTAGCGCAGCGGCCGCGCCCATGCAGGTCGATCCCGCGGCATTTACTAATGTCGGTTCCGCGACGACCGCGGCAAAGATTTCGATCAATTTACCGGCGGAGAAAGATACCGGCGACGCAATCGAGACCCACACGCTGCAGACCTTCGATTCCGCGTTCGCGGCGCGCGCCATCAACTTCGATTTCATTCCGGGTGCGAGTGACAATCAATGGCAGGTCAGCCTGCGCGCCGATAACGCGACGACATTGTCGCTCAGTCCCGGCGCGCCGCTGAGTGTCGCGGCTAACGCGGCAACGCCCACGACCATGCGCATGCAGGCGAACACGATCTCGCTCCTGAACTCCAGCGGCGTTCCAGTAAAAGGATCGTTTCTTGGTCTTAGCAAGGGCGACAGCATTACCACCACCGGTTTCACCAACGCCTCCAACAACGGTACGTTTACTGTCGGCGATGTTGCCGCCGACGGTTCCAGCATTACGCTGGACGGTACTCCCATCACCTCAACGGGGCCGACACTGACCATTCCATCACTATCGTTCACAGCCGGCACCAAGACCATATCGGCCGTCAGCGCCACGTCGACGCCGGTCCCGGGCGCATTCACGGGCGTCACCGTTGGTCAGCAAATCACGATCGCCGGGACGTCATCCAACAATGGAACGCTAACCGTCGCCACCGTGGCCGCCGACGGCCTGCCGCGCGAGCGGCACGGCGAGCGACGCG
>JAYOFM010000050.1:22679-24832 GCA_038117225.1 Rhodospirillales bacterium
GGACAGCAGTGTCGCATCGTCGAAAAACATTGGCTCGCCGCTCACGTTCAACTCAAATGCGACCCTGTCGACACCGCTATCCTACACCGTCTCGGCGACGTGGAGTAACGGGGCGACGTCAAACTTCACCGTCGACTTCAGCGACTCAACCCAATTCGCCGGTGGTTTCCGGCCGTTTTCCTCGGAAGCAAACGGCAACGTGACGTCTAATCTGGCCTCTGTGAGATTTGACGAGAGCGGACAGGTGATCGGGACCTTCGGCGACGGAACGAACCGCGCAATTTACAAAATTCCGATGGCCTTCTTCGTCAACCCGGATGGCCTGGAAACCTCGAACGGCATGCTGTTTCAGCAATCAGCACAGTCGGGCGAGCCGACCACTGAATTCGCTGACGCAAAGACTGGAACCAATCTCGGAGTCGGCATGTTGGAGCTCTCCAACGTCGATATCGCGCAGGAATTCTCGCGCATGATTCAAGCGCAGCATGCCTATAATTTGAGCGCGACGACCTTCCGAACGGCGGACGAAATGCTCGAGGGCGCGCGCGATCTGAAGCGCTGATCCCCCGATCACGGTCGTCCAGAAAGGACACACCTTCCCTCTATCAGGGAATGGAGAAACGGCGGCCGATGGGTCGCCGTTTCACATTTCGGCCTACCGATTCAGCCCCGGCAAGAATTGCCGAGACGGTCAATTGAGCCGGATAGGTGCGGAAATTCACTCGGAAGCTACATTACAACACATTGATTTAAAACAATTTATCTATATTCGACATTGGCATGGGATTCGCATTACCAGAAACGCGCGCAAGACGACGCGCAAATGGGCCAAACGGGAAAACAAAACGATGACGGGCCAGGAAATGACGAGAACGGGACAAATTTTCTCCTTCATGCGCCGTACCGCGTCGACGGCGTTGCTGGCGGTGACATTGGCCGCCGCGGCATCGCCCGCCGGTGCTGCGTCGCGCCTGAAGGACATCATCCATTTCGAGGGCGTTCGCGACAACATGTTGGTCGGCTACGGCCTCGTGGTCGGCCTCAACGGTAGCGGCGATACGCTCGCCGACGGCCACTTCACCAAGCAAAGCCTGAAAGCCATGCTCAATCGGATGGGCGTCAAGCCGACTGATTCCGGTCTCGATTCTGATAACGTGGCGGCGGTGATGGTGACGGCTAGCCTGCCGGCGTTCGCCCGCCAGGGCTCGCGCATGGATGTCACGGTCAGCGCGCTCGGCGATTCCAAGAGCCTGCTCGGCGGCACCCTTCTGGTGACGCCCTTGATGGGTGCCGACGGTGAGGTATACGCCGTTTCCCAGGGCCAATTGGCGGTCGGCGGATTTCAGGCAACCGGCGACGCGGAAAGCGTCACCAAGGGTGTACCGACATCGGGCCGCATCGCCAACGGGGCCATCATCGAGCGCGAAGTCGGCTACGACATGGCCAACATGGAAACAATCAACCTGACCCTCCGCAACCCGGATTTCACAACCGCGCGCCGCGTTGCCCAGGCGATTAACGCCTTTCTCGGCACCCTGGCCGCGCGTCCCAGCGATCCGACGACGGTAAGGCTGACGGTACCCGAGAGTTACCGCCAGAATGCGGTCAATCTACTGACCGATATCGAACAGCTGCGGGTCGAACCCGATCAATTAGCCAAGGTCATTATCGACGAACAGACCGGCACCATTGTCATGGGTGAGAACGTGCGTCTTTCCACCGTCGCCATCGCCCAGGGATCACTGACCATCCGAATCACCGAGACAGCGCAGGTTTCGCAGCCGGGCCCGTTCGCCGAAGTCGGAGATACGACGACGGTGGCGCGCACGGATGTCGATGTGCAGGAGGGCGAGGAACGTCAGCTCACCGTCGTGCCATCCGGCGTCACGTTGCAGGACCTGGTGAACGGCCTCAACACCTTGGGTATCGGGCCTCGCGACCTCATTACCATTCTGCAGGCAGTCAAGGCGGCCGGTGCGTTGCAGGCCGAAATTCAGGTGATGTGATGAACAGTATTTCCAACGGAACCGCGATGTTGCGCCAGGCGCAGAACGCCTACCAGGCTCCGGCGATGACGCCGCACCAAATGGCGAGCACGGCGGCCGGAAAGAACGCCAAGGAAATCCGCAAGGTGGCGGTGGATTTCGAAGCCG
>JAYOFM010000051.1:0-16691 GCA_038117225.1 Rhodospirillales bacterium
CCGCGGCTCCGGAGATCGCCGCCGTGGTAATATCGGTCAGGCCCGTGGTCTTGCCAAACAGGACATAGGCGTTGCCGGTATCGCCCACGCCTCCGCCGGCGTCCACATCAGGTCGCCCGGTTGCGGCAAAAATCCGTGAAAGAACTCAACGGCCGGCATGTGTCCGATTAGAGACCGGTGGGCATGCAACGCCCCCTTGGGATTGCCGGTGGTACCGGAGGTGTAACAAATGAACGAAGGGTCCTCGCGGCCAGTGTCGGCGACGTCAAATGTGTCCGATGCCGCTTCCATAGCGCGCCAGAAATCGATCAGGCCTCCTCCGTCGGTACCGTCGAGGTCGACGACCAATAAGGTCTCCAGGGAGGGTAGGGCGCCTTGCAGTGGAGCAACCTTCGCCAATTGCTCGTGGTCGGTGACGACGAGACGCGCGCCGGAATCGGCCAATCTGAAGGATAACGCATCCTCGCCGAATAGCTTGAACAGCGGTATCGAAATCGCACCCATCTTCCACGCCGCAATATGCGCGATTGCCGCCTCGACTGATTGCGACAACAGGATGCCGACCCGGTCACCGCACCGCAGGCCCTTGGCGGTGAACACATTGGCCAATTGGTTGGAGAGGCGCGATATATCACCAAAACTGTAGGTTTTCGAAGCGGTGTTCGGCGCGGCGACGATCAACGCCGGTCTGTCGGCGCCACCGGCCAGATGCCGGTCGCAGACCTGAACGCCCATGTTGACGCGGTCCGGCACATTCCAGCGGAAATTTTCGTAGACCGACGTATATGTCTTGGCCGGTGTCAGCAAACGCATCGCCCTGCCTTTTCACGGTTCCGACGGCGCAAGGGTTCCGACGAACCTAACGGCATAGGTTCCTCGCGATCAAGCAGAGGCTTTAGGGCAGGGACTCGGCAAAGGCATAAACGCCGCCCTCGTAGAAAAGAAAGCTGTTTAGGCTTTCCAGGACGACCCCGTCGTAGCCCTGTTTGACGATGCCAAATAGATAGGACGTATCGTTTCCGCTCAGCATTTCCTGCCACTGGGGCTGCCAGAATTCGACGAGGTAGCGGTCGGGATCGTCCGGGTGCGGTGCCGTGATCCAGGACGGCGATCCTTCGCGCCAACCTTCCTTCCAATAATATTGATAGCTGGCGGCGAAACCAACGTCCATGCGGGCGAGAACCAGCCGGCGGGACCCCAGTTTCTTGTATTTCAGTGTTTCAACGGCCCGCTTCGACAACGGCTGCCGACCGTGCATCACATCGACAATGACAACGTCATAGTTTGTGCCGTGGACTTTCAACGCAAATTCCGCCTGACGGCCGAAACCGGCGGAATTGGCAATATAAACGAAGTTCTTCACGTCCTTAAGCGACAGGACGCTGCTTGAATTCTCATTAAAGGGGCGCGCTGGGTAGGTGGGAAGCGTAGCCAAATCGGCGGCCGGTACCGGTACGACCGCGGGGGCGAAACCTCGTTTGGCGCTTTCCTGCAGGACGCGGTCGATGGTTCCCCGGTCCTTGGCGAAATCCATGGTCATGATGGCCAGGCCATTGTCTCGTGCCAGGGTGACCAGTGGTTCTATTCGTTCCCGGAAATCCGCGCTGGTCGGCTGACCGAACACGGGCCGGCCAGCGAACATGGCATCGACGATCATACCGTCGATGCTGCGCATATACGTGCGCGCTGGCGCTACTTTGTCATCGTCGGTATTGCGCTTGGCTAGTAACTCCAGTCCGCCATGGGAGAGCACGACGAAATTTCGCTTCTGGCTTCGTCCGTACGCCGCGATGCGTTGCACGAAAGCCCGCATTTCGTCCTTCAGGTCGAGCACGCCGTCAAACAGACTGGAAGGCGCCGCCGCCGGTTCATTTCCGGTGCGACCCTGGATGCGGACCTGCCCACCATCGCCGGCGCCCGGTTGACCGGTTTGTGCATGGGCCATGGACGTCACCAACGTCGCCCCGACGATGGACATCGCGGCGCTGATGACAAGAAGGAAATACGGTCGAATACCGATCATGAGCGTTTCACGCAGAGGCAAGGACCGCCGAAACTTCCTCGGCGATCGCCATGGATGACGTCAATCCCGGCGATTCTATGCCATAGAGGTTAACCAGGCCTTTAATCTCGTGATCGGCGGCGCCCTGGATGACGAAATCCGTTTCATGGCTGCCCTTGGGGTGAATTTTCGGCCTGATTCCTGCGTATCCGGGCTGAAGAGCGCCGTCTGGCAAATCCGGCCAATAACGTCGAATGGATGCATAGAAACGTTCCGCGCGGGCTGGATCGACGGTGTAGTCGATTTCGTCAATCCACTCCACGTCGGGTCCGAATTTTGTCTGGCCGCCCAGGTCGACGGTCACGTGGACCCCCAAACCACCCGCGGGATCGGGCACCGGGTAGATCAGGCCGCGCAGCGGACTCTTGCTCGACAATGTGAAGTAGACGCCGCGCGCCAGATAACGTCCCGGAATCGTGTCGGCCGGTATGCCGGAGATGCGGCGTGCCACTGACTGCGCTTCAAGTCCGGCCGCGTTGATGAGTTCGCGGCAGGCAATTTCCATCGGCGCCTCGCCGCCGGCTTGAATCAGAAAATCTTCTCCGTCGACGCGACCGCTGTCGACTGGCGTATTGAAGGCGATCATGGCGCCGGCGGCTTCGGCGTCGCCTTGATAGGCGAGCATCAACCCATGGCTGTCGATCAAACCGGTCGAGGGCGAAAGCAGGGCGCCCTTGACGCGAATTGCCGGCTCGCGTTCGGCAATTTCGTCCAGCGTCAGTGAGCGCAGGTCATGGACGCCATTGATGGCGGCACGCGCTTTCAGGGATTCCAAAAAAGGCAACTGGTCGTCCTCGGTGGCGACGATCAGCTTTCCAGCGGCCCGGTGGGCGATGCCGTGGCTGGCGCAATAGTCGTATAGCAGCTTTTTGCCGCGCACGCACAGACGCGCCTTGGCGCTGTCCTTGGCGTAGTAGATGCCGGCGTGGATGACTTCCGAATTGCGTGAACTGGTGACCGTGCCGATTGCGTCCTCGGCTTCCAGCACGATGACCTCGCGGCCAGTCAGAGCTAACGCACGGGCCGTCGCGAGCCCGACGACACCGGCGCCGATGACGACTGTTTCAACTCGTTCGACCATGAATTTTCCTCAAAGTATCCGCGCCAGTTTGTGGACCGCCGGGCGACCGGTCAAGGTGCCTGATCACCAGAAATTGAACGGCCGGCCCTTCATCGCGACAGTCCAGGCGTCTAAGCTTCTGTCCATGAAAAATATCGGAAAGATACTATTCGGCGCGTTGGCGGTATTCTCGCTCGTCGTGCCCTCGCACATTCATCCGGCCAGCGCTGCCGATGATGTACCGACGTGGTGGAAGGCGGAGTTCCCGACGACGGACTTTTCTAAACACTCGGTGCCGTTCAAGGAAATCTTTTCCGGCGGTCCGCCGAAGGACGGCATCCCGTCCATCGACGAGCCGAAATTCGTGCTGGCCGGATTGTACGGCTCACTGGCGGCAACAGAACCGGTCATTGGGTTGATGGTTAACGGCGATGCGCGCGCTTATCCATTGCGTATCCTGATGTGGCACGAAATCGTCAACGATGAAATTGGTGGCGTGCCCGTGACGGTGACCTACTGCCCTCTGTGCAACTCGTCGATCGTCTTCGACCGTCGTGTCGGCGACAGGGTGCTCGATTTCGGCACCACCGGTCGGCTGCGAAATTCCGACATGGTGATGTATGATCGCCAGACCGAAAGCTGGTGGCAGCAATTCCTCGGCGAAGCTGTCATCGGTGCGTTGACGGGGACTCGGTTGAAGACCCTTCCCGCGCGCCTCGAATCTTTTGAAAACTTCAAGAAACGCGCTCCCAAGGGTCAGGTGCTTGTGCCCAATGATGGTCAGATGCGCGACTATGGCCGCAATCCCTATGCGTTTTATGATTCCCGATCAACGCCCTACGATTTTTTCCAGGGGCCGTTCCCAGATTATATCGATCCCATGGTCCGCGTTGTGGTCGTTGGCCAGGAAGCCTGGGCGATGCCGCTGATCCGCAATGCTGGGACGGTCACCAAGGGGGACTTGACCCTCAAGTGGACCAAGGGTCAGAACTCGGCGCTTGATACAGGTGAAATCGCCAAGGGCAAGGATGTCGGCAATATCGTGGTGCAACGGATCAAGGACGGCCGAGCCACCGATGTTGTCTATGACGTGACCTTCGCGTTCGTCTACACTGCTTTCCACCCGGGAAACCGAATCATCACCGAGTAGCGGTTGCCGACGGGAATCGCGGGCGTTAGATTTCGCCCACCGACCTGCCTTCGGATTTAATTATGACCGCAGAATACCGCCGCAGCACTTGCCCCCACGATTGCCCCAGCACCTGTGCGTTGGAGGTCGAGGTCCTGGACGGCAAATCCATCGGTAAGGTGCGCGGCAATGCGGCCAACGATTACACCGCTGGCGTCATATGCGCCAAGGTCGCCAACTACCGCGAACGCATTCATCACCCGGACCGGTTGACGCAGCCGCTGCGCCGCGTCGGCGCGAAGGGGGAGGGGCGCTTCGAACCCATGGGCTGGGATGATGCGTTGGACGAGATTGTGGATGCCTTCCAGCGCGCGGAACAACGCCATGGTTCCGAAACCGTCTGGCCCTACGATTTCGCAGGCACCATGGGCCTGGTGCAGCGCGCCAGTATCGCTCGCCTGCGCCATGCGTTCCGCTATTCCCGGCAGGAAGACACCATCTGCGTGACGACGGCGGTGAACGGCTGGATGGCCGGTTGCGGAACCGTGCGGGGAGTCGACCCGCGCGAGATGGCGGAATCGGACCTGATTGTCGTCTGGGGCGGCAATCCGGTGTCGACGCAAGTCAACGTCATGACCCACATCGCGCGGGCGCGGAAGGCGCGTGGCGCCAAATTGGTCGTTATCGATCCCTATCGCACGCCGACCGCCGCCGTCGCCGACATCCATCTGGCGCCGCGACCCGGCACCGATGGCGCGCTCGCCTGCGCTGTCATGCACGTGCTGTTTCAAGAAGGGTTCGCCGACTGGGATTACATGGACCGCTTCACCGACGAGCCGAAGCGACTGCAGCAGCATCTGTCGACGCGCGGCCCTGATTGGGCGGCGACGATCACGGGGCTCGCCGCCGATGATATCGTCGCCTTCGCGCGGCTGTATGGCGAGACGGCGCGCGCGTTTATCCGCGTCGGCTATGGCTTCACGCGCTCGCGTAACGGCTCCGCCAACATGCATGCGGTCAGTTGCCTTCCCGCGGTGGCCGGCAAGTGGAAGGTCAAGGGCGGCGGCGCGCTGCATTCAAACCGGCATATCTTCGGCGTCGATCAGACCCTCATAAAGGGACTGGATATCGTCGACCCGAGTACCCGGGAGCTGGACATGTCGCGCATCGGCCCGGTGTTGACCGGTGATGCGGAAAGTCTACGGGGCGGGCCGCCGGTGACGGCCATGTTGATGCAAAACGTCAACCCGGCCGAGGTGGCGCCGGAAACCCGTCTGGTTCTCGAAGGCCTGTCGCGTGACGATTTATTCCTGTGCGTGCACGAACAATTCATGACCGACACGGCGACCTACGCCGACATCGTGCTGCCGGCGACCATGTTTCTGGAACACGATGATTTCTATCAGGGCGGTGGCCACGTTTATCTTCAGGCGACGCGAAAGCTGATCGAACCCGCCGGTGAATGCCGCTCCAACGTCGAGGTCATCAACGGTATCGCCAAGCGCCTCGGCACCGATTATCCCGCTTTTGATATGAGCGCCTGGGGCCTGATGGATCACGCCCTGCGCGCCACCGGTCATGCGGGAGCCGAGGAAACCTACGACGCGGGCTGGATTGATTGCACGAAACCGTTTGACGACGCTCACTTTCTTAATGGGTTCGGACATCCGGACGGCCGTTTCCGCTTCATGCCGGATTGGGCGTCGTTCGGCGAACGGGGCAACGAGATGCCGGCGTTTCCCGACCACATGGCGGTGATCGACGAGGCAAATGACGAGCATCCGTTCCGGATGGTGGCGGCGCCTGCCCGGCGATTTCTCAATACGTCGTTCACCGAAACACCAACCTCGATAAAGAAAGAAGAACGCCCGACCGCGTTGATCCACCCGGATGATTGCGCTGATCTCGGTGTCGTCGAGGGCTCCAAGGTGCTCCTCGGCAACCGGTTGGGCGATGTCGTGGTGCATGCGCGGCCGTTCGATGGCTTGCAGCGCGGCGTGGTCGTGGTCGAAGGAATCTGGCCCAACCGCTGCTTCGAGGGTGGTTTGGGGATTAACACGCTGATCAGCGCCGAGCGTGCCTATCCGGCTGGTGGCGCTGTCTTTCACGACACCGCCGTCTGGATACGATCGGCATGACCCCCACCCATTTCAGACCGGAAGCGACGAGGTGAATAAGGGCGCGCATATTCTCGTTGTCGGGAACGAGAAGGGCGGCAGCGGTAAATCGACCGCGGCCATGCATCTGATCGTCGGTCTGTTGGCGCGCGGCCTCAAGGTCGCCAGCATCGACGTGGATCCTCGCCAGGGCACACTGAGTCGATATTTGACTAATCGGCGTAAGTTCAATCGCGCCATGGGGCGTGACTATCCGTTACCGCAACACCACGCTTTGGAAGGTCGTGGCGCCCTCGGTCCGACATCGGAGGAAATGGCCGAGGATGAACAGCGCCTGAAATTGCTGATCGAAGGCGCCAGCCTGCATGCGGACGTCGTGGTTATCGATACGCCCGGAACGGCTAACATATTGTCCTTATTGGCACATTCCTATGCTGATACGTTGGTGACGCCGATCAACGACAGTTTCATTGATCTCGATGTCCTGGCCCATTTGGACGGCCAGCAGATGAGCATCCTGGGGCCTAGCCAGTACGCCGAAATGGTCTGGGAGGCCAAGAAACGCAAGGCGGAACGCGACGGAGCGGAAGCGACCGGTGTCGATTGGATCGTTGTGCGTAATCGATTGACCAACCTGGATGCCCACAACAAGCGCGACATGGGCCGAACATTGGATGAACTGGCCGGCCGCATCGGCTTTCGTGTTGTCGGTGGGCTTGGCGAGCGGGTGATCTTCCGTGAACTGTTCTTGGTTGGCCTGACCATCCTCGATCTGAAGGATGAATTCGGTAAACAGGCGCTGACCATGTCACATATTGCCGCCCGTCGCGAAGTTCACCGATTGGTCGACGCCATCCGATTGGATGATGCGATTTCCCATGCCGCCGAGAGCGAGACTGGCGACACGGCACCAAGCGCACTATCTAACTGATTGATGATCTTAAGCCCTCACGAGGCATACCATGGCGTCTGACGATGACAGCCTGCCGAGCCGCAAGACATTGAAATCGGATGTCGATGCGTTCCTGAGCAAGCTCGCGGTGACGCCGGTGGGCCGGCGTTCCGGCGAGCGTGGTCGGTTGATGTTCGCCATGGATGCCACGGCAAGCCGCCAGCCGACGTGGGATTCGGCGGCGCGTATCCAGGGTGAAATGTTTCAGGAAACCGCCAATCTTGGCGGCCTCGACATCCAACTCGCGTTTTATCGCGGATTTGGCGAGTTCCGCGTTTCCGGCTGGACCGACAACGAATCCGAGTTGCTGCGGTTGATGACGTCCGTCACCTGCCTCGCTGGCGAAACCCAGATCGGCAAGGTTCTGCAGCACGCAGTCAACGAAACAAAGCAGAGACGGGTCAACGCCCTGGTTTTCGTCGGTGACTGCGTTGAAGAAGACGTCGACGCTCTCGGCCGTATCGCTGGTGAATTGGGTATTCTTGGTGTGCCGGCGTTCATGTTCCACGAAGGCGACAACGCGATTGCCAGTTTTGCCTTTCAACAGATCGCCCGACTGACGGGCGGCGCGGTGTGCCGTTTCGATGCATCGAGCGCTGAGAACCTACGCAATTTGCTCGGCGCCGTTGCCGTCTTTGCTGCCGGAGGTCGTCCGGCGCTTGAGGACATGGCGCGACGGCGTGGCGGCGACGTATTGCGGATCGCCCACCAGGTCGCGGGAAAAGGTTGATGTTTCCGTATCTGATTCTCGGTATCGCCCTGGTCGCGGGGCTTATTTTGGCCAGCAGCTGGTTCGTCAACGCCGATCCCAAGACACTGATCAAGGTCGTAAAATGGGGCTTGATCGGGCTCATATGCATTGTCGTGCTGTTCTTTGTCACTTCGGGGCGATTGGCGTGGGCGTTATTCGCCTTGCCGGCACTGCTACCGTGGTTCTTCCGCGCTCGTCAGGTGGCGCGCGCGGCAAAGAATTTCCAACGCATGGCGCAGGGTATGGGCGGGCGCGGCCGCGGTGAGAGTTCAGAAATCGAAACCCGCTTCCTGCGTGTTCGCCTGGATCACGATTCAGGCGATATTTCGGGCGAAATATTGGCCGGTGCCTTCGCCGGCAGTCGCCTGGAGACACTACCGCCGCGGGATCTGGTTGCGCTCCTCGGTGAATGCCATGACGACGCAGAGTCGGCTCGGGTGCTGGAGGCCTACCTGGATCGCGCCTATCCGGACTGGCGCGACTACGGTGGCGGTGAGTCAGGGCCTAATGCGGGGACGGGCGGTGCCATGGATAGAGCAGAGGCACTGCAGGTGCTCGGCCTGGAAAACGGAGCCAGCGATGCTGAAATCAAGGCCGCGCACCACCGCCTGATCGCCGGATTGCACCCTGATAAGGGCGGTTCCGACTATCTGGCGGCGAAGATCAACGAAGCCAAGGACATTCTTCTCGGCAAGTAAGGCGCGACGTGGCCGTTTCCGCTGTCGGAAGCCGACGGACGGCACCTTGCGGGCGCTGGATTGGTGTGGCAGAAAGGCCGCGCCGAGTAGGGGTTTTTTACCCTCAATCAGGAGCATTCCATGGTCCGACCCGTGAAGAAGGCGGTGTTTCCGGTCGCCGGTCTGGGTACGCGTTTTTTACCCGCGACCAAGACTCTGCCGAAGGAAATGCTGACGGTCGTCGACAAGCCGCTGATTCAGTACGCCGTGGAAGAAGCGATCGAGGCCGGGATCGAGGACCTGATCCTGATCACCGGCCGCGGCAAGAGCATCATGGAAGACCATTTCGACCACGCCGTCGAACTGGAACAGGTCCTCGAAGCGCGTGGCAAGCATGCGGAATTGACCATCGTGCGCGATTTCCCCGATCCCGGCTATCTTTCCTACACGCGTCAGCAGGCGCCGCTTGGCCTCGGTCATGCCGTCTGGTGCGCCCGCCAGACCCTTGGGGATGACGCATTCGCCGTGCTGCTGCCGGACGATTTGATCCAAGCGTCGCCGGGCGCGTTGAAGCAGATGATCGAGGTCTACAACAAAACGGGTGGTAACGTCGTCGCGGTCGAGGACGTGCCGCGCGACCAGACCAACCGATATGGCATTCTCGATGTCGCCGAGGACGATGGCCGCGTCGCCCGTGCCCAGGGGCTGGTCGAGAAGCCGGACCCGGCCGACGCGCCGTCGACGCTGTCGATTATCGGCCGCTATATCCTGCAGCCCGAAGTATTCGACCACCTGGATAAGCAAGAGCGCGGCGCCGGCAACGAAATTCAACTCACCGATGCCATGGCCGCGACGCTCGATCGGGTGCCGTTCTTCGGCGTTCGTTTCGACGGCCGTCGTTTTGATTGTGGAACCAAACTCGGGTTCGTCGCCGCCAACGTCGCGTTTGCGGCGGCACGCGATGACCTGGGTGGCGATATCCGAACTGTCCTCGCGGACATCCTCTAACAGATAGATTGTCGAGGAATTTCATTCATGCACGTTGCGATGATCGGCACCGGCTACGTCGGGCTCGTTTCCGGCGCTTGCTTCTCCGAATTCGGCCACAGCGTCGTCTGCGTCGATAAGGACGCCGCAAAAATCGATGGCCTTAATAACGGTCGCATGCCGATCTTCGAACCTGGCCTCGCCGAGGTTGTCGCGAGCAACGTTGCGGCTAAACGCCTATCCTTTACGACTGACCTTACGGATGCGGTCAAGGCAGCCGATGCGGTGTTCATTGCCGTCGGCACACCAAGCCGGCGCGGCGATGGCCATGCGGATCTCAGCTACGTTTACGCGGCGGCAGCGGAGATTGCCGCGGCCGTCGGTGACTATACGGTCGTGGTCACCAAGTCGACGGTTCCCGTTGGGACTGGCGACGAGGTTGAACGCGTCATTGCCGAGGCCAATCCCGACGCCGATGTGGATGTGGTGTCGAACCCTGAGTTTTTGCGTGAGGGGGCGGCCATAGAAGACTTCATGCGGCCGGATCGCGTTGTCATCGGCACCGGATCGGAGCGCGCGCAGGAACGCATGCGCGAGCTCTACCGCCCTCTCTATCTTATTGAAACACCGATCGTTTTTACCAACCGGCGGACATCCGAGCTGATCAAATACGCAGCCAATACCTTCCTCGCGACGAAAATTACCTTCATCAACGAAATCGCTGATCTGTGCGAGAAGGTCGGTGCCAACGTGCATGACGTGGCGCGGGGTATCGGCCTTGATGGCCGTATCGGCCGCAAATTCCTTCATCCCGGTCCCGGCTACGGCGGTTCGTGTTTTCCGAAGGACACGCTTGCATTGGTATCGACGGCGAGGGATTTCGACAGTCCGCTACGCATCGTCGAACAAGTCGTCACCATCAATGACCAACGTAAGAAGCAAATGGCGCGACGTATTGTCGATGCGCTGGGCGGCGACGCCACGGGCAAAACCGTCGCCATGCTTGGCGTCACCTTCAAGCCCAATACCGACGACATGCGCGAAAGCCCGAGCATCGACATCGTCGCCGGCCTTCAGGCCGCCGGTGCCACCGTGCGCGCCTATGATCCCGAGGGTATGGACGAGGCCCGTGAAATGATGGCTGACGTGGTCTGGTGCGACGATGCCTATTCCTGCATGGCGGGCGCGGATGTCCTGACCATTGTCACGGAATGGAATGAATTCCGCGCGCTTGACCTTGACCGCATCAAGGATTTGCTGAAACGGCCGGTCATGGTCGATCTGCGCAATATCTATAATCCGGATGAAATGGCCGGCGCGGGGTTCGAATACACCTCCATCGGGCGGCCAGCCGTCAACGGCGCCTGAGGGCGCGGTTCATGGCTGGCCAGCACCGCCTCGATCCGACAATTCTGCGCGAATACGATATTCGCGGTATTTTCGGTGAAACACTGTCGACGGATGATGTCACCGCCATCGGCTGCGCGTTCGGTACGCTCGCCATCTCCGAGGGGTGCCGTAGCGTCGCCGTCGGCTATGATGGTCGCCTCAGTTCGCCGGACCTTGAGGCCGCCGTTGTTGCCGGCTTGATGGCGACCGGCCTGCACGTGGACCGTGTCGGCCTGGGGCCATCGCCGATGCTGTATTTCGCCACCCATTACTTGCAAACCGACGCGGGGGTGATGATCACCGGTTCGCATAATCCGCCTGATTACAATGGCCTCAAACTAACCCTGAAGGGGCGGGCCTTCTTCGGCGACGATATCCAGGCCCTCGGCGCCTGTGCGGCGAGCGGAGAATTCATCGTTGGTACCGGCAGCGATGCCAGCCACGACATCGCCGAGGCCTATATCGAACGCCTGCTGCAAGATTTGGACATGGACGACCTAGCCGTCGCCTGGGACCCTGGCAACGGTGCGGCGGGCGACGTGGTGAAGGTGCTGACCGATCGCATGCCTGGCCGCCACACGTTGATCAACGCCACCATCGACGGCACGTTTCCGGCGCATCATCCTGATCCGACGGTTGAAGCCAATCTGGCGCAGTTAAAGGCCGTGGTGGCGGAGGAAGGCTGCGATCTCGGGATCGGGTTCGATGGCGATGGGGACCGCATCGGCGTCATCGACGCCCACGGCCGGGTCATTTGGGGTGATCAACTGCTGGTGTTGCTGGCGGCGGAGGTGCTGCGAGATCATCCCGGCGCCACGATAATCTGCGATATCAAGGGCAGCCGTATCTTCACTGACGAGATTACGCGTATGGGCGGGGTGCCGATGCTGTGGAAGGCCGGCCACTCGCATATCAAATCAAAGATGGTCGAAGTGGGGGCGCCGCTGGCTGGGGAAATGAGTGCCCATATCTTCTTCAAGCACCGGTATTACGGCTACGACGATGCCCTGTATGCCGCGGTACGCCTGTTGTCGGGCTTGAAGCGACGCGGCGCGAGCCTGGCGGAACTTCTCGATGCGTTGCCGAAAACCGTCGCGACGCCGGAGGTTCGCTTCGATTGCGCGGAGAATCGAAAATTCGCGGTTATCGAGGAAGCGCGCGTTCGCCTTGCTGGCGACAAGAATGCAAATGTGCTCGATATCGATGGCGTGCGTGTCGAAACCGCAGACGGATGGTGGTTGCTACGTGCTTCCAATACGCAGGCCGCTCTCGTGGTCCGCTGCGAATCGGCGACCCCTGACGGGCTCGACCGGCTCAAACAACAGGTAGCCGCGCAACTGCGCGAAAGCGGCATTGAGCCGCCGTCGTTCAGCTAATCAGAAAAATTGGTCGGGCGTCAGAGCGTTTATCGAGCCGCCGAGGCGACTTCCAAGGGATCGGCCAGCCGTACTTGCAGACAATCCTTGAGCAGCTTACAGGCACGATAGGCTTGGCGTTGCGTTAGACCGTGAATGCGTGCGCGATGCAGCGTGCGACCGTTGCGTTTTTGCAGCGGCACCACGGCGATTCGGCCGTTGGTCATCAGACTGGGCAATTTGCTTGCGACGTTTTCTGCGGCGCTACGGGCCTGAGATTGTTTGGCGAAGGCGCCGACCTGGATGCCCCAGGCATGTTTGGACGCCGTGGGTGTTTTCGTTGATTTTTCTGCTTCCCTCTTTGGCTCGGCAGCCAGCGCGGTTTTCGCGGTCGCGGCGATGGGGGCGGGCGGCGCGGCGGATGTGATTCGCAAACCGGCGCGTCCGCTTGTCAATCGGAAGCCCTTGTCGAGCAGATTAACCATCAAACGGTTGCGCATCGTCGACGAGCGCCCACCGAAGATGATGCCGATCACTCGCTGGCCGTTTCGTGCCGCCGAGGCGACCAAATTGAAGCCCGAGGCGCGTATATACCCGGTTTTCAGTCCATCAGCCCCGGGATAACTCTTCAGTAGCTTGTTGTGGTTCTTGTGGGTGGCGCCACGGAACTCAAATGAGGGCGTCGAAAAATAGTGGTAATAGTGCGGAAAATCACGCATCAGCGCCCGCGCCAGGCGCGCCATGTCCCGCGCCGTCGACATCTGTCCCCGATGCGGCAGGCCGGATGCATTGCGGAACGTGGTGCTGCGCATGCCGAGGCGCCGGGCGGTCGCCGTCATTTTCAGTGCAAAGTCCCGTTCGCGACCACTGATACCTTCGGCGACGGCCGTTGCGATATCGTTGGCGGATTTTGTGATCAGCGACAGGATGGCTTCTTCAACCGTGATCATGTCGCCGGCGCGAAGGCCGAGGCGTGATGCCGGTTGGCGCGCCGCGCGAGCTGAAATGCGAATCCGCGTCGCCATCGACCACTTACCTTGGTCGACACGTTCGAAGATCTTGTACAGGGTCATCATTTTCGTCAGGGACGCCGGGTAATTCCGCGTATCCGGATTGACCTGATGCAGAACCTTTCCGGTATCGGCGTCGATGACCATGCTGGCGAATTTCGCTTCTCCGGCTTGGATGGATACGCTGAGAATCGTCAGCACCATGATGGCAACGGCAAGCGCACGCGAGACGAAATCCGTGATAACTCGGCAATTCCCCGCAGCCGTCGTGTCGGTCGGTTTTGGTCGAATCGGCTCAATCCCCACGGCTACAGGTTCCCCTGGTCGTCTTTCCCTGATCGGTTGTCATCTTAACCGGAGCCCCGATAGGCGTCACATGAAAAATCGCAACCGAATCAATCATTTCCTAGCGTCCGGGCGATAATATTTCGTTAACGCGGCGTGGCCCCGCATCTGATCGCAGAAGCGGGAATAATTTTATTGCAATTGCGTGAAAATATCTTTTTACGAAATTAGCAGTTATGTAAAACATTGAAAAATAACAATAAGATGAATATATTTTTTATATTGCAGTGCACAAAAATGTCTTGACTTATCGCCAATTCCGAATGTATACAGGTGTTAATGCTGCAGTGCGGCATGCCAATTGAACGCGGATGTGGCGTACAGCGGATCGTCTGCACGAAGCCCGCCGCACCAAGTCGCCGGAATGTTGTCGCGTAAACACTGAATTCCGGTTTTTTGATAGGAGATAGAATCATGGCCATGAAATCCACGAAGATCACCAAGACCCCCGCCAAAAAGGCCGATACCCCGGCCGAGGTCGTTGAAGCCGCCGTTGCCGCCGGCAAGGAAACCGTCGAAGCCGCCGTCAAGGTCGGAACCGATGCCGCGACCAAGAGTGTCGAAAAGGCCGCCGCGATGAGCCAGGAGCACGTCGAGGCCACCAAGAAAGCAGGCGCGGAGGCGTTCAAGGGCTATGAAGACATGGTCAGCGCCTCCAAGGCCCACGTCGATGCTGTAATGAAATCCAACCAAATTCTGGTCAAGGGCGCGCAGGACGTGAATAAGCTGCTCCTCGGCCTTGCCGAGGCGTCGCTACACGATGGCGTTGCCGCGACCAAGAAAATGTTCGCCTGCAAGTCGGTGCAGGACGTGGTCAGCGTTCAGAACGACCTCGCCCGTGCCAACTACAAGAAGATCGTCGATGAAGGCCGCAAGCTGAGCGACCTGTCGACCAAGGTCGCAGAGGAAGCCGTCGAGCCGATCACCACCGTGGTCAGCAAGAGCGTCGAGCAGTTCTCCAAGCCGCTTGCTGCCTAGCCGACCCATCCCCCCTACCTCCCTTGGGAGCGGGCAGCATACGAGGGCATCCGGCGGACCCTCCCACCGCCGGACGCTATCTCCTTTTTGACCTTCATTCGCCGCGACTAGTCATTCCGCCAATCGACTGTCGCGGCCACAAGCCATAGCTCTGGAAATTTCCGGCCCGCGTGCTTATCTGCATAACGCGGGCTTTCGCCGTCGCCTCCCTATCCCATATAATTAAACTGTGGATTAGCGGAACCGGCCCGGCATTCTGGCCCGCGCGGCCCGCGATCAGCGGCCGGTCAGCGAGAGGTAAAATGGCAGAACCCAAGGACCCGATCCGGCGGCAGGATGACGATGATGATGGCGGCACCGGCCTAGCCGTTCAGACCCGTACGCGGACCAAGAAGCCGTCCATGTACAAGGTGCTGATGCTGAACGACGACTATACGCCGATGGAATTCGTCGTCCACGTGCTGGAACGTTTCTTCGCCAAAACGGCGGAGCAAGCGACGCAGATCATGTTGCATGTCCATCAGCGAGGCGTTGGTGTGTGCGGCGTCTTTACCTATGAAGTCGCGGAAACGAAGGTCGGACAGGTCATGGACCTGGCGCGGCAACATCAACATCCCCTGCAATGTACCATTGAAAAAGATGGCGATGGGGAGGACGATGATGATTGATCCCGATGCGCGAACAACATTGGTGCAATTCGTGGATCCCCGAAACCGTTCATCGAAGACGGAGTAAACAATTATTATGCTGTCGCCCAACCTCGAACAAACGCTGCGTCGCGCGCTCGCCTACGCCACCGAGCGCCGTCATGAGTACGCGACCCTGGAACACCTCTTGCTCTCATTGACGGAGGATCAGGACGCGGTCGCGGTGCTGCGCGCCTGCGGTGTCGACCTTGAGCAACTGGGCAATGACCTGGTCGAGTTCCTGGATACCGAATTGGCCGACATGGTCAGCATGGTGGCCAACGAACCGAAACCGACCGAAGGTTTTCAGCGTGTCGTTCAGCGTGCCGTCATTCATGTGCAGTCATCGGGTCGCGAGGAAGTGACGGGCGCCAACATGCTGGTGGCACTGTTCGCCGAACGCGAATCGCACGCCGTCTATTTCCTGCAATTGCATGACATGTCGCGCTATGATGCGGTGAATTATATTTCACACGGGATTGCCAAGGTCCCGGGGATGTCAGACGCCCGAACCGTGCACGGCGCCGATGAGGATGTCGACGGAGAACAGGTCGTGCGCAAGGGGTCGGAAGCGCTTGATGCATACTGCGTCAACCTCAACCGCAAGGCGGCCGACGGGCGTATCGATCCGCTAATCGGCCGTGAGCATGAGGTTGAACGCACAATCCAAATTTTGTGCCGGCGTAACAAGAATAATCCGCTTTATGTGGGCGATCCGGGCGTCGGAAAGACCGCCATCGCCGAGGGCCTGGCCAAGCGCATCGTTGATGGTGATGTGCCAGAGGTGCTCGCCAACGCCACCATCTATTCACTCGACATGGGGTCGCTGCTGGCCGGCACCCGCTACCGCGGTGATTTCGAGGAGCGTTTGAAGGCGGTGATGACGGAACTGGAGGGCATCGAAGGCGCCATCCTGTTCATTGATGAGATTCACACGGTGATCGGTGCCGGTGCGACGTCTGGCGGTTCCATGGATGCTTCGAATATCCTCAAGCCGGCGTTGCAGGGTGGTCTACTGCGGTGCATGGGCTCGACCACCTATAAGGAATATCGTGGGTATTTCGAGAAGGATCGCGCCCTGGTTCGGCGCTTCCAGAAGATTGATGTCAATGAACCCTCCATCGACGAGACGGTGAAAATCCTTCGCGGCCTAAAATCTAATTTCGAGGATCATCATCACGTCCGCTATACGC
>JAYOFM010000051.1:16776-22899 GCA_038117225.1 Rhodospirillales bacterium
GAATCACTGCGCGCCGCCGTCGAGCTTGCCGACCGTTACATTAACGATCGCAAGCTGCCGGACAAGGCGATCGACGTCATTGATGAAGTCGGCGCATCGCGCATGCTGGTGCCGGAAAATCGCCGCAAGAAGACCGTGACGGTCAAGGACATTGAGGAAGTGGTTGCCAAGATCGCCCGCATCCCGCCGAAGAGCGTATCGCGCGACGACCGCCAGGCCCTGATGACGTTGGATCAGGATTTGAAGCGGGTCGTGTATGGCCAGGACAACGCGATCGAACAGTTATCATCCGCCATTAAACTTGCCCGCGCCGGTTTGCGAGAACCGCAAAAGCCTATCGGTTCATACCTGTTTTCGGGCCCCACCGGTGTCGGCAAGACCGAGGTGGCGCGTCAACTGGCGCTGACACTGGGTGTTGAACTGGTGCGCTTCGACATGTCCGAATATATGGAACGGCATTCCATTTCGCGACTGATCGGCGCGCCGCCGGGCTACGTTGGTTTCGACCAGGGTGGATTGTTAACCGATTCCGTCGATCAGCATCCTCATGTGGTATTGCTGCTCGACGAGATCGAAAAAGCCCATCCTGATCTGTTCAATATCCTGTTGCAGATCATGGATCACGGAAAGCTGACCGACCACAACGGCAAGAGCGTTGATTTCCGCAACGTCATTTTGATCATGACCACCAATGCCGGCGCCGCCGACATGGCGAAGCCGGCGGTCGGATTCGAGAGAACAGAGCGCATCGGTGAAGATTCCGAAGCCATCGAGCGCATGTTCACGCCGGAATTCCGCAACCGGCTCGACGCCATTATCCAATTCGCCGCGCTGTCACCGGAAGTCGTATCCAAGGTCGTCGAAAAGTTCATCATGGAATTGGAAAGCCAGCTCGAGGATCGCGCGGTGACGATCGAATTGTCGGCGGAAGCTCGCGAATGGCTGGCAAAGAAAGGCTACGACCGGCTCTACGGTGCTCGGCCGCTATCCCGGATCATTCAGGAAAACATTAAGAAACCGCTGGCCGAGGAACTGCTGTTCGGCAAGCTGGAGAAGGGTGGCGTCGTTCTGGTTACCATCAACAACGGCAAACCGGCATTCGAATATCCGAAGCCAAAGGTCAGCAAGCCTTCAAACAATAGGAAGAAGAAACCCAAGGTCCCTGCGGTAGTCGAGTAGGCTATGCCGCCAGAAAGCCCTTCAGGTATCGTCGTAGTTTAGTCGCTTGATGAGGTCGCCGGCGCGCTGGGTAAAAAGCGCGCGCGCATGGTCATCGAAAAACTCTCACCAGTTGCCGGACCAGCCGCGCCAAGGTGCCACCGACGCTAGTCTGAGGCTTGGTTTGGCGCGATGGAAAGCCGCCGCGCCTAGGGCTTCGGCGATAACGTCGAGCGTGTTATCGAAATCTTCGATCAAATCCTCGTAGCGTACCGCCGTAACGATTCCGTTTGGGCGCTCGGATTCGTCGAGCCAATGGGTCACATGGTTGATCCAGCGATCCAGCATGTCAGCGGGCGGACGTGTCTGAAATAGCAGCGTGCGGCCGCTCGGCGGCGCTGACATGAACGCACCGACGCTGTCCCGTCTCGGGCCTTCATCAATTCCACCGCCGTCGTTGGCGAAACGCCAAAAACTCGTCATCACGTCGCGGCCATCTCGGTAGACATAGAAAATATGTATGCTATCGGAGAGCCTGGTGAGGCGCCCCTGGAACATCTCCACCGAGTGGTGAGATTTCAACACATTTGCGAATGGCGCGTCCGGCAAAGCATCAAGGAACGGTGTGATGGTCGGCGCGCGCCCGTCGGCTGTCGCTGAGGTTTCGACGTCGACCCACAGCGCAGAATGGCGAAAATTCAGCGCCAAGGTATTGATCAATAAATGCGTTCCTGGGGTACGTGGCTGACCACCATCACCCGTTTGGTGCCGGTGGATCTTTCATCCATGAGTCTGGGATCGTACGTGGAAAAAAGTTCGTTCGCCGTGCCGCCGCGATTCAGCGCGCGTTGGACATTGTCGTATGGCGGTTGAAATGCAGGATCGAGCGCGATGGCTTCCTGGTAATGTGCCACGGCAGGACCGATGCGCCCCGAGGCGTGATGAAGCACGCCCATCGTATTGTGCAACAACGCTTTTTCAGGGGCGATGCGAATCGCTGCACGCATAAGCTCTACGGCACTACTGGTGTCGCCGGCTTGATGTTGAGCGAAGGCGAGGCGATGGCGAGCATCCCAATCATTTGGGTCGGCGGCGACCCGGCTGGAGAGCTCCGCGAGCGCGGGGTCTGTCATGATGGCTTGCGGCATTCCAGTTCGCCGAGCAAACCGATCCGCGCGAAACCCTTTTGTGGAACCAGCTTGGTCGCTCCGCCTTGCAAGACCAAAACCTCGCGCTGTGTTCGCTGGCCGCTGATGTCCTGACGATGAATGCCGGCCACACGACAGAAAGCGCATGAATTATTGACGGCGACGCCGCCACTGACGGTGCGCGTCAAGGATAGGCATTTTGCTGCTGCCTGAGGAGCGACGACCTGTTGGTCGAGCTTGGTGTTGGCATCTCGGGGGGTACCGCGTGGTGACACCAGGTTTGGTGCCTCGTCAGCGGAGCCTTTGCAGGGAAGGTCGGCGGTCACTCGTGAATGCCCTGGCCCCTTGAATGGCAGCCGCAGATCCGATTTAGCGCGCAGGCTGAACTGACGGCTGGCCGGCAAGCCGGACCCAGGCCGGCTGCGTAGAACCGTGGCCATGCGGCAGTCGCCGCAACGATTGACCAAATGTTCACCGCCGCCGCCGCGTACCAGGCCGATGCACTGACCGCCGGAAACGGCGAGGGCGGGCAGGGGGGATGCCATCATCGCCAGCATTACCGCCGTGAAAGCGGCGACGGCTAGAAAGAAACCCATACCCACGAACTGAATGCGCGTTCTCATGATCCACGTCCCACGTTTTCCGTCGCTGTCCCAATGTCCGGGGATCAGCATAGTAAACAAAGGTTAACGAGGAATGAGTCGCTTGGCGGCTGTGCTTAGGGGACGTGGGCGGGTCAGACGTCCTCGCGGAAGGGGCTTTGACCTTTAAGGTATTCGATCTCGCGCTCGACGGCGGCGCGTTCGTCGTCGATGAAATGCGACACCGCGCGTGCAAGTCCCTCGTGCGCCACCCAGTGAGCGCTATAGGTTGGGCTCGGCGTATAACCTCGTTGTATCTTGTGCGGGCCCTGCGCGCCGGCCTCCACGCGCGCCAGACCGTGGGCAATGGCGTAATCGATTGCTTGGTAGTAACAAGCCTCGAAATGCAAAAATGGCACTTCGCGCAGGCAGCCCCAATTTCGGCCGTAGAGGGTGTCGCTCCCAATAAGATTGAGGGCACCGGCAATCGAGCGGCCTTCCGCATCGGAGACATGGATCAATAGCACCCGGTCGCCCAGCCGTTCGCCAAGCAACGAGAAGAATTCCCGGGTCAGATAGCTGGATCCCCATTTCTTATCCGTTGTCGCCAGATAGAAGCCATAGAACGCATCCCAGTGTCGTTCCTCGATATCGCTGCCGGTCAGCGTTGCAATACGAAGGTCGGTTTCGTGGACCGCCTTGCGTTCCTTGCGAATCGCCTTGCGCTTACGCGATGACAGCGCGGCAAGAAAGTCGTCGAAGCTCGCATAGCCATTATTATGCCAGTGGAACTGCTGGCCCAGGCGCATGAGCAGTCCACGTTCGCTCATGCCTTTCCATTCGGACTCCGTCGGAAAGGTTATGTGCACCGACGAGATGTCGTGACGGCCAGCCAGCGTTACCATGGCGGACACCAGGGTATCGCGCAGTTCAGCCGTGCGCGTTTCATCCTGATCGGCCCGTACCATCAGACGCGGCCCCGTCACCGGTGTGAACGGTACGGAGCACTGCAATTTCGGATAATAACGCCCACCGGCGCGCTCGAAAGCATCTGCCCAGCCCCAGTCGAACACGTACTCCCCGTAGGAATGATTTTTCAGATAAAGCGGTGCGGTGGCGAGGACTTCCCCGGCTTCATCCTCGATCAGCAGGTGCTGACCGAGCCAGCCGCTTTCCGCTGTCGCCGAGCCGGACTCCTCCAACGCCGACAGGAAAGCGTGACTGACGAACGGATTGTCGGCGCCGGCACAGGCGTCCCACGCCGCCGGCGCGACATCGCCCAGGCTTTGAATGACACGGACGGCCGTGGCCTCGCGACCGTCAGGCATCGTGCACGTCAGGCGGCGCGATCCGTCGCCAGCTGGTGCCGTGACCGTTCTCGCCGAACAGTTCTGGATGCACTATTTCGCCTAGTATTTCGGTGCTGTTGGCGAGACGCGGGCCGGGCCGGTTGAAATAGGCGTTGGCGTCCGTGGAATAAATCCGCCCCGTGGTCGCGGCTTTGAGGCTCGACCAACCAGGACGTTCCAGGCACGCCCGTGCCTCGGCATGGGTACGAGCCAGGTCAAAACCGCACGGCATGAAGATGATAACGTCCGGGTCCGCGGCCAGCAGCGCCGCGTCCTCGATCCACGGCGCGTGTTGGCCGGCGTTGCCGAAAATATCGATTCCACCGGCCAGTGAAATCAGTTCCGGGACCCAGTTGCCAGCCGCCATCAGCGGATCACACCACTCGATCGTCGCGATGCGGGGGCGGTTTTGGATGGCCGACGTCTTAGCCGCGACGGCGCCGATGCGGTCTGTCATCTCATTGATCAGTGAAGTCCCCGCCGCCTCGGCGCCAAGCGCGGTCGCGACGCGGGCGATGTCCATATATACCGCCGCCAGATCGGTTGGGTTCAGCGAAACAATGCGTGCCGCCGTGCCCAACGTCGCCGCCAAAGCCAGTTCAACCTCGGCCAGACTGACCGCACAGACATCGCATTGATCCTGCGTGACGAGAAGGTCCGGCGCCAGCTCGGATAATTTGTCTTTCAGGACCTCGTAGATGGCAACGGCATCCTGCAAGGCCTGTTTTACGCTGCGGTCAATGTCGGCGCTGGAACCTTCAAGAATGACCCGGGGGCGGGTGCAGACGGGTAACGCCTCGACGCCGGCAGGGAAGTCGCATTCGTGCGACCGCCCAACAAGATTCGCGCCAAATCCGAGGCCATGCACGATTTCCGTCGCGCTAGGCAGCAACGAGATGATCCTGCCGGGGCCTGGATTGGAACCGGGGCTGTCGGAGCTGGCAGCCTTGGCGGACATGGATGATCTATGAAAGCTCGACGACGGCGTCTACCTCGACCGAGACACCGAGCGGCAACGATGCCGCGGAGACGGCGAAACGGGCATGGCGGCCAGCGTCGCCGAACACCTCGACCATCAGGTCAGACGCGCCGTTAATAATCTTAGGTTGGTCGGTGAAATCAGGCGTCGAATTAACGAACCCGCCAAGTTTGAGGACCCGCGCCACACGGCCGAGATCACCACCAGCGGCGGCGCGCATTTGAGCGATCAGATTGAGTCCGCACAAACGCGCCGCCTGATAACCGTCTTCGACGCTGATGGTATCACCCAGTTTGCCGAGATATCGCAGCTCGCCATTCCAGAATGTAACCTGACCGGAAATAAAGAGCGTGTTTCCGCTGATCGTATAGGGGACGTAGTTGGCGGCGGGGGCCGATGCCTCGGGCAATTCGATGCCCAATTCGGCGAGCCGCGCCTCGATCTTTCCAGCCATGATTCGATAATCCTCCGTGACATGCGCGTGGGTGACAGTGGATGGACATTAGACCGCTCGACGGCTTGTACCGAGCTTGGTGCGTGGTGTTGCCTGGCTCGATCAGATTCGGAAAAGCTGGCTTTCGCTCGGTGCCAGAACCTTGGTATCGGACGGCTTGTCGATGAGCAGTTGTTCCGCCACTTCCAATTTCTTGTCGATATCGGCGTCCGATTGGTCGGGGTCGTGGTGAAACAGGTAGAGCGTCTTGACCTCACCCCGGTGTGCCAACTCGACGACCTTGGAAACACAGGAATGCCCCCATCCGACCTTGGTCTTGTATTCTTCATCGGTGTACGTGGTGTCGGTAATCAGCGCATCGGCGCCGCGAATGAAATCGGCCAACTGCTCCTCGTAAAAACGATCGTGAAACTCGTTGTCCTCAAGGAACATTTCGTTGTCGGTGATGTAACAG
>JAYOFM010000051.1:22994-24715 GCA_038117225.1 Rhodospirillales bacterium
ACCATCGACCTCGATGGTTTCTTCTTCCAAGTCACGGAAATAGACCCGGGCGGCGAACTCACTGAGTGTGATAGGAAAATATACGCCATCCATCTGCGCCGAAATAAGCTCGCGCATGCTGGTGTCACCCTGATTGGCGCCCAATATCTCAAAGTCGTTGCCCTGCATGTAGAGCGGCGCAAAGAAGGGTATGGCGTTGATGTGATCCCAATGGGGGTGGGAGATCAGAATTTTAGCTTTCAAGCGCTTCTTGCGGCCGCGCATCAGGTGATCGCCGAGTGCCTTGATACCCGAACCACCATCGAAGATGAGATACTGACCACGCGGGAATTCCAACGTCATGCACGACGTATTGCCGCCATAGCGCAAACTCTTGCCGCCTGACACCGGCAAGGTGCCACGCACACCCCAGAACACCATGTCGATACGGTCGTCCATGATGCGTTTGAGGTAATCGAGAAATGGCTCAAGTTCGATCGGTTTCCTGATGAAACCGTCGGCGCCAAATTCGTAAACCCGATTTTCATCGAACTGGTATGCCTTGGCCGATAGCACGATAAAGCGAATACCCTTGAGTTCAGGATCGCTTTTGACCCGTCGGCAGAGTTCGTAGCCGTCAATCCCCGGCATCATCAAGTCGCTGATGACCAAATCTGGCTTCATCACGCCGATACGTTGCAAGGCATCAGCACTGTCCGTCGATGTCTCGAACTCATGCCCCGCCGATTCGAGATACCGGCTGATCAGATCAATGACCAGCGGATCGTCGTCTACGACAAATATCCGGTATTGAGGATGCTCCGACATATCACGCCCCGAATGCATTTTTTGTTCTGAATCCGCAGCCTAGCGACGGTCAGTCGGGTTGTCGACCACAGTTTGAGAGTGGTTATCACGCCCGCGGAGCAGGCGACGCCATTGAGTGCGCGTAAAAAAATGGGCACGTGTCAGGAACAGAGTCCCGACACGCGCCCCAAGTTTCCCAGAGAGGATTCGGTATCGCGGCCACGCCGGTGATCGCGTTGTGTTGTTTGCATCACGAGCATCCGGTCGTTCCGCCGCAGGTGTTACATTTCAGGCAGGTGCCGTTGCGGACGAGCGTAAAGTTGCCGCACTCGCCACATGGATCACCTTCGTACCCCTTCATTCGCGCTTCACGGACGGCGCCCATCTGCATGTCCGTGGCGTCCATCACCTCCTCGGATACGCTGACGGTTTCATGCATTTCCGTCGTCACTAGTTGCGTGACGCCGCTGGTGGTGCTGTCGGCGCGGGCTTCCTTGACAATCGTATCCCGCGTCCCGTCGATGACGCGGAACTTGGAGCGCACGTAGCCTTGGCTGGCGAACATCGGGACCGTTCCGGCCTGGCCATCGCCGCGTTTCAACATGCCTTCATCCGAGCCACTGCCGAGACTGTCCGGATGCAGGTCGGCCGGTTCCACGTGGGCGAGATCGTTGCGCCCGAGATAGCTGACCGCCAGTTCACGGAAGATATAGTCGAGGATCGATGTCGCCATCTTAATCGTGTCGTTGCCCTTGACGATGCCCGACGGCTCAAACCGGGTGAACGTAAAGGCTTCCACGTATTCCTCCAGCGGCACGCCGTATTGCAGCCCGATGGAGATGGCGATGGCGAAGTTGTTCATCAACGAGCGGAAGGCCGCGCCTTCCTTGTGCATGTCGATGAAGATTTCCGCGAGGCGTCCTTCCTCGTATTCG
>JAYOFM010000052.1:0-24458 GCA_038117225.1 Rhodospirillales bacterium
CGGACAGGAACGGCGTCAGCGCCCACCCGGAACCAATGCGCGCCAGCACCTTCCACCCTTGCAGAATTCATCCATGCCACGTTGGAACTCGGCTCGCTCGTTCTCGGGAACGAGAATCGAGGCGCGCGCGCCCAGTATATCGTTGGGGGTGAAGCCGAAAATCTCCTCGGCGGCCTTGTTCCAATAAACGACCCTGCCTTCCTGATCGATTGTCATGATGGCCTCATTGGCCGATTCCGCGAGCGATCGAAAGCGTGCCTCGCTGCCCCGCAGGCGCCCCATCACGTCGCCAAGGACGCGCGATTGACGGGCGCGCCCGATCACCGACGCCAGCAACTCGTTGGGGGCGATGGACTTGAGCAGGAATTCGTTGGCGCCGGATTCCATTGCGAGCAACCAGGCATTCTCGACCGCCGACCCGGTCAGGAAAATGATCGGTAGATCGAAGAAGTTTGAATCCTGGCGAATGACCTGCGCCAATTCAAAGCCGTTGCATTGCGGCATCTGAATGTCCATCAGAATGACGTCAGGTTTTAGTTCCCGAAGCGGCGCCATGATCCGAAGCGGATCATTGACGATCGCCGTCTCAATACCGGCGCTCTCCAACAGGGCGGCGTTGAACCTGGAAACATAGCTGTCATCATCGACGACCAAGACGCGATAGGCCTCACTGGCGACGCTGCCCGTCACCTGTTCCAGTAAATCCACCAGTTCGACCACATCGACCGGTTTGACCAGATACCCCATGCATCCAAGCCGCACGGCGCCCAAACGGGCATCAAAATCGCCGCGCGCGGAAACGAAGATGACCGGGCAGTCGAGCACGCCCGCGTCCTGCAACGCCCGGACGGCGGCAACACCGGCATCCGTCGCGTCGGGAAAGACGATGTCCATCATCAGTACTTGCGGTGACGTGGACTCCAGAACACGCCGGAGTTCCGCGTGATCGAGAAGCGCGATGACCTTGAATCCGAAGAGACTGAGGTGGCGCTCCATGTGATTGATAAAAGCCGGGTCATCGTCGACGACGATGACGGTTCTCTCTTCCCCCGCTTGTCGATTGGCGAGGTTCCACAGCGGGGCGTCATAGACGGCGGCGTCGCTTTGTGACGATGCGACGACGTCAATCCGATCGGCGAGGCGTTCCAATTTCGCGACGTCTGCCGGCGTGATCTTGTGCGGGTCGCGCAAGCCATTCATCGCCATCTGTTCGACATCGCGGGCGATAGCGGAAATTTCCATCAGCCCGAAAGTGCCAGCGGCGCCCACGAGCTTGTGGGCGGTGTTCGAGAGGGTCTCGAGCGCGGCGCGGCGGTCGCTGTCCGAACCTTCCGCCTGCAACGCCGCGATCGGCATCGTCAGGCCAGCGACGCGCTCGTCGAGCGAATCGATGAAGGCCTGGCGCATCTGCGCCATTCTGCGGACGACATTGTCCTCATTTTCGGACATGTTTATCGGATCCCCATGACCATTATTGGGACAAATAGGCGATGCCCGCGCCCCAGTTTGGCCGATACCCCGGAAACAATAGCCGCAAGCAGGGCTCATTCAATGCGTGATAGTACTTATGCGATATTCGCCACCGTTTCGCCCCCGGGTCACTCAGTCCGCTGAATTCGAGAACATCATTTGCCATAGGGTGCTGATCGCTCCCGATACACCATCGCGATGGGTGCGAAAGCGGGCGTGGGCGGCTGGTCCGGCGTCCGGTGACAATTCGATCGACCACAGCGCGGCGAGATCGTTGGGCACCAGCGAGTAACGAATGTCGACCACCCGGTCCGCTCGACGCGGGTCACGGGCGACGTAACCATCGCTAAACCAGCGAAACCGTTCGATGTCCCTGGCCTGCTGGGATTTCGGATCGAGCCAGGGAAAATCCCGGGCGACGTCGAGTTTCGCGACCGCACCACCGGGGAAGACTCGCGGGGACAGGCGTGGGCGCACCGCATCGACGTAAAATCGCGCCGGTGTTTCATACACCGTTTTCCACACCATGATATTGGCGAAGCTGGGCTTGGCTTCGATGCGAATGACGGAATGTCCGCGCGTCGCGGCGAGGTCCCTTGCCATCTCGACGGCGGCGTCGCGCTGCAACACCCCCAGCGACATGTACGCGGCCACCCACGCCAGGGCCGCTTGCGCGTAGCCCCGTCTTCTCTTGAGACCGGCCATGAGAACCAGGAAGACGACGGGAAGCGTGACCACGGGATCGACGACGGACACCGCATTCCAGGCGAAACGCTGGTCGCTGAACGGCCACAACAGCATCGTGCCATAGGTGGTGCAGGTATCGAGCAAGCCGTGCGTCGCATAGCCGAGAGTACAATAGAGCAGACTGTGCTTGAACGTGACCCGCCAGCGCCGGCCGACCAGCCCGTAGAGAATGAGCGCGCAGATCAGGCCACCGAGCGGGATAAAGATCAGCGCATGGGTGAACTGGCGATGATAGTCGAGAAACATCAACGGATCCGACGCGGATCGGATGAACACATCCAGATCGGCGGCCATGCCGGCGAGGAAGCCGAAAACACCGGCGGCGCCGGCGACCGATTTGCGGCCCGTCGCTTGCGGTAACGCGGCGCCAAGGGCGCCTTGGGTCAGTGGATCCATTGATGGGGCTATCAGTTTGTTAACGCGGCCCCACCTCCTCGGACAGTTCCGCCGCCAAGTAAAGGGCATCCGGATCAAACGTCTTAATTCGTGGCCAGCGGCGGCGGCCGCGGGGGCAGCCAAGTCCTAGCGGCGATCGCCGATCAACACATCCAGCAGGCCCATGGCGTAGGCCGCGTAGATGGCCAGGAACGCCCCCCAGCCGACCATCGGAAACGGAAACCACAACGTCGCCGGAAACCCGAACAAATTGACCGGCACCAGAACCGCCATGGCGACAAAGTACGCCAACAGGTGAAGACCGAAGCCGCGCAGGCGGCGGCGGAGATCGGCGATCTCCGCCTCGGCATCCGAATCGGGTGCAATATCAGACACGGCGGCGCGGTTCGATCAGGGTCACGCCGGCTCGCGATAAGGCATGTCGCCCAGATAGTTCCGCTTGCCGATGGCGACGCCGTTATGGCGCAGGATGGCGTGGGTCATGGTGATGTGGAAATAGAAATTCGGCAGGGCATGCTGGATCAGGAATTCCTCGCCCGATAGGGTCTTGCCCTTCCATCTCGGCTGCGAAATCCGCTGCGTCGCCGCATTGGCGAAATCGCCCGTGGAGAAGTCGTTCAGATAGGCGATGACGCTAGCGATGCGGGCCTTGATATCGCCCAGGGTCTTTTCGCCGTCGTCATGCACCGGTGCGTCTTTTTCGCGATCGGTCAGCCGGGCGGCGGCAAGCTTCGCGGTGTCGCAGGCGACCTGCACCTGGCGCATCAGATTGAACTGGTCGGGCGCCAGGGAGGATTGCAGCAGAACCTCGATATCGAATTTTTTCTCGTCGGCGTAGGTCGCGGCCTCGTCGAGGATGACGGTCAGATTTCCCAGCATCTTGGTGAACTGCGAAACAACGATTTCATGGCTCATGATAAACCTTTTGGTTTGAAGGGGTGTCGGCCATCGATTCCGGCCATTGAGATCAATACGCAGCGACAGATCGGGTGGAAGAGCGGGAATTCGTGACAATTGGCGCCGACAATCCGCCCTTGGCGGCGCCGATGCATGTACCGGCTTCACCTACCACGCGGACAATGCGGTCCACCAGCCTTGGAAATCGCCCGCAAGGTGGTACGGGATGTAGAGCGCGAGCCCCTTCCAGAACCACAACAGCAACGCCGTCGCCAGCATGATTACGGCGAACGGCCAGGCGCCGCGCACGACTTCTTCAAGACGCGCCTTGGCGACCGCCTGAATGACGAACAGGTTGAGCCCAACCGGCGGCGTGATCAGCGCGGTTTCGATCAGAATGACGAAAAATATGCCGAACCACACGGGGTCGATATTCATCGCCTCGAGGGCCGGGAACAGCACCGGCACGATGATCAACAGCATGCTCAGCGCCTCGAGGAAAAAACCCATCAGCAATAGCACGCCGCCGACCGCGATGATGAACCAGTTGGGGTCCGAAATATGGGTGGTCAAGAAGCGGCTGATATCCTGCGGAATGAGGTAAAGGGTGATGGCGTAGGAAAACACCTTGGCGCCGGCGACGATGAGAAAGATCATCACCGTGGTACGCAGCGAGGCATAGGTCGCCTCCATAACCTGGGCGATGGTCATGCGGCCCATGGCGAAGGTCAGGATCAAGGCCAGAATGAAACCCAGGCCAGCGCTTTCCGACGGCGTCGCGACCCCGGCATAGATGGACCCAATGATCGCCCCCGCCAGCCCCAGGGTCGGCAGGGCCATCAGGGTCGCACGCAGCCGCTCCCGCCCACTGGCCTTGGCGACCGGCTGATAGGCGCCGCCGAATTTGGCGTACAGCATGCCGTAGATGATGAACATGGCGGCGAGAAAGAGCCCCGGCCCGATGCCCGCCTTGAACAGCACCGGGATCGAGCTTTCGGTAATAACGCCGTAAATGATCAACGGGATCGACGGCGGAATAAGAATGCCCAGCGTACCGCCGGCGGCCAGCATGCCGAGGACGAACGGGCGGTTATAACCGCGCTTGGTCATTTCCGGGATGGCGACGGTGCCGATGGTCGCCGCCGTCGCCACCGACGAACCGGAGATGGCGGAAAACAGGGTACAGCTCAGGATCGTCGCCACGCCGAGACCGCCCGGCCAATGGCCGACCCAGCTCTGCACACCGGCATAGAGATCGCGGCCGACGCCGCCCCGCAGCAGCACATTGGACATCAGCAGGAACATCGGCACGGCGAGCAATTCGAAGCTGTCCATGGTGCCGTACAACCGTTGCGGCACGCTGATCAGCGGCAATCCCTTGAGTCCCAGCAGGATGACCCCAAGCCCGCCCAACGCGAACGCCACCGGCGTGCGCAACAGCAGCAACGCCAGCAGCGCCGTCAGAATGAGGACGGTTTCCATGTCAGTGGGCGCCGTGTAGCGGATCGTCATCGGCGGCGGGGATGCCGATCACCCAAACCTTATAAAGTTCAGCCACGCCTTGCAGGCAAAGCAGTCCGAAGCCGACCCAGACGGCGCCGTGGGTCAGCCACTTGGGCGGGGCGAGAAAACTGTCGGTCGTATGGCCCGCCAAGGTCGATTTCAGCCACAACTCGAAGCCATGGAACGTCGCCACGCCGGCGAAGATGAACAGCATGAGAATAGCCAGTGTTTCCGCGAGCCGCCGGCGCAACGTGGTGTGATCCTTGAGCAGCACCTCGATGGTGACCATTTCCCGGTGCTTCAACACATAGGCGGCGGCAAGATACGCGGCCCACACCTGCATGACGCGACTGATCTCATCGACCCAAAGCGTTGGCGCCGTTCCCAACAGGGCGCGTACGGCATCGTTGCGCACGGTGATTTCATAGGTAATGAAGAAACCGATGGCGAAGAACATCCAGGCGCACAGCTTGCCGGAAAATTCCGATATCGAATCAACTATGCGAACCAGCGCCGCCATTGTTCGTTCCCCGGGCGAGACTATTCTTCACGCGATTTCTTTGTCCCTTGACCATGCATGGCCGCTCGACGGCGACCATGCATGTCAACTGTTCCTTAAACGGTATTCACCGGTCGCTCGGAACCGGGTTATTTGCCGAGCGCCTTCAGCACCACGTCGGCACCCTTCTCCTTGCGGAACTGTTCGAGCACACCCTTCGTCGCGTCGCGCCATTTGGCGCGTTCCGCCTCGGTCAGGTCGATCACCGTCATCTTCGGCGTGACCTCCTTGATGGCGGCGGCTTCTTCCGCGTAAATTTCGTCGCGGAGTTGCTTTTCCACCGTCATGGCGGCGGCCAGGATGATGCCTTGGTTTTTCTTCGACAGGTCGTTGAAGAACTTGTCATTGATCACCGCGACAAATTCGATAGCGCTGTCAAAGCTCAGCGTCATGTGGTCCATGACCTCATAGAGCTTGCGGCTCTTGACCGCCGAGGCACCGGTCATGCCGACGTCAACGGCGCCCTGCTGATAGGCGAGAAACTGCTTGGAGCCAGACATCAGCGTCGGTGCCCCGCCGAGCGCCTGCACGGTCCACCCCAGGATCTTGCCATAGGTACGGACCTTCTTGCCCTTGATATCGGCGGGCGTGCGGATGGCGCTACCCTTGCTGAGATAAATATTGCGGCCGAAAGCTTGCCACCATAGCACCTTGGCACCGGTTTCCTTGAGTACGGCCGCATCAAGGATGTTGCGCATTTTCGATCCGGTCGAGGTGGCGGCGCGCAACGCCGCTTCGCCATCGAACAGGAACGGCACGTTGATCACGTCAACCGCCGGCACGGAGCCGGCGAAGCGGCCAAGAAACGCCGATCCGGCCTCAATGGCGCCCGAGCCGACGGCCTGCGGCACCTGTTTGTCCTTGAACAGTTGCGCCGCGGGGAACAGCTGAACCTTCAGATCACCGCCGGATTGTTCTTCGACGATCTTCTTGAAGGCCAGCCAATTCTGGCCAAGCGAATGCTTTTCGGGAAGTTGCAGGGTAACGCGGATGGTCGTTTCGGCGACCGCGAACGTCGATGATGCAAGCAATGCGGCGCCGGCGAACAGCGACAGAGCAAGGTTTTTCATGGTTATCTCCCAAGAGGGTCCGAAGCAGCGCTTTTAGTATCGTAGCGCCGGGTTTTGTGCGACAGATTTTTCCCATCATCGGAAATAAATCCATATCCCTCCGGCCAGCGGCGACAAGGCGTCCGATCATGCGGCGGCACTCCCGTTCACGGGATCGGCGCCTCCCGGGCCTGTGACGGCTGGTCTCGCCGGCCGCCAGGGCTTATTCTGGGTCAGTTTCGATCAGCAACATGTCCAGGGATATCAGTTCATGACCCGCATCGTCCGCGTCGCCGCCGCCCAATCCGGCCCCATCCAACCCGACGAGGGCCGCCAGGCCGCGGTGGCCCGCTTGCTGGATATGATGAAACAGGCCAAGGCCGGCGGCGCCGATATCGTCGTCTTCACCGAGCTGGCGCTGACCACCTTCTTCCCGCGCGATTACGCCGAGGACCGGGCCGACATGGACCACTGGTTCGAAACCGAGATGCCCAACGCGGCGACGCAGCCGCTGTTCGATTACGCGGCGGAAAACGGCATCGGCTTTTATCTTGGCTATGCCGAACTGACGCCGGAGGGCGACCACTACAATTCCTCCATCCTCGTCGACAAGGCCGGCGAGATCGTCGGCAAGTACCGCAAGGTGCACCTGCCTGGCTACGCCGAATTTCAACCCGACCACAGTTTCCAGCATCTGGAAAAACGCTATTTCCTCAACGGCGATCTCGGCTTTCCCGTGTGGCGCACCATGGGCGGCGTCATGGGCATGTGTATCTGCAACGACCGGCGCTGGCCCGAAGTCTATCGGGTGATGGGCCTGCAAGGGGTCGAACTGGTGATGCTCGGCTACAATACGCCGTCGGTGCATGCCGCCAACGCGGATGAGGCGCTGAACCTGCGCATGCATTATTCGGACCTCTCCATGACCGCCGGCGCCTACCAGAATGCCACCTGGGTGGTGGGCGTCGCCAAGTGCGGCGTCGAGGACGGTCAGCACCTGTTCGGTGGCACCTGCATCATCAGCCCCGACGGCATCATCGTCGCCCGCGCCGAGACGGAAGAGGACGAAGTCATCATTCACGACTGCGACCTGGATGCCTGCAATTTCCTGAAGCAAACCACCTTCGATTTTGCCCGCCATCGCCGCATCGAGCATTACGGCCTGATTTCCAGCCAGACCGGGGTCAAGCCGCCGCCGGAGTGACGACCATGTCCGATCCCGCCGCCATCGCGGACGCCTTCGCCCGCGACGCGGCGTTCTATCAGGGGCTCGACCGGATACCTCCGGAATGAGTAGCGATTATTCCCTACGCCCGGCGACGGCGGCCGACGCGCCGGCGATCGCGCGATTCTTCCGGATGTCGTCGGACGGGGTCGCCGATTACATCTGGCGGGGATTGGCGGGCCACCCCGAATATGCCGGCATGACGCCGCTGGAGATCGGCGCGCAACGCTATGCGCGGCAAAACACCGCCTTTTCCTTCGAGAACTGCACCATCACCGAGCGCCACGGCGGAGCCGTCGGCATGCTGCACGCCTTCCCCATGCGGCCCGGCCCGGATGCCGGCGAACCGGAGGAGGCGGACCCGGTGCTGGCGCCCTACGCCGAATTGGAACTGGCGCCGAGCCTGTATGTTTCCGGCGTCGCCATCGACCCCGACCATCGCGGACGCGGCCTCGGCACGCGGCTGCTGGCGGCCGCGGAACGCCAGGCCGGCGATCTCGGCCTGCCCGCCGTCAGCCTCGTCGTGTTCGAACAGAACACCGGTGCGGCGGCGCTCTACGCCCGGCTCGGCTACCGCGAGATAAAACGCCGCGCCATCGTGCCGCACCCGCTCATCCACCATACCGGCGACGCGGTGCTGCTGGCGCTCAATGTGAACTGACGGCGCCGGTTATTCGAATGCCGGCCGCTTCGCCGGGTAGTGTTCCGCGAGCAGTGGCCGATAGCGGTCCATCAGTTCGGCGTTGGTGTCGGTCGGCGGCACTTGATCCGGCGGCAGTAGGGAGCGGTATTCGCGGCCGGCCAGTTCCTCCAAGTGTTTCTCCTTGGCGCGGCCGACCAGGGTCGGATCGGTGAAGCAGTCGAGTACCGAGGCGGCGAGCGCCTTGGCGCCGGCTACGGCGCCCTTGTGGGCGATCGAGGTGGCCAGCGCCACGCCGGCGGTCCAGTGGTGATAGGCGATGCCGGGGATGTTGCCGGGGAACCACAGCCGCGCCATCGGTACCTTCCAACTGACGTCGCCGCAGTCGTTCGAGGCGAAGATCATCTTCGACGGCCCCGTCAGCGGCGTCGCCGCCGGCCGCAAGCCGGTGTCATCGACGCCACCGGCGCGCTGCGTCTCACGGGCCAGCGCCTGCTCCTCGTCGCTCCATTCCGGCATGCCGATGGCCTCGATGTTGCGCTGCACGGCCTCGGCCAGGGTCTGGTTGGCGCGCGCCGGCCAGACGGCGCTTCTCACCTCCACCGTGACCTCGGTGTTGGTCATCATCGCCGCGCCCTCGGCGATGCACGTCGCCTGATCGAACAGGGCGCGCGCTTTGTCGGCGTCCGGGTCGCGGAAATACCACCACACGCTGGCCCGGTCGGGAATGACATTCGGCTGCACGCCGCCGTCGGTGATGACCCGGTGCAGCCGCGTCGTCGGTTCAAGATGCTCGCGGAACTGTGCCAGTCCCATATCCATCAGCACCACGGCATCGAGCGCGTCCCTGCCCTTCCACGGGCTGAGGCCGGCATGCGCGGTCTCCCCATGGAAGGTGAATTCGGCGGATACCGCGGCGATCTGAATCTGTCCGTATTCGGTCGAGAACTCGCCCCAGATGTGATCATGGAAGGCCACGTCCACGTCATCGAAATAGCCATCGCGCACGTAGTAGGGCCGCGCCAGCAGCAGTTCCTCCGCCGGCGCGCCGAACACCCTTAAGGTGCCCTTGAGCCCGTGCTCGTCCATCGCCTTCCTAACCGCTCGGGCGGCGGCGACCATGGCGGCAGCGTTGGCGTTGTGGCCCTCGCAATGGCCGGGGCCGCCGGCGACGATCTCGCGGCGCTCGGCGACGCCGGCGGCTTGCGAATTGTTGGGATTGGCGTCGTACTCCGTGTGCATGGCGATGACCGGCTCGCCCGATCCGTAGGTTGCGAGAAACCCGGTCGGGAACCCGGAAATGCCCGTCTCGATCTCGAACCCCGCCTCCGCCAGCAACTCGCACATCAACTTGCAGGTTTCGATCTCCTGCATGCCCGGTTCGGCGAAGTAGAAGATGGCACCGGTCAGATCGGCGACCGCCTGCTTGTTGCGTTCCACGTAGTCGATGGCGTCGCGTTGCGGCGCGCTCAGGTTGGAACCATCCATGTCAGTCGTTCCCTATTGGTGGATGCAAGGCCCGGTCGATCGGCAGATGTTGATCGCCCAGCAGATCGTGGATGACCACGTCGCGGACCTGCTCCGGGTCGAGACCATGTTCATCGATCAGCGCGCCGGCGTCGGCCATGATGGCATCGGCGTCCTGCATCAGCTTCAGGCGCTTGAACACATCCGGCCGTGTCAGGCCCATGCTCTCGCCGATCAGTTCCATGTAGTTGATGATCTCGAACGGCCACTGGTCCTGGTGCGACACCAGTTCACGGTGATCGGCGTGATAGACGCCGGCCAGGGTGGTGACGCCCGCCGCCTCGGCTTTCTTCAAGGTGCCGGCGATATGCTGCTGCATGGTGTCGGGCACGGTGAGCAGCGACGTCATCTGATAGCCGATGCGCGGCATTTCCAGATCGACGACTTCCAGCCCCGGGATGGCGCGTAGCAGTTTGACAACGCTCTCGGTAACGCCAGGCGATCCCGGATACTCATGCAGCGCCACTCGCTTCTCGACCCGGTTGGTCAACAGCGGCCCCAGGGCATCCAACCGCTCCGCCAGATAGACCGGAAACATGCGGATATCAAACGGCGCCGCGTCGACCGTTTCGCCGAACTGAATGTGACAGGTCGGGCACCAGGCCAGTACCTCGGCGGCGCCAGTCTCGGCGAAGCGCTCGATCGTGCGTCCCGCCTGACGCCCGGCGTTTTCCGTGTCGCCGGGGCGCAATTGCAGAATACCGCAGCAGTTTGACGGTCCACCGTAGACCTCGTAGCTGGCCTCCAGGCGATCCAGCACGTCGAGACACAACAGCCCGATGTGCGGCGTCCTCAGCATGTTGCAGCCGGTGTAGAAAATCAGATCGGGCGGTGTCTCGCGGGCCGGGTGCGACGACGGGCTGAGCCGCCCCATCAGCGCCGGCGGTAGCTGCAGGCGCGAGATCACGCGGACGGCGCGGCTCATCTGCTTGAACAGATCCTTGCCGGTTTGCCGTCGTTGCTGCTCGGGCACGCGACGGCTGATGGCGCGCCGGGCCATGTTGAGCATGAAGCGCGGGTTGATGCCGTGCTCGCAGACGGTGAGGCAGTGGCCGCTGCCACAGCACGCGTTGGCCCACTGCTCGGCGGCGTCCGCATCGCCGCCCCGCAACACGTCGAGCACGCCGCTCGCTATTGTTTCGATAGGCACATCGCCGATGCCGAGCCGTGCCGGCGTCGGACACACGGTGACACATTTTCCACACGCGGTGCAGGCGTCGAGAATGCCATCGACGCGGGAATCAAGAGTATCGAGAATCGTTTGGGCGGACTGAGCCATCAAGGGCCTCCATCAAGCTTGCGATGTGGTCCGCCAACCCATCAGGTTTTCAATGGCGCCAATATAAACGAAAAATCCGCTTTGTCGTTACCCACGACGCGAATTTTTGGACATGGTGATTTTCCCGGTTCGCCGTTCAGCCATCGCTGCCCCTCGGCCCATCAGCCGCCGGCGGCCAGTAGCGTCTCAATGTGATCGCCGATGTCTTCGGCGAACAGATCGAGGAAGAAATGACCAGCGCCGTCGATGACCGCGAAACGCAGGCGCTTGCCATCGGCAAGCGGCTTCACCCGAGCCGCGAGATTGCGCACGACGGCATCGTCACTGGCGATGATGACCAGGGTCGGCAACTTAATGTCTGGCAGGATCGACGGCGTGTCGAAACGAGGATCGGAGCTGTAGTAGGACGCGAAACTCGCCGCCGTCACGTTGGCCCCAGGGCAATAGAGCAGGCCGGCGGCTGGTATCACCTCGTCCCCCCTGCCAGCCTTTACCAGCGCCCGTGCTTGCAACAGCGGTTCCGCCAGGGCGCGGCCGTGGCGCCGCTCGAAGGCCTCGGCGGCGGCGGCCTCGTTCCACGTCGCCGGCGCCATGAGCACCAGATTGCGCAGCAACGGGTGGCCGCGCTCGGCCGCGAAACGGGCGGCCTGATTACCGCCCCGTGAATGGCCAAGCAGCACCACCGGCCCGCTACCTTTTCGTTTCAGCCAGTCGAGCCAGACGGTGATTTCATCGAGGGCGTCAAGATGGCGGTGGCGATGGGTTACCGCGCAGTCATACATGCCGTGGCGATCATCGATGCCGAGCGACAGATTGATCGACAGCACGGTCAGTCCCCGTTCCGACAGCACGGTGGCAAGATTGGCCATGGTGTCCATGGCATTGTGCGCCAACGTCCCATGCACCATCAGCACCAGGCCGTCGGCCAGCGTCTTGCCGTCCGCCGTTTTGAGCATGCCGTTGAGGGTCAGGCCCTGGTGCTTGATCCTGACTTCCTGCCCGGCCGACGCCGGGGCCGCGAGGACGACCGAAAGGGCCAACAATGCCGCCAGGGCTGCACCGCTAGATCGCATGATTGGTTCTCCTGCTACGGATGCCACGGGCGCCATCCTAACCGAGGCGAATTACATATTCCATTTTTACATAGTGTTAATGGAGCGGTGGCGCTCGACGGTCCCGTCCACCAGATCCGATGACAATAATATCTATCCCCAAGCGTCAAATTTTGTAGCCTTGTTGATCCGTCGCCGGAGCGCCATCGTTCCGATGACATGGAACGAGGAAGCAAACATTGAACACCACCGACGATTACAGGCCATCGAACGATCCCCTCCTCTCGCCGCTGCGACTCAAACATCTGACGTTCAAGAACCGCATCATGAGCACCAGCCATGCCTGCGGCTTGCACGACGAGGGTATGACCGGTGAGCGCTATCAGGCCTATCACGAGGAAAAAGCCCGTGGCGGCCTGGCGCTAACCATGTTCGGTGGTTCGTCCAACGTGGCGCCCGATTCACCCTCCGTATTCCAGCAGCTTTATGTCGGCGATGACCGCTGCATTCCCTATTTCCAGAAATTCTCCGAACGCATTCATGCCCACGGCGCCACCCTAATGATCCAGATCACCCATCTGGGCGGCCGCGGCGATGCCGGTGCCGATTACTGGCTGCCGCAGATCGGCCCGTCGATGGTTCGCGAGACCGCCCATCGCGCCTTCACCAAGGAAATGGACCGCCATGACATCGACCGGGTCGTCAAGGCCTACGGCGCCGCCGCGCGACGCTGCAAGGAAGGCGGGCTCGACGGTATCGAGACGCTCACCTCGGCGCACCTGATCGGCCAGTTCCTGTCGCCGCTGACGAACCAGCGAACAGACGAATTCGGCGGTTCGCTGGAAAACCGCTGTCGCTTTGGCCTGATGGTGCACGAGGAAATACGCCGCCAGGTCGGTGATGATTTCGTCGCCGGCATCCGCTTTATCGTCGACGAGGGCGCCGAGGGGCTAACCTTCGACGATTGTGTGGCGATCGCCCAGATGTTCGAGAATTCAGGCACCGTCGATTTTTTCAACGCCATCTACGGCCGCATGGATACCGAACGGGCGCTCGCCGTCCACAACATGCCGGGCATGGCCTCGCCCATTGCGCCGTGGCTGGAACGCGTCGGCCAATTCAAGCGCGAGGTCAAGCTGCCGGTGTTCCACGCGGCGCGTATTTCCGATCTCGCCACCGCGCGTTATGCCATCCGCGAAGGCCTGCTCGACATGGTCGCCATGACCCGTGCCCACATCGCCGATCCGCATATCGTTGCCAAGCTGATGCGCGGCGAGGAAGAGCGTATCCGCCCGTGTGTCGGCGCCACCCATTGCATGTCGCCGCAGCGACCGAAGTGCCTGCATAACGCGGCGACCGGCCGCGAAACGCTGATGAGCCACGAGATACCCCGCGCGCCGACACCGGGGCGCCGCATCGTCGTTGTCGGCGGCGGGCCGGCCGGCCTGGAGGCGGCGCGGGTGTCGGCCGAGCGCGGCCACGCCGTCACACTGTTCGAGGCGGCCAATGAGCTGGGCGGACAGGTGCTGCTGGGGGCCCGGGGAAGCTGGCGCCGCGATCTGATCGGGGTCGTCGACTGGCGGCGCGACGAGCTGACGCATCTCGGCGTCGAGGTGAGAACCAACGTCTATGCGGAGGCCGCCGATATCACCGCCGAAAACCCTGACGTGGTGATCATCGCCAGCGGCGGCATTCCCGACCTCGACTGGCTCGACGGCTCGGAGCTCTGCACCACCGTCTGGGACGCGGTCGCCGGCAACGCGCCCCTGGCCGAGGACGTGCTGGTCTACGACGGCACCGGACGCCACCCGGCGGCGCAGGCGGCGGAATTCGCCGCCATGCAGGGTCGCGACGTCACCCTGATTACCCTCGACGCCCAGCTGGCTCAGGAACTGACCTATTCGGAACGAGTTTCGTGGAAACGGCGCCTCTATGAACTGGGCATCAACGTGGTCCCAGAACTCCACCTGACCCGGGTATCGCGGGACGGCAACCGGCTGGTCGCTGACTTCGTCAACGAGCTGACCCACGAGACGTCGCAACGATCGGCGGCGCAGATCATCGTCGAACACGGCACCACGCCGATGGACGACGTTTACAAGGAACTCTGCCCCACGTCCGTCAATGACGGCGTCACCGACATCGACGCCCTGCTGGCCGAGTCATCGCAACCCTGGCAGGCCACGGACGGCGGGTTCGAGCTCTACCGGGTCGGCGATGCCGTATCCAGCCGCAACATCCCTTCCGCCATCTACGATTCGCTGAGGCTTTGCCGAACGTTGTAACCGCGTCGTTTCAGCTTTGCTGAAACTCGCCGCAAACCCAATCGCTGAATACCCGCGTCGCCGCGTTCGGTTGCGGGTCTTGCGGCAATGCGAGGTAGAAGTGACGGCGCTCGACCGGCGGAACGTCTAGCAATCCGACCAGCGAGCCGTCGACGAAATAGCGTTGCATCAACGGCGGGCCGATCAAGGCGATGCCCTGGCCATCCAACGCCGCCTGCACCAGATTTGTATAGGCGTTGAGGTGGATGCCGTTCACATCGCCCATATCGACGCCGTGCTCGCGGAACCACACCGACCATCGGGTCTGCGGGTCATAGTCGCCTTCCAGGAACAATAGGGTCTCGCCGCGCAAGTCCTCGATTCTGGAAAATTTCCGGCCGGCCAAATAGGACGGGCTGCAAACGGGAAGGATTTTCTCTTTCGTCAAGCAGGTCAAATCGAAACCCGGCCAATCACCGTCGCCATACCGGATCGCCACATCGGCGCCCTCCGCCCGCAGGTCAAGATAGCTGTCTGAAACAAGAAACCGCAGATCGACCTTCGGATGCCGGCTACGAAAATCACCGATACGCGGCAATAGCCAAAAGGTCGTGAACCCGGTGGATGCGGTGACGGTGACCCGGTTTTCGGTATCGCCATCGCGTATGGAGCCGACCACCCCGGCGATATTCTCCAGGCTTGTCGAGACGACATCCCGCAGCCGCTCGCCATCGGCCGTCAGTGCCAGCGCCCGATGCAGGCGATGGAACAGGGAACAACCGACAAACGACTCCAGCGCCTTGATCTGTTGGCTGACCGCGACCCGGGTGACATTCAATTCCCGGGCGGCCTTGGTAAAGCTCAAGTGACGCGTCGCTGCCTCGAAGGCCACGAGGTTATTGGGAGATGGTAATCTGGATCGCATACTTTGCATAAAGATAGGCTAACGCAACCGTTCAGAATTTTGCAAGTTGTCAGTGCGTTGAACGGCGGCCTAGCATTGGTGACGCTCAACAAGGCGGCGACGCCGCACGGGGACTACAGCGTGTCAGAATCAGTAGAGCCAAAAACACGGCGTCGCCGACGGGCGCGCGTCAACGCCCGCCATGCGGCCGTGGCCGCGGACGATGGGGCATGGCGGTTCACGCGCCGCGTTCCGGTATTCGACTATCTGGACCCGGGGCGCCTCGATGACATTCATGATGCCTCGATGCGGCTGGTCGAGGAAATCGGCATCGAGTTCCGCGACCCGCCGGCGCTCGAATCCTGGCGCGCCGCCGGTGCCGACGTGACGGGTGAGCGGGTGCGTATCCCGCGCGCGTTGTTGATGGAGTTGGTCGCGCTGGCGCCCAGTTCCTTCGTCCACCATGCGCGCAATCCCGACCGGCACGTGCCGATCGGCGGCGATGGCATGGCGTTCGCGCCGATTTACGGTTCGCCCTATGTCCGCAACCTGAAGGGCGAACGCGGGTATGCGCAGCTCGACGACTTTCATAATTTCGTCAAACTCGCCTACCGCTGCCCGGCGATCAACGTTTCGGGGGGCACGGTTTGTGAACCCACGGACGTGCCGGTCCACAAGCGCCATCTCGATATGCTGTACGCCCACATGCGCTATTCCGACAAACCGTTCATGGGCAGCGTTACCGCGCCGGAGCGGGCCGAGGATTGCGTCGCCATGTGCCGCATCCTGTTCGGCGATGATTTCGTCGACCAGCACACGGTGATGACTTCGTTGATCAACTGCAATTCGCCGCTGGTCTGGGACGCCACCATGCTGTCGGCGTTGCGCGTCTATGCGCGCGCCAACCAGGCCTGCCTGATCTCGCCGTTCATCATGCAGGGCGCCAACACGCCAATCACCACCATCGGCGCCATGGCGCAACTGAACGCCGAGGCGCTGGCCGGCATCGCCTATGTGCAACTGGTCCGCGCCGGCGCCCCGGTCATCTACGGCGCCACGCTGTCGACCGTATCCATGCAGACCGGCGCGCCGATGTACGGAACGTCGGAAACCCAAGTGCTGATGTATCTGACCGCCCAGTTGTGCCGGCGCTACGACTTGCCTATGCGGACCGGCGGCATGCGCACGGGATCAAAGGCGGCCGACGCCCAAGCCGCCTATGAATCGACCCAGACCATGCTGCCGGCCTTGTTGGCCGGCGGGCACTTCTTCCTGCATTCGGCCGGCTGGCTGGAAAGTGGCCTGTCCGCCTGTTACGCCAAGTTCGTCATGGACGCCGAGCAGCTAACGGTGATGCAGCGGCTGATGAGTCCGCCGGCGCTCGACGAGGATGCCTTCGCCTTCGACGCCATCAAGGAATCCGGCCCCGGCGGCCACTTCCTCGGCGGCGCCCACACACTGCGCCATTACGACACGGCGTTCTATGCGCCGGATACGGCCGACATCAATACCTACGAGCAATGGCTGGAAGAAGGATCGCGCGACATAACCACCCGCGCCGTCGATATCGCCAAACATCTGCTCGACACCTACGAGCCGCCGCCGCTCGACCCCGGCATCGACGAGGCACTCCAGACGTATATCGCCAAGCGCAAAGAGGTGCTTCCGGATACCGTGACCTGAACAGGCGACCAGCAGCATGGAAACCCATGAATACTTTCCGGAAACGCGAGAAGACGACGCCCCCGCGTCGACGTTAGCGGGACGCACCCCAATAAGGACACCGCTGTTTCGCGGTTCGGCCGGTACCGACACGGAACAACTGGCCTTCATCCTTCTTCCGTATTTTTCGATGATCGCTTTTACCGCCGCGATAGAACCCCTGCGCCTCGCCAACATGCTATCGAACCGCGATTTATTCTCATGGACATTCCACACCATGGACGGCCAACCGGTCGAAGCGTCAAGCGGCCTGAGGATTTTACCGGAAGGTGATTTGGACGCCGCGGCACTGGCGCCGAACGTCGTGATCTGTGCCGGCATGGACGGTCATAAACCGGCGGATCGCCGGCTTGTCCGCTGGCTGCGCAAGATCGACCGGGCCGGCGCCCATATTGGCGCCGTCTGCACGGGGGCCTTCGCCCTCGCCGACGCGGGACTGCTGGATGATCATGCATGCACGGTTCATTGGAGCAATCATGATGCGTTCCGTGAACGCTATCCGAGGCTGAATCTTTCAACTGATTTGTTTGCCATCGGCCGGCGCCGGTTTACCTGTGCCGGAGGCACCGGCGTCCTCGACATGATTCTTCACCATATCTCGGCCCGCTGCGGCGAAGCGCTGTCGCGCCAGATTGCCAGCCGCCTGTTTCATTCGTCCATCCGTGACGCCCATGCAATCGACGCCGCGCCGCTACGCATTCAACTGGGAACGACCAGCGAGATGATCCTCACCGCTGTCGAGATCATGGCGGAAAATATTGAAACGCCGGTTTCCATCGATGATATCGCCGCACAGTCCGGCCGAACGCCGCGACAACTGCAACGACTGTTCGCCGATACATTCGGCGCCACCCCGTCCGCCTACTACCGGCAACTGCGATTGACGCGAGCACGACGGCTTTTGCAGCAGACCGACCTTCCGGTCACCGAGGTCGGCATGGCCTGCGGTTTCATCTCGCTGTCGCATTTCTCGTCCTGCTATCGAAAATTATTCGGCCATACGCCACGGGCCGAGCGACTGCGGCTCAAACCTCGGTATGCATAAACGGCTCGACGGCAGCGTTTTAGCTGCCGCCCGGTCAACATCCCGGCTAACATCATCGGCAAGAACAATCGCCTGAACGATCGGGAGGGTCCGGGCATGCGGGATTACATGGCGCGGCTGATGCAGCGCGGCGAGGTCTTGGTGGTCGGCCGCGAGGTCGATCCGGCGCATGAGCTGGCGGCGGTGACGCAAGCGGTACAGAAATCGACCAACCAGCCGGTACTGTTCGAGCGGGTCGGCGGCACCGATCTGCCGGTGCTGACCAATATCTACGGCAGCCGCGAACGGCTGGCGGAAATTCTCGGCATCGCTCCCGGTGAGTTTTGCCAGAAGTGGTCGCACCTGACGGCACTCGGCGGCGGCACATTGGGCCCGCTGAAGCAGAGCGTGCCGATCGCCGATGACCTGATCGACTGCAAGCTCAGCGATCTGCCGTTGATCACCTATTGCGCCGAGGATGCCGGACCCTATTTCACCTCTGCCCTGTTTCTTGCCCGCGATCCGGAAACCGGCGTGCCCAACACCTCATTCCATCGTTCGCAGTACATCAACGACGGCGAACTGCGCGCCCGACTGGCGCCGACGCATCATTTGACGATCTATCACGAGCTGGCCGAGGCAAAGGGCGAATACCTGGAAGCGGCGATGCTGATCGGCCCGCCACCGGAGGTCTTCCTCACCGCCGCGGCACCGATTCCCTACGACGAGGACGAACTGGAAGTCGCCGCCAAGCTGGCCGGAAAGCCGCTCCACATGCGGGCCTGCAAGCACATCGACCTGGAAGTTCCCGCCTCCACCGAAATCGTCATCGAAGGCCGCTTCCTGCCCAACGAGCGCCGGCCCGAGGGACCTTTCGGCGAATTCATGGGCTACACCATCCCGGTCGGCGACAACGCGGTGTTCGAGGTGCTTGGGGTGACGCGACGGCCCGACGCGGTGTTCCACAGCATTCTGTCCGGTTCATCCGAGGAAGTCCTGACGCTGGAACTTTCCGTCGCCGCCAAGATCTATGAGCGGGTCAGCGCGGTGCTGCCCGGCATCATCGACGTCGCCTGCCTGCCCTTCGTCTTTCACGCCGTGGTCAAGATCAACCAGCAATACGAAGGCCACGCCCGCAAGGTCCTGCTGGCGACCATGGGCGCCGAGACGACCTGGGCCAAGATGGTCACCGTGGTCGACGAGGACATCGACATCTACGATTTGAACGACGTCATGTGGGCGCAGCTGACGCGCTCGCGCCCGGACAAGGACGTCATCATCATTCCCGACACGCCGACCTTCTACCGTGACCCCTTCAAGGATCACTGGGGTCGCATCGCCACCGACGCCACCAAACCCTTCGACCGGCGTGATGAATTCAAACGAAAGTGGGTGAACGGGGCGGAAGCGATTGATCTGGCGGATTACCTAAAATAATTGCAGCGCAGTAGCGTACTGATAAGGAGCTCTATCCGACAGCACGAACGCCATGCAGCCCCAGGTGAAGCGTTCTTCATTTGGGTTAGCTCCATTGCGGGCGGATTTAGGGGCACTTCCGCAAGACCTGTTCATCGACATCGCGGGTCGTTTTCACGAGCGCCGCCACTACCCCACCCGCGTCAGCCAGCCGTGGTCGTCGTTGGTGGCGCCGCTGGTGATGGCGAGGAAGCGGTCCTGGATGCGCTTGGTAACCGGTCCGGCGCGGCCCTCGCCGACAGTGAGGCGGTCGATACTGCGGATCGGCGCGATCTCGGTCGCCGTGCCGGAGAAGAAAAGTTCGTCCGCCGCATACAGCATTTCGCGCGGCATCACGGTGTCGCGCACCGGTATGTCCAGGTCCTCGGCGATCTGAAAGACGCTATTGCGGGTCACGCCCTGCAGATTGGAGCCCTCGATCGGCGGCGTGATGATGGTACCGTCAATGACCGCGAAAAGGTTCTGGCCGCTGCCTTCGGATACGTGGCCGTCGGTGGTCAGGGCGATGGCCTCAACGAAGCCGTTGGCCTGCGCTTCCAGCTTGATCAGCTGAGCATTGTTGTAATGGCCGGCCGACTTTGCCATGCCGGGGAAGGTATTGGCGGCGGCGCGTTGCCAGCTGGAGACACAAACATCAATGCCCTGATCGAGCGCGTCGGCGCCGAGATAAGCGCCCCATTGCCACGCTGCCAGGTAGGTTTCGATGTCGCTGCCAACGCCGTCCATGCCGGTGGCGCCATAGCCACGCATCACGGTGGGGCGGAGATAACACGACCCGAGATCATTGCGGCGCACCGTTTCCAACGATGCCTCGGTCAGTTCATCGATGCCGTAACCCGGGTCCATGCGGTAGATGCGGCAGGAATTCATCAGCCGCTTGAGGTGTTCAGGCAGGCGGAAGATGGCGGGGCCGCGCGGCGTATCGTAACAACGGATGCCTTCGAACACCGACGAACCGAACATTACCGCCGTCGACAGCACGTGAACGGTGGCGTCGGCCCATGGCACGAAATCGCCGTTCTTCCATATCCATTGCGCTTCGCTAAACGTGCCGGCCATCGGACAGCCTCCCAAATTTCAAGATGAATATTCTAGCCGCGCCGGGGCGCCGGCCGAAAGGGCGGCGGAGTCAGGACGGTTTATCGGCCTTGGCGGTGTCGTCAGCTTTCGGCGCCGGTTTGGCCGTGGCGCGACGCGGCGGTGTCGCCCTGCCCCGCACAATCGGCGGCGGCGTCACGCCGCCACGGATCAATTTCAGGCGTGATGGCTGATGGCCCTTGGCGGCCGCCTTCATCAGCCAGGCCCGCCCCTGTTTGGGGTCGAACGGCACGCCCAGGGAATCGAAGTACATCATGCCGACGCGGTATTCGGCCTCCGCGTGCCCGGTCTTGGCGGCCCGTTCAAACCAGTCTCGCGCGACGGAATAATTCTGGTAAACATCGCGGCCTTCCATATGCAGGTCACCGAGGTAGACCTGAGCATCGCCGTCGCCTTTGTCCGCGAGGGCCCGCAACGCGGTCAGCGCTGATTCGACATCCCCGCCCTCCAACGCCTTGCGGGCGGCAATAAATTCGGCGGAAATCAATGGGGGCAATATTTGCGGTCGAACGTAAGGCGACGCGTCCTTGCCCGGCGCGGCGAACAACACGGCCGGCGCCGCCGCTTCACTCCCCGGGACCACGAGCTTGTACTCGGCGGTCCAGGTTTCGGCCTGGCGTTTGGCGCGCAGGATATCGGCCGGTTGCAATTGATCAAGCAGCCCTTTCTGGCCGGCGACCGCCGTGGCGTTGCCGTTGCGCGCCGCAAGCTGCCACCAGGCATACGCCGAGACCGCGTCCTCGGCGACGCCGAGACCGCCCGCGAGCATCCTCCCAACGCCGTACTGCGCCACCGCGCTGCCTTTTTTGGCGGCCGACAGCGACCATTTCATCGCCTGGGCATAATCGCGGGGCACGCCCAATCCCTTGGCATACATCCAGCCGAGGTCCGCCTCGGCATCGGCCAACCCCTGCGCGGCCGCCCGTTGGTACCAACGAACCGCCTCTTTCTCATCCTTGGCGACGCCATCGCCGGCGACATACAGCCCGCCGATGGCGTGTTGCGCAGCATCGTCGCCGACCTCCGCCGCTTTGCGATACCAGTCGAACGCCCGTTGGAAATCCGGTACACCGCCCCCGGCACCGGACGCCTCGCGCCGCCCCATCATCGTCTGCGCCGCCGGAACGCCATGGGACGCGGCACGTTCGAACCAACTCCAGGCGGCCGTCTCATCCCGCGCGACGCCAATACCATCCGCGAGAACGAGCCCCAGATTGTAGGCGGCCTCGCCGACATCCTGGTCGGCGGCGAGGCGATACCAATCGAACGCCGCGCCGTCATCACGCGCGGTGCCCCGACCTCCGGAGATCATTACGCCAAGATTATTCTGTGCCATGGCATGACCGCGCTCGGCGGCCTTGCGATACCATGTCACCGCCATCGCATCATCGCCGGCATCGGTGGCATACAGGCGGCCAAGTTCGTTCTCGGCGACGGCGAGCCCCTGGTCCGCCGCCTTGCGCAGCCATTCGAGCGCCTTGGCGTCATCCTGGCTCAGGCCGTCGCCGCGCCGATACATGAGCGCGATGAAATACCGCGCCACCGCATCGCCACTCCTGGCGAGCGGTGTCAAGGTATCGAGCGCCGTTTCGAAGTCACCAGCGCGCGCCGCCGTCAGCGCCGTCTCCATATTGGCGGCCGGTTTTTCGACCTCATCGGCGACGGCCGCGTGCGCGAACACCGAGGCGATTAAGGCGATGGTGGCAAACGTGCGTTTCATGACGAACCGCCCATCACTCAAGAACCCTACAATGGAATATTCGAGTGCTTCTTCCACGGGTTTTCCAGTTGCTTGTCGCGTAACATGCGCAACGACTTGCAAATCCTAAGCCGGGTTTCGTGCGGCATGATCACGTCGTCGATGAAGCCGCGGCGACCAGCAATGAATGGATTGGCGAACCGTTGGCGGTATTCCTCGGTACGCTGTGCGATGGCATCGGCGTCGGCCATGTCCTGGCGGAAAATGATTTCGACCGCACCTTTCGGTCCCATGACGGCGATTTCCGCCGACGGCCAGGCGAAATTGACGTCGCCACGCAGATGCTTCGACGACATGACGTCATAGGCGCCGCCATAGGCCTTGCGGGTAATCAGCGTCACCTTGGGCACTGTCGCCTCGGCATAGGCGAATAACAGCTTGGCGCCATGCTTGATGATGCCGCCGTATTCCTGCGCCGTGCCGGGCAGGAAGCCGGGCACATCGACGAAGGTGACGATGGGAATATTGAAGCAATCGCAGAACCGCACGAAACGCGCCGCCTTGCGCGACGAATCGATATCCAGGCAGCCGGCCAGCACCATCGGCTGGTTGGCGACAATGCCCACCGTGGTGCCTTCCATGCGGCCGAACCCGGTGATGATGTTGCCGGCGTACCCCGGCTGCAACTCGAAGAAATCACCCTCGTCGACCACCTTGGTGACCAGTTCCAGGATATCGTAGGGTTTGTTCGGATTGTCCGGCACCAGCGTATCGAGCGACGGTTCGATGCGGTCGTGCGCGTCCGGGGTCGGCCGGGATGGCGGTTTTTCGCGGTTATTGGCGGGCAGAAAATCGATAAACCGGCGCAGATACAGCAAGGCCTCGACATCGTTGGCGAAGCTCTTGTCGGCGACGCCCGATCGCGTCGCGTGGGTCACGGCGCCGCCCAACTCCTCGTGCGTGACCTCTTCATGGGTGACCGTCTTGACCACGTCTGGGCCGGTGACGAACATGTAGCTCGAATCCTCGACCATGAAGATGAAATCGGTCATCGCCGGCGAGTACACGGCGCCGCCGGCGCACGGTCCCATAATCATAGAAATTTGCGGCACCACGCCCGACGCCAGCACGTTGCGCTGAAACACCTCGGCATAACCGGCCAGCGACGCCACCCCTTCCTGGATGCGCGCACCGCCGGAATCGTTGAGCCCGATCACCGGCGCGCCGACGCGCATGGCGTGGTCCATGACCTTACATATCTTCTCTGCATGGGCCTCGGACAAGGATCCGCCGAAGACCGTGAAATCCTGGCTGTAGACGAACACCAGACGACCATTGACGGTACCATAGCCGGTGACGACGCCGTCGGACGGGATCGATTGGTCGGCCATACCGAAGTCGACGCAACGATGTTCGACGAACATGTCCCATTCCTCAAACGAATCCCGATCGAGCAGCACATCGATGCGCTCGCGCGCCGTCAGCTTGCCCTTCTTATGCTGGTTGTCGATCCGCTTCTCGCCGCCACCGAGGCGGGCCGCGGTGCGTTTCTCGTCAAGCTGGCGAATGATGTCGTGCATGGTCGGTTCCTATCCGCGCTAACCCGGTCCGCCCGGGTGGGCACTCAACGCTACGTCGCGTTGAGCCTAGGGCGCCTCCGGCCAAATGTCACGACGGGCAAGCCGGTTAATGGTTGATTTTTTGCCCTACCGCCAGCCATCAGGAGTCGAAAATCGTGTCATCTTGTGGTAAGTATCAACGATTAGATTACACATGCTCTTGAGACTGCGCCGACTAACGAGCGTAGCTTGCTGATCAGGCCGTCCCTCGGACAGCCATGATAAAACATAGAACGGCAGGAAACAGCTGTGCCTAGGCTCAGGACTCATTGATTGAGGTAGAAGATGACGGTAGCAGCGATAAGGAT
>JAYOFM010000053.1:0-24358 GCA_038117225.1 Rhodospirillales bacterium
GGCGAGAATCTGTGATCTCAAGGTCATCCGTCTGTCCGGCGCTATTTGATCGTTGAACGGTGTGGCGACGGACTTCCGTCGCCGAGGACGAACTTTTTCCCTATGGGTGTGGCCGCAAATAATATGCTAACGACAATCGGCAGAATGCAATGACGGTTTTGTGAGTCGAAGAGTGCCCTATTTCACCGCCTCGACCCGGTTGCGCAAGGTCCCCACGCCGGACCAGGAAATCTCCAATTCGTCGCCCGGCACCAGGAACCGTTGCGGCTCGCGGCTGCCTCCCGACCCGGCGGGAGAGCCGGTCGAGATGATGTCACCGGGCACCAGGCGGATCAATTCCGACACATAGGCCACCAGGTCGGGAATTGGAAAAATCATCTCGCCGGCGGTGGTCGATTGCACTTCCTCGCCGTTGAGTCTGGTCGACAACGCCATGGCGAAGGGATCATCGATTTCGTCCGCCGTCACCATCCACGGACCTGACGCCGATGATGCATTGAAGTTCTTTCCGGCGCCGACGCTGTGTTTCTGCCAGCCGCGCACCGAGCCGTCGTTGAGGATGGTGTAGCCGGCAATATGGTCGAATGCGTTTTCCGGCGCGATGTAGCGGCCTTCCTTGCCGATCACCAGTACCAGTTCGCCCTCGTAATCGAACGTCTCAGCGGGCTCGCCACGCGGATACTCCAAGGGCTGTTGGTGCCCAACGACCGAGCCCTCGCACTTGATGAACATGGAGATGTGCTCCGGCGGCGGCGTTTCGCCGTGCACCGGATGGCGTTTCGGGTAGTTGACGCCGATGCAGATGACATTCTTGGCGTCATGCAGTGGTGGCGCGTAGGTAATGGCGTCGAGCGCCAAACTGGGCGCCATATCGGTGACCCGGTCGCGCAGAACCGTAAGACCGGCCCCGTTATCTTCCAACAACGCCCGAATGCTGGCGAAACGGGCCCTGATATCGGCGGGCGCCGGGATGATTCCGGTTTCCGGCGCTTCATCGATGACGACACCGTAGACGATGTCATCGCCGTCGAGATAACTCGCGATCTTCATGGTGATACCCCTCAGGCGGCTTCGGTGACGCGCACCCCGGCGCCTTCGAGCAGCATGACCTTGTTGAGCAGCTTGACGCAGGCGTAGACCGCCTTGATCGACGGCGCCGGCACGCCGGCCATGTTGCCCATTTCCAGGATGGCGCCGACCAGCGCCTCGGTTTCCAGCGAGCGGCCGGCTTCCACGTCCTGCAACATGGAGGTCTTATGGGCGCCGACGCTTTCGGCGCCGGCAATGCGCTTTTCGATGGTGTGGCGGAAGGTGACGCCGAAGGCCTCGCCGATGGCCTGGGCTTCCTCCATCATCGAATAGGCCAGCGCGCGGGTATCGGCGAACTGACAGATGTCGACCAGGGTCGCGTGGGTCAGCGCGCTGATCGGGTTGAACGACAGATTGCCCCAGGCCTTGAGCCAAATCTCGGAGCGAATGTCGTCGAGGATGCGCGAGCGGAAGCCGGCCTTAACCAGGACATCGTGCAGCGCCCGCACGCGCGCCGTTTCCATGTTGCCGTCGAGCTCGCCGATCGGAAAACGGTCGCCTTCCACGTGGTGGATGACGCCCGGCGCGGTGACCGCGGCGGCCGGGTAGACGACGCAGCCGATGATGCGGTCGGCATCGATATGCTTGGTCAGAATACCGGTGGGATCGAGGGAATCGAGGCGCTTGCCGCCGTGCTCGCCGGGCAATTTGTGAAAATACCACCACGGGATGCCGTTCTGCACGGTGACGATCATGGTATCGTCGCCCATCAGGTGATGCATGTCCTTGGCCACCTGGTCCAGGTAATGCGCCTTCAAGGCCAGGATCACCAAGTCCTGGGGGCCGGCTTCGGCGCAATCGGCGGCGGTAGCGACCGGGGCGATATGCTCCGAACCATCCTCCCAGATCAATTTCAGACCGTTCGCCTTTATGGCATCGAGATGGGCTCCCTGGTCGATGACGGTGACCTCCTCGCCGGCGAGCGCCAGCTTGGCGCCCATCAGGCCGCCGATGGCGCCGGCGCCGATGACACAGATTTTCATGGGGCTTCTCCTTGATATTTTCCGGGGGGAAAGGCTTCACATGTTCAGTTGACGTAGACATTGGCCAGCGTGCCGATGCCTTCAATGGAAATCTCGATGGAATTCTCCGGTTCTTTCATCGAGCCGACGCCCAGCGAGGTGCCGCAAGCGATGACATCACCGGGCATCAGGGTCATGTCGTGGGACAGCATCGACACCAGCTTGGCCGGCTGAAAAATCATGTCGGCGACGGCGTAGTTCTGGCGCTCGGCGCCGTTCAGCACGGTCTTCACACTGAGCCCAGCCGGATCGAGACCGGTGGCGATACAGGGGCCGAAGACGCCGAAGGTGTCGTAGCTCTTGGCCCGCACCCATTGATCGAAGGTGGCGTCCTTTTTTAGGATATCCGCCGCCGCCACGTCATTGACGCAAGTATAGCCGAAGATGTTATCGACGGCCTCGGCCTCGGAGATACCGCTTGAGCGTTTGCCGATGACGATACCCAGCTCGCCCTCGTAGACGACCTTGCCGTCATAGCCGGCCGGCCGCCGGATGGTGCCGCCGGCGGCGAGATAAGACGATGCCGCCTTGATGAAAAACAGCGGCTCCGCCGGCTCGGCCACGTTCATCTTGGCCGCCAACTGGTGGAAATTATTCCACAGGCAGATCATCTTCGAGGGCGCGCACGGCGTCAGCACCGCGACGTCGGCAAGCGCCACGCTTTCGCCGGTCGCCGTGGCGCCCGCGAACATATCACCGCCATGCACGGCGATGTTGTCGTCATCGCCGAGCGTGCCGAACGAAACCTTGCCCGATCGGGCGAAGCGAAGCCATCGTGCCATGTTGGATCTTCCCTGTGTTTTTCGCGATCTCCATGCAGCAGCTTGACCACTTTGACCGGGGTATACCACGGATCGGCGCGGGAAACAGCGATTGCGGCTTTGCGCCGATCAAATTGCAGTGAACGGACGTGCACCGGGCATCGTGTCGCCGGCACTTGACATTCGATGCCGGCGACCCAAATTCTATGGCATGAACGGGCGCGTTGGCCATCGGCGGCGCGGCCGGGATTAGGTAACAGGCGGAACGCCGGTTCGGGTCCCGCTCTTGGTTCCTCGCTTTACTTGAAGGAGGCCGGCCCCATGTCGCGCATGTCCGTGTTCAACAGCCCGCTGCTGCTCGGTTTCGAGAACTTCGAACGCATCCTCGATCGGGCGTCGAAAGCCTCGGCGGAAGGTTATCCGCCGTACAATATCGAACAGACCAGCGAGAACGGGCTGCGCATTACCCTCGCCGTCGCCGGTTTCACCATGGATGACCTGGGTGTCACGGTCGAGGACAACCAGCTGGTGATCCGCGGCCGCCAAACTGACACTGACGACGACGGCCGCGTCTACATCCATCGCGGCATCGCGGCGCGGCAATTCCAGCGCAGCTTCGTGCTGGCGGAAGGCATCGAGGTGACCGCGGCATCGCTCGACAACGGCCTGTTGAATGTCGATCTCGAACGGATCGTGCCGGAACCCGAGATCAAGACGATCAAGATCGACGGCGGCGGAAACGGCCGCGGCCAGGCCGAGACCATCGACGTCAAGCCGGACACCTGAGACCTAGGCCATCGCGCCACGGATACGACGCACCTGAAATCCAGCGGAGCGTGCCCACCCGAGAAAATTGACCGGGGCGCCCGAAAGGAGGTTCAACATGAACGACAAGGACAAACACGGCGATACCGCCGAGAATGCCACCGCCCTGCCCATGCCGGCGACCGCGTTCCTGCAATGGGGCGTCGACGAGGTTGCCTACGTCAGGCCGATGGTGAACGACGGACAGATCGTCTTCGCCATCCATCGCGCCGACGGGCAGCGCCTGGGCATCGCCGCCAGTGGCAACCTGGCGCTCGCCGCGATCATCCAGAACGATCTGGAGCCCGTCGCCCTGCACTAGACGATGCACGGGCGCTCTGGCGAGACGGTCCTGACAATATTCTAGAATATGTTAGATTCGAGGATCGGTTCGATAGGACCGAAACGGCAAGCCGTTGGAGTTCGATTGGCATTGAGCAGGATTGTCCGGGGCGTCGCCGTGTTGGTCTGCGTATTCGCCGGTGGCTACGGCTATGGCGCCCTGTCCTATCAGCATGGCATTTTCCCCTACCCTCAGATCAAGGCCCTGAAACGGGTCCTGGTGCGGACCTATTTTCCACAACCCCTCGGCTACCACGATACCAGCGACCGTGAACGGATCGACTGTCGCCAGTTCGCCAAGGACACCACCGTCATCTTCACCTTCGGCCAATCCAATTCCGCCAATCATGGCGCGACGCGGCACTTCCCGGGTCCGCGGGTCTTCAATTTCAACATGTTCGACGGGAAATGCTACGCGGCACGAGATCCCCTGCTGGGCGCGACGGAATCCGGCGGCTCGGTGTGGTCGCGCCTCGGCGATCTGCTAATTGATAGCGGCCGCCACGCCCGCGTCTTGATCGCCCCGGTCGGCGTCGGCGGCACGGCGATTAAACACTGGGCGCCCGGCGGCGTTCTGCACGGCCGCGTCACACGGACGTTGAGTGCGCTAAAGGATCACGGACTGACGGTGACGCACCTGTTATGGCATCAGGGCGAACAGGACGTCTTCGACGCGACCAGCCGCGACGACTATATCGAACGGTTCGGACGGCTACTTGGCGCCATTCGCGCGCTGGGGATCGACGCACCGCTTTACGCCGCCATCGCGTCGATCTGCCACAATGCGGGATCGGGCGAGATCCGCGACGCGCAGCGGGCGTTGCCGATGATGTTCGCCGGTGTGCGTCCGGGGCCCAACACCGATACGCTGGATTCCTACAGTGATCGCTTTGATGGCTGCCACTTCACCGATTTGGGAATGGACCGGCATGCCCGCTTGTGGTTCCAGGCGTTGCGATGACGATCCGCATGACAAACGGCGATCTTCTTTTCACCACCGGCATGATCTGCCTGCTCGGCTTTTTCGTGCTCGATTACGCCTATTCGACGTGGCGCAAGGATATACCGACGGCGATTCCGCTGCGTGGCTGCGTCATCAACGATGCCATCCGTCACCATGCCCTGGCCGCCAATTGCACGGGACGCGAACGCTGGGGCGAGCGCAGTTACGTCGTGCACACCAATGACATCGGTCTGCGTGATCACGCGGTACGCGCGGTGGCGCACCGGAGTGAAAAGCCGCGCGTGCTGGTGCTCGGCGATTCCTACGTCCGCGGTCACGCGGCATGGGACGACACCATTGTCGGCATGATTGCGCGGCAGCGCGATGACCTAGAGGTGCTGAACGGCGGCGTCTCCAGCTATTCACCGTCGAACTATCTGAACGTCACGCGCCAGATTCTCGACGCCGGCTACCATGTCGACGAGATCATCGTGTTCGCCGATATTTCCGACATCCAGGATGAAGCCGCGTTTTATGTCGATAGCGGCGTGAACGGCGCCGTTTCCGGGCCCGAGCGACGGGATGCCATCGACACCGTCTACACCACCTTCCGCGACTCGGTGGGATTGAATTTTTTCCTCACCGATGCGCTGTTCAAGTTCGTTGAACGTGCCACCGTGGCGCTCGGCCTCTATCATCTGCCGCGGTACTTTTACGGCGGCCCATTCAACCAGCCGCGCTCTGCCTGGACGTATGGCGGCGTCGATGAACGCCGGGCCTTTCCCGCCGGTTATGCGCCGCTCGGCGTAGCCGGCGGCATCGCCAAGGCGACGGATAAGATGTCCCGGCTGGCGGCGCAGGCCATGGCACGCGGCATTCCGTTGAGCGTGGTTGTCTACCCGTGGCCGGCACAGATCGCGCGCGACGGCGCCGCGGATCGTTATGTCAACCTGTGGAAAAATTGGTGCGCCGGTCGATGCAAGCGCTTCGTTTCGGCGTTTCCCCGCCTGCTGGCGGAAAAAAACCAATGCCCCACCCTGTTGCCGGGATGCTGGTACGCGCGAAACTATCTGTTCGGGGATATCCACGGTAACGCCCGTGGCAACGGCCTCATCGCCGGCGTGGTACTCGATGCCCTGGCGCGGGTTCCGATCGCCCGTCACGCCGATTGAGAATCAGGCGGCGCGGCTTTCCTGCGATTCGGTGATGATGGCGAAGAGCGCTTCCTTGGTGTCGGTACCGCGCAGCTTCTCGCACACCGTCTTGTCGCGCAGCAGGCGCGAGACCCGAGCCAGTGCCTTCAGATGGTCGGCGCCGGATTCCTCGGGCGCCAACAACAGAAAGATCAAATCGACCGGAGCCTCGTCGATGGCCTGGAAGTCCACCGGACGCTCAAGCCGAGCAAACACGCCGTGCAACCGCTCAAGTTGGCCGAGCTTGCCGTGCGGGATGGCGATGCCATTGCCGACACCCGTCGTCCCTAGACGCTCGCGCTCCATCAGTACGTCGAAGACCTGACGTTCATGAAGGCCGGTGATATCGGCGGCGCGGCGCGACAACTCCTGCAGCGCTTGCTTCTTGCTCGTCACCTTGAGATTGGCAACGACGCCGTCGGCGTTGACCAGATCGCTGATCTCCATGATGGCCTCGCTTTCTCTTGGCCGCGCCAGGAAGGCGACAGCCACGAATTCAATTATCGGTCGCCGGGTCGATCCAGCCGATGTTGCCATCGGCGCGTCGGTAAACCACGTTCAACGCATCATTGGCGCGGTTCCGGAACATCATCACCGGGGCATCGGCCAGGTCCATGCGCATCACCGCCTCGCTGACGGTCAGGGTGGCGATATGGGTCGGCATTTCGGCGATGATCACCGGATCCGTACCGGCCGCATCCAGTTCGTCATCGTGGTCGGGTTGAATGACATACTGCTGCGCCGCCAGTACGTCTTCGGTTTCGCGGCCTCGATGGTGATCATTGAGACGACGCTTGTAGCGTCGCAACTGTTTGGCGATACGCGCCAGCGCCGCGTCGAAAGCGGCGTAGGGATCATCGGCGGACCCGCTTCCCTGCACCACCAAGCCGCGCGGGCCGGGGTGCACCGAAATGTCGGCGCGCATGGTCGAACCTTCGTGCGTGAACGACACCTGGGCATCCCGCGCCTGTTCGAAATACTTCTCGACGGCGTCTTCGAGATGATCACGGGCGTGCAAAGTCAGCGCGTCGCCAACGTCGATGTTCCGCCCTGTAACGGTTATTTCCATCAAACGACCGTATCTCGTCGGCGCATATGATCTTGTCCCAACTGCCATCTTACCGGGTTAACCCGGAAGATACCGGGGAGAGGCGGGCCGCCGCGTATCGCGCGCGACGTCTTGCCGTAATTCCCGCGCATTCGCGGCTCGACCGAGCGACCTTGTCGCAAGGCGCGGGAACCTAGAGCCCCTCAATTGTCATGTCAATACATGCCCCGGGCGCTTTTTTCTAGCTTGAAAATTAAGCTTTTTCAGCGTAGGGCGGCCTTTTCCCGGCGGCGTTGAATGGACGACGAAATTCCCAACGCTTCCCGATACTTGGCTACCGTTCGACGGGCAATATCGATTCCCTCGGCGCGTAGGATGTCGACGATTTTGTCGTCCGACAGCACTTTGCGAACCGGTTCCGCGTCGATCAACGCCTTGATTCTATAGCGCACCGATTCCGCCGAATAGGCATCGCCGCCGGTGGTTGAGCCGATGGCCGTGGTGAAAAAGTACTTGAGCTCATAGATGCCGCGCGGCGTCGCCATGTATTTATTCGAGGTGACGCGACTGACCGTGCTTTCATGCATCTCGATCACGTCGGCGATGTCGCGCAGCACCAGCGGCTTCATATGCTGCACACCGAGTCTGAAGAAGGCTTCCTGCTGGCGCACAAGTTCGCTGGCCACCTTGAGAATGGTGGTGGCCCGTTGGTGCAATGTCTTAACCAGCCAGTTGGCGGCCTGGAACTGCTCGCTGATGTAGCGCTTGTCGACCTTGGCCGACGCTTCCTTGGACACCCGCGCGTAGTAGTGATTGTTGACCAGCACGCGGGGTAGGGTTTCGTTGTTGAGTTCAACCAGCCAGCCGCCGCCCGAACGCGAGCGCATCAGCACGTCCGGCACGATCGGCTGCGCCGTCCAGGTTTCGAACTTCAAAGCCGGCTTCGGATCGAGGGCACGAATTTCGTCGGCCATGTCGGCGATGTCGTCGGCATCGACACCGCAGATTTTTTCGAGCGCCGCCAGATCACGGGACGCCAGCAAATCCAAGTTCTCGACGAACGCCTGCATCGCCGGATCATAGCGGTTGCGGTCCTTCAACTGCAGCGCCAGACATTCCCGGAGGTCGCGGGCGAAGATGCCGGGCGGGTCGAATTCCTGCAACCGCGCCAGGGTCGCGGCGACCCGCGTGACGCTGGTGCCGAGCAATTCGGCGACACTGTTCAGATCACCACTGAGGTAGCCGGCGGCATCCAGCATGTCGATGAGATGAACACCGATTAATCGATCCACCGGATCGGCCACGTCACAGGCGAGCTGGTCCAGCAGATGGTCGCGCAGGCTGATATCCTGGGACAGGGTTTCCTCCATGCCCGGCATCTCGCCGTCGAAGCCGCCGCCGCCGCCGCCGGACATCGGGCCAAGCGCGAACGAATCGCGGAATTCCTCGGCCGTGTTGCCTTCGGTGCCCTGGTCGCCCGGGCTGTCGCTGGAATAATGATTGTCGATATCGGCATCGAGGGTCCGGTCTTCGGGAATTTCGGCGCCGGTATCGCGCTCCAGATCGAGGGCGTCGAGCGCTTCCACCTCCAGGCCGAGACCATCCTCCGCCGCCGCGTCGGATTCGGCGACCGCCGACGCGTCGACATCCGCCGCCTCGCCCTCTTCGCGCTCCAGTAGTGGATTACTCTCGAGTTCCTGTTCGACGAACTCGCCCAACTCCAGGTTGTTCAACTGCAACAGTTTGATCGCCTGCTGCAGCTGCGGCGTCATCACCAACGATTGGGATTGGCTCTGGCGCTGATCGAGGCGGGGGCCTAGCGCCATGCTCGCCACCGTAACCGAACGGGGCCCCGGGCGACCCGGGGATCAGAGTTTGAAACGGTCACCGAGATAAACGCGCCGTACATCCTCGTTGCCGACGATGTCGCCGGGAGCGCCCTCCATCAGCACCATGCCGTCGTGGATGATGTAGGCGCGGTCGATGACATCGAGGGTCTCGCGGACATTGTGATCGGTGATCAAGACACCGATGCCGCGGTCCTTGAGGTGCACCACCAGATCGCGGATATCGCCGACGGCGATCGGGTCGATGCCGGCGAACGGTTCGTCCAGCAACACGAAATGCGGATTGGAGGCCAACGCGCGGGCAATCTCAACCCGTCGCCGCTCGCCACCAGACAGCGCCAATGCCGGCGTGCGGCGCAAATGGGTGATCGAGAACTCGGCCAGCAAGGCTTCCAAAATCGCCTCGCGGCGGTCGCGGGATTTTTCGACCGCCTCCAACACCGCGCGAATATTGTTTTCGACACTGAGGCCGCGAAAGATCGACGCTTCCTGCGGCAGATAGCCGATGCCGAGCCGTGCCCGGCGGTACATGGGCAGTTCGGTAATTTCGTCACCGTCGAGTACGATACTGCCGTAATCGGGCTGTATGAGCCCGGTGATCATATAGAAACACGTGGTCTTGCCGGCGCCGTTTGGCCCGAGCAGACCGACCACCTCGCCACGCTGCAATTCCAACGTTACGCCACGCACAACAGGCCGCTTCTTGAACCGCTTACCGAGATTGAGCGCCAGCAAGCCACGATCGGAACGGGCAACAACGCGGGGCTGACCGAGGCCAATGGCCTCCATGTCCAGCGCGTTCATCGGGATCACATCGCGATCATTATCGGGGCCGTCATTCGCCATCAAGCGTTTCCATTTCGTCGGTTCGCCGGCAATACTCGCCGGCTATCCGCGATTGTGCCTGTCGCGGTCATTGCGCGGCGCCATCTTTTTTAGCGCCCTTCTTATCACCCTTGCGCGACTGCAGCACGCCGCTGACGCGACCGCCACCGGTGCCTTTCGGGCAACTATATAGGTGGCTGATGCCGGTATTCAAATTGGTTTCGGACCGACAACCGCGCAACACGTTCTTATCGCGCAGCATTGTAACCGATCCGGTCAGCGTGGCGATACCCGTTTCCACGTTGTATACGCCCCGGTCGCCGGTGGCGGTGTCGGTGAGGGTGCGGATCTTGACGTCATCGAAGGCATCGACGCGATATATCTTGTTGTCGCCATTTTTGTCGGGTCGAAAATAAGCGGCCAGCACCTCGCCCCACAGTTTCTTGTCCTCGCGCAGCGCCAGCGCGTTACCGCGCGCCACCGCCATCTGTTTGAGTTCCCAGTATTCGAGCTGGCGATCGGCGATCAACACGTCGGCGCCGGACTCGAAGCGCACCTTCTTACCGGTGATGACCAGTATCTGCTGGTCGACATTATAAACGGCGCGTTCACCGGTGGCGGTCTCGTCGGGCGAGGTGATCTTGGCATTGCCGATGGCATCCAGGCGCCAAATCTCGGTCCCGCCATCAGGCAACTCGCGGTAATAGGCGCGTAGTTCGTCACCGTAGACGGTGACCGTGCCGCGGATCGCCTTGGCGTTGCCACGGGCGACGAAAATCAGCTTGTCCTGCTGCCATTCGACGCCATCATCGGCGAGAATTTCAACCGGCAGATCGTCGTTCTTGCCGCCGAACGAAAGCCCCTGCGCGTCCGCTGGCGGGATCAAAAGCAATGCGCCGACGAAGACCGCCGCGACGAGAGCTCTGTTCAGCCGATTCCAAGTCATTTCAACGACGATCCGATACCGGGATAAAGCACGACGCGGCTCTTGCCCGTGAAATAGATGGTCTTGCCCTTGTCGACCAGCCGGAACCCTTGCGCCTGCAATTCGCCGAACGGCCCCTGCCCGACCACCGGGACTTTGCCGGTGGCGACGCTGGTATTGAGGTCAATCTTGGCCTTTTCGGTTAAGAATTCGTAACCGGAATCGTGATAGAGGACCACATTACCTTCCAGATCGAGTATTTTCTCGCCACGGCCGTAGACCCCCTGCTTCGCCGTCAGCACCATCCAAGTGCCGTCTTCCAGCCCAAGATCGGCCTTCGGCATCTCCAATTCGACGTTGGTCGATTTCTCGCCCAATTTTCGCGCCAGATCCGCCGTCACCGTATAAGGCTGATTGTCGGTGTCGGTACCAAGGTAACGCGGATTGACCATCGACGGGTCTTCCGCTTCCGACGCCTTCAGCGCGGCGAACCCGATTCTGAAGCGCAAATCCTCGGTCTGCAGGTGCGGCCAGGCGACCACCAGGGCGATCAGGATCAAGGCCACCACCGGCAGGGCAAATTTCATCAACACCACGAACTGGCTGTACCAACGGGCGTGGCGCCGCGGCCCCGACGGCGCAAACGTGGCGGCGTAGCCGCTGTCGCGCGGTTTCGCCTCAAGGCCGCCGGCGATGCCGTTATCGGGAGACATGCTGGCGTCCAAGACCGACGCTGTCACGCCACGCCGGCGCGCAGGCAATCGTGGATATGCAGAATGCCCACCGGCCGGCCATCGGCGACGACGAAGACGTTGGTGATATTTGCCTCGTTCATGAACCGCAGGGCTTCGCCGGCATGCATATCGGGGCCGACGGATTTAGCGTTGGCTGTCATGATATCGACGGCCGATCGGTCAATCAGATCGCTGCCCATGTGGCGACGCAGATCACCATCCGTCACGACGCCCAGCAACAGCCCATCATCCCCGATAATGCCGATGCAGCCGAGGCCGTGCGCAGTCATGGTGATCAGCGCCTCGGCCATCCGCGTGTCGGCGCCGCCCAGCGGGATGGCATCGCCGGTGTGCATGATGTCGCGCACCATGAGCAGTCTGCGTCCGAGCTTGCCGCCCGGGTGGAAGACCTTGAAGTCGGCGGCGGAGAAGCCCTTGCGTTCCAGCAAGGCCACCGCGATGGCGTCACCAAGCGCCAGCATCGCCGTGGTCGAAGTAGTCGGCGCCAACCCCATGGGGCAGGCTTCCTCGCCGTCGGGCAAAGCCAATACCACATCGGCGGCGCGCGCCAGCGTCGACCCCGTGGCGCCGGTTACCGCGATCAACGGAATTTCGAACCGTTTGGCATAGGCGACCATATCGGCGAGTTCCGCCGTTTCGCCGGAATTGGAGAATGCCAGAATGGCATCGCCGGCGGCGATCATGCCGAGGTCGCCATGCGAGGCTTCCGCCGGATGGACGTAGAACGCCGGCGTCCCCGTCGACGCCAACGTCGCCGCGATCTTGCCGCCGATGTGGCCGGCCTTGCCCATGCCGGTGACCACGACCCGTCCGCTCGCGCCGGCGGCGATATCGAGCGCCGCGACGAAATTCTGGTCGAGCCCCCGCGCCAAATCACTCAGGCAATCGACCTCCATGCCAAGGACCCGCCGCGCCGACGCGAGATCGCGCTCGCCGGCCTCGGTCGAGACGTCGGTATCGGTCTGTGGCGCGCTGGAGCCTGCGGTCATGTGGGTCGCCCGTGTGGGTCGGCACCGGTGATTGGCGGTCATCGTCCGACGAAAAACACTGCAAACAAAGGTCGCAATGAGTATGCGTCCGACGCCGAGGTTTATCAACCACGGGACAACGCGGAAACTTGCGAGGCGACGGTCGGTTGGGGGCGCGCTCAGTGGTGGGCGAAGATGTCCTCGTCTTCCCAGCCGCCGAGGTCGAGTTCGGCCCGGTGGGCGAGAAAACGGAAACAGGAATCGGCAAGCTTGGTGCGGCCTTCCCGTTCCAGCATGGCTTCCAGCCGGCGCTTGATCTCGTGCAGATTCAGCACGTCGGCGGCGGCATAGGCGATCTGGTCCTTCGACAGTTGCGGGCGCGCCCAATCGGATGATTGCTGTTCCTTCGATAGATCGAGACCCAGCAATTCCTTGGATACGTCCTTGAGGCCGTGATTACCGGTATAGGTGCGCACCAGACGCGACGCGATCTTGGTGCAGAACACCGGTTGAACCGTGATGCCGAGCCAGCGCTTCATGATGCCGACATCGAAACGGGCGTAGTGAAAAATCTTCACCACCTTGCGGTCGGTCATCAACTTCTTGATGTTGGATGCCTTGTAGTTGCCACTGGCGAACTGCACGAGATGGCAGACGCCATCGCCGGCGGACAATTGCAGCACGCACAGACGGTCACGATTGAGATTGAGTCCCTGGGTTTCGGAATCAACGGCGACGCTGTCGCCAAAGTGGACGTCCGCCGGCAGATCGCCGTGATGGACGTGTACGGCCTTCGGCCTGGATCGTGCGGATCTTGCCAAATCTACCCCCGCCAGCGTGCTCCGGCCGAAGGAGAAAACGCGACCTTCGACGGGAGATTATGGTGCCCAGGAGAAGACTCGAACTTCCACGACCTTTCGGTCACAGGTACCTGAAACCTGCGCGTCTACCAATTCCGCCACCTGGGCACGGAACGAAGCCCGAAATCGCCGGGCCTTCGCGATGTTGGGTAATGCGGCACCCGTCCCTTGTCAACCGGCTTTCGGACGCGCGGTCCGAGACGGCTGGCCATGGCAACGCATTGTCGCCTCCCTGTCTTCGGGGATTGGCGACCAGGGCGCTCGGAGGGTATAACCATGGGGCATCGCGGGCGCCGTGCCCGCGCGTCAGATACCACGGGGCTTCAACCCCACCATGACAGGGCTCGCCATGACCAGGAAAGTCATCACCGTCTTCGGTGCCAGCGGCTTCATCGGCCGCCATTTGGTGCGGCGCTTGTGCCGCGCCGGCTGGATCGTGCGCGCGGTCAACCGCGACGCCGAAAAGTCACTGTTTCTGAAACCCATGGGCAACGTCGGCCAGGTCGTGCCCTGGCCCGCCGATGTGCTGGTCGGCAGCGAAGTCGATGCCGCCTGTGACGGCGCCGATGCGGTCGTCAACCTGATCGGCGTGCTGTACGAAAGCGGCCGACGGACCTTTAGCGCCATGCACGTGGACGCCGCCGCCAGCATTGCCGCCGCCGCCGCGAAAGCCGGTGCCGGCGCCCTGGTGCATGTCTCGGCCCTCGGCGCCGATACATTCTCGCAGGCGCTCTATGCGCGCACCAAGGCGTTGGGCGAGGAACGGGTGCGCGAGGCCTTCCCCGCCGCCACCATTCTGCGGCCAAGCGTGATCTTCGGTCCCGAGGACAACTTCTTTAACATGTTCGCCACGCTCAGCCGCTTCACCCCGGCGTTGCCGGTGATCGGTTGCCCAACCCTGCCCAAGGTCGAAATGTTCGGCGACAAGGGCTTGATCAGCATCGATTTGTACGGCGACGGCGGACCGAAGTTCCAACCGGTCTACGTCGGCGACGTGGCCGACGCCATCATGTCGAGTCTGAGCGGCGGCGAGGCCGCCGGCCAGACCTTTGAGCTTTGCGGACCGTCGGTTTATTCGTTCAAGCAGATCATGGAACTGGTGCTTAAGTACACTGGCCGCAAAAGGTGGCTTGCGCCGGTGCCGTTCTGGGCCGCCAGTCTCGAAGCTTGGTTCCTGGAGAAACTGCCGAAACCGCTGCTCACTTGTGATCAGGTGACGTTGTTGCAATCCGACAACGTGGCCACTGGGGCGACTCCCGGTCTCTCCGATCTGGGCATTCAGGCAACGTCGGCCGAAGCCATCTTGCCGACTTACATGCACCACTTTCACACCCCGGCGACACGGGAAGCGCAAAAGGCCAGTTAGCGTCTTGGTTTTCTAATACCCGGGCGGTAGCCCGGTGCCATCGGGATCAGACTCGCCGGAAACGGCGGCGACGATCAATTCGCCAAATTCACGCAGGAACACCGACCCCTTGACGGTGCGCTGAATCAGCACGCTGCGGCGGTCATTATCGTCGATCTTGCGACGCACCAGGCCGAATTCACCGAGCCGATCGACGGCGCGGGTGATCGCCGGCTTGGACACTCGCATCAGGTCGGCGAGTCCACGCACCGTATGCGGCGGCGGTGTTAGATAGACGGTCAGCAGCAGGGCCATCTGACGCGCCGACAAATCCGGCGCATCGAGACGCACGCCGGCAACGGCGGCGCGGCGCCACACATCCAAGGCTTCGAGTTCAGACAGTTCCCACATTACGACGCTATCGAATCGATCAGTTTGTTCCGCTTACGGAACTTTTACCCCGGAACGAATCGGCGCCGCAACAGATTATTCCAAATCCAATCCCGCGCCGGCCGGGCGTCAGCCGCCGTAACGCGCCCGCAATGCCTCGAACACGGCGCGGGCGCCCATGGCCTCGCCGCCCTCCGGGCGGCCCGGCCGGCCGCGGCCGACCCAGGCGGCGAAATCGACATGAATCCATGGACAGGTCGGCTCGACGAAGCGCTGTAAGAACAGCGCCGCCGAGATGGAGCCAGCGAAACGCGACTCCGGTGAATTGACCATATCGGCGGATTTGCTGTTCAACATCCATCGGTAGGGTTGCCAGAGCGGCATCCGCCAGACCGGATCCTCCGTCGCCACCGCGGCAGCGAGGATGGCATTGGCCACGTCGTCATCGTTGGCATAGAGCGCCGGCACTTCCTCGCCCAGCGCGATGCTGCGCGCGCCCGTCAGGGTAGCGAAGTCGATGATGATTTCGGGCGATTCCGATGCCGCCTCGGCCAGCGCGTCGGCAAGCACCAGACGGCCCTCGGCATCGGTGTTGGTGACCTCGACACTGAGCCCGAGGCGGGTGTCGAGGATATCGCCCGGACGCATGGCGTTGCCGGCGACGCTGTTCTCGACCGCCGGGATCAGGACCCGCAAGCGCAGCCCGAGCCCGGCGTCCATGATCATGCCGGCGATCGCCAGCACGTTGGCGCTGCCGCCCATGTCCTTCTTCATCCATTTCATGCCGGCGGCGCCCTTGAGATCGAGCCCGCCGGTGTCGAAGCACACACCCTTGCCGACCAGAGTAACCTTGGGCGCGGCATCCTCGCCCCAAACCATGTCGATCAGGCGTGGCGCCACGGCGGCGGCGCGGCCGACCGCATGCACGGCGGGATAGCGCTCGGCGAGTAGATCATCGCCGACGATGACCGTGCACGCGGCACCGTGGCGTTCGGCCAACGCGCGAGCCGCCTCGGCCAACGCATCCGGCCCCATGTCGGCGGCCGGCGTGTTGATTAAATCGCGGGCGCGGAAGGTGTATTCGGCGGCCCGCGCCACCGCCGCACGGTCGACCTCGGTCGGCCATACCAGCCGGGCCAGCTCGGCCGCCGGCTTTGTCAGGTAGCGATCGAAGGCATAACCGCCGAGGGCCCAGGCGAGGGCCATCCGTTGCCCATCCGCCGCGTCGGCATCCGACGCCAATACATAAACACCCGGCGGCAGGATCTTCGGCAACGCCGCCAGATCCCACAGGTCGGATTCAGTCGCCATGCCGGCCAGCATGGCGGCGAGGCCGCCGTCGGCGGCCGTCAGTGGTGCCGTCGTGCCCGCCTTGGCGCGAAAACCGGTGGCGCGCAGCCACGCCTGTTCCGCATCACCGCGGCCGGTCAACCAACCGTCGAACTGGTTTTCCGCGATCAGGTGCAACGGCACGGCGCCCGTGGTGTCGTCGGTCAGCGGCAAATCGGCCATGCTCAATTCCTATTCGTGATCATGCCTCTACAATGGCCAATATCCGAAGTACTGAAAAGCCATCTTGGATTGCCGCCCCGCTCGCGGCATGATGGCGTCACCATGGCTGACCTGACCCTCATCATCGGCAATAAGTGCTATTCATCGTGGTCGCTGCGTGGCTGGCTGGCGCTGGCGCGCACCGTCGCGGATTTCGACGAAATCGTCATTCCCCTTGATCGGCCGGAAACGGCGGCGGCGCTGGCCAAACATTCGCCGTCGGGGCGGGTGCCGTGCCTAATTTCGCCGCACGGCCGCATCTGGGATTCCCTCGCCATCATCGAGTATCTGGCGGAACAGTTTCCGGCCGCCGGCCTGTGGCCGGAAGATACCGCGGCACGCGCCCTTGCCCGCGCGGTTTCGGCCGAGATGCATAGCGGGTTCGCGGCGCTGCGCGCGCATTTGGCGATGGATCTGCGCAGCGATCGCGCCGCCGAGGGATCGGGACCCGGCGTCGACGGCGACATCGCCCGCATCGTCGCCCTGTGGTCGGAATGCCGACAGCGCTTCGGCGGTGACGGGCCGTTCCTGTTCGGATCGTTCTGCGCCGCCGACGCCATGTACGCGCCGGTAGTGACGCGCTTCAAGACCTACGCGGTGCTGCTGCCCGACGATGCCAGCGCCTACGTGAACGCGGTCTGGGAATGCCCGGAAATGCGTCTCTGGCGCGCCGCGGCGGCGGAGGAGCCTTGGGTGATCGACAACCTAAACCCGTAGCCGCGGCATCCCGTCAGCCGATGATGTCGGGTTCCGGGATGCCGAGACGATCCGCCGTCAATGTGCCCTCGGCGATCAGTTTCACCGTCGCTTCCTCGTCGGCCAGCTTGGCCTTCGAGGCTTCCAGCAGTTCCGCGTGACGCTCCAGCGGCACCACGGCGATGCCGTCGTCGTCGCCGACGATGATGTCACCAGGCCGCACCGGGCAACCGCCGCACGACAGGATTCCATCGATGACGCCACCGAAGCCCTTGTGCGGTCCCGCCGGCACATGGGCGGCCGCGTAGCAGGGAAAGCCGAGCTCGCGAATTTCCGCAATATCGCGCACGGCACCATCAAGCACCAACCCGGCGCAGCCACGCGCCATCGCCGCGCGCGTCAGAATGCCGCCCCATAGGGCGACGTCCTCGTGGCCGTTGCCGTCGCCGACAAGGACCTCGCCCGGACGAAGATAGCGCAGCGCGGAATGCAGCGGCCCGTTGTCGCCGACCATGCAATCCGCCGTGCGCGCCTGACCAACCAGCACCGTCCCCACCGCCAGCGGCTTGATCCGCCCGGCCATGACCTGGGTGCGGTTCATGCAATCCGACACGATGGCCGGTGGGATGGTTCGCCATTCGGCGATCACATCATCGGACAGGCGTTCGAAATCGACGTCATAGCGTTGCAGCGGCATGATGGAACTCCCGGTGGAACAGTGGTTATCCGTTGCCCCGACCCTAGCCCATCCCCATGCCGGCTGGCGAGGCCGCATCACCAACCGGGCCTTGCAACAGCAGCCGCGACCGACAAGGATGTCGCCGGAATAGGAGGATCGTATGTTTGCATGGCTCCGACGCTTCGGCATCGGTGATCCCGATGGCGCGGCGAAGACACTGAACAAGGACGCCGTCGCCATCCTGGACATGATCCACGGATTGCACGGCGCCGAGTCGCTGCGCGCCATCGCCGGGATCATTCGCGACGCCCGCGCGGAAGTTCATGAACGCTCGCTCGGCAATCCTGAATTCTATGCGACGGGGCTCAGAGTCCTGACCGACAAGAATAGCGCCGCCCGTCGCAGCAACGATCAGATCACCTGGAGCGGCCTGACTCTCACCATCATCTATCTGAAGGCCGAAATGGAGGGCCCCAAGGCGGCGCCAGCGCGGGCCAGCATCGATACATTCCTGTCCGAGTGGCAGCACGCGCTCGACGATAAGCCCGCTCAGGATGGCTCGGCCGATGCGGGCGGCGCCTCCTCGGCATGAACCAACAGGCGCAACGGGCCGCCCGGCCTTAACGCATCGAACGGATCGCACGTCACCAGGGTCATGGTTGGGTGCCCGTCGCTGACCGGCAGGTATGCCCGATCTTCCGCGGCCAGCCAACCGACGACGCGCTTGAAACTGTTTACATGTGAACTCTCCCGACAGGTGCCGCGAGGCTGGCTGCGACATTGCAACCACGCGCTGCGCGTCGACCCCATCAAGAAAAACCCCCGCCGTGACGACACGATGGAGGAACGATGGCCATTTCAAGGTCAATATTGGCGGCGCCGTGGCGCCGCCGATTAGGCTTAGCCCGCGGCTAGCTGGCTCTGTAAGCGCTCGATCGCGGTTTCACCGGCCGCGCGAATTTGTACCGCCGCCGCAAGCGCCGCATCCGCATCTCCCTGGCGCGATGCCTTTTCAGTATCCGACGCCAGGGTACTCAGGCGCATGGCGCCAAAGGTGGCGGCGCCACTTTTCAAGGCATGAGTCTCCTCTGCCAGGGTTTCTAGATCGGTCGCGGCGACAGCCTCATCAATCCGATCGAACCGGCCGCCCGAATGCTCGACGAAGCTGGCGACGAGACGTGGCAACACCTCGACCCCCAATTCATCAGCCAGACGCGACAGAACGGCTTCGTCGATATCGTCGGTCACCGGGTTCTCCGGTAATGGCGGCGGATCAGCAATCACGCTCGAATCCAATACTTCTTGCGCCGGGTCCTCGGCAACAGCACCAGCCCATTGCGCGACCTTTTGCAATAATCTCTCCCGCGGCACCGGTTTCGGCAAGTAATCATCCATGCCCGCAGCCGCCATCTCGTCGCGTTCCTCACGATAGGCGTGGGCTGTCATGGCAACGATGGGGATCCGCGCGCTCGGCCCATTCAGCCGACGGATACGGCGGGTCGCCTCCAGGCCGTCCATTTCCGGCATGGCGACATCCATCAGGATCAGGTCGTAGGGAAAACGCCTGACGGCCGCGAGGGCCTCCTTTCCGTTGGCCGCCACGTCGATGGTATAGCCGGCCTTCTCGAGCGAAATCCTTGCGACCATCTGGTTGGTCGGATTGTCCTCGGCGACCAGGATGCGGACATTGGCTTTCGTCGCGGCCTGCGGGCGGTTGCTATCGGCCAACGGCGACGACTGTTTCATGGACGCGTCGCGTCGCGCGATTTCATCGGCGGTCATGCGTTGCAGCGGGATAGTGAACCAGAATGTGCTGCCCTCGCCGAGGACGCTGTCGACACCCATGGTGCCATCCATGCCGGCGACCAGACGTTTGCAGATCGCGAGACCCAGCCCGGTACCGCCGACATCGCGTTGAGCCGCTGGATCGGCGGTGCTGAATTCGACAAATAAATCATCGATCTTGTCGGCGGCGATGCCGCGCCCGGTATCGCTGACGCTGAACCGCAGGGTTCCGGGCCAAGGTTTCCGGCGATCGGACGGCCCTTGTAATCAACCAACACCATATGGCCGCCAGCAACACTGAGCGCTAGTTTGCTGAAAAATGCCGGCAGGTAAGCTGAACGGTGCTGGGTATCGATCAGGCCGTTAACCAGCAGGTCGTTGGCAGCGAGGTTGCGTCCCTGGGCCTGCAATCTCGTGACACCGTGAGCGACCAGATTACCGCCCCGTAACACCGCATTCTGGAGCCGCGCCTGAACCTCGCGAACCCGCTGCTGCTCGATCGCGTCGTGGATGAAATAGCCCACCGCGAGGATGACCGCGAGCGCCAACGGCATCACCCGGACCAGCAGGTAAACAGCAAAACGTTGTCGCGACGGTGCTCTCGTGGTCATGGCTCCACCGGGACGATGCGACCCATGTCATCAAACCGTGCCATGATGAAATCCGTAACGTCCAGCGCATCGTGGCGGACGGGCGTGAACGGCGGCGCGTAATCACGCACCAGGCCGGCGTGGACGTCCAGTCCTTCGAGCGCATCCCTCACCTTCGAACGTTCGACGGAGCCGGCCCGGGTTATGGCGCGGGCCAGTAGATGGATTAAGTCGTAAGCATGAGCCGTGCCGACGGGCGAGAAGATGTCCTCGGCGCGGGCGGCATCGTCGAAGCGGCGGAAATAGGCATCCATGACCGGTGCCGCCCGCGTTGGCTTGGGTGGCCGGAGAAATGAGTACGTCTGAAGGAACCGGAGATTGACCCTGGCCAGCGCATCGGCGCCGACGCTGTTGAAAAACTCGCCGCCAGTGATACCCCAGTGGGAGAAAATGGGCAGCCGGGCAGCCGCCGGCAGAGATGCCATGTTCTTAATGGCGATGATGCCCTCCGCCGGGTTGGCAACCAGCAGCACGGCATCGGCCCCCGATGCCCGAAGACGTTTGATCGACGCGCGAAGGTCCTTGGTCCCCCAGTTGAACCAATCTATGCCGACACTTGCCATTCCCTGATCGGCGATGGCGCCAAGCATCGCCTTCTCGTTGGAGCGCCCCCAGCCCGTACGTTCCAGCATCAAGCCGAAGCGCTCGTGGCCGGCCCGCTTCGCGGCCGCCACCAAATACGGCCCTGCAAACGAATCGCGCACGGATACCCGGAAAACGTAATTGGGATCGAAGCCGTTATCGACGATCGGCGTGCCCGCCGCCCAGGCACCAAGATAAAGAACCCCCGCCCGATGAATGGTTTCTAGTTCTTACAACGCCACCGGCGTGTGGATGCCACCGACAATCGCGACCAAATCGGCCATCGCCGCCAATTCTTCGATATTGTCACGGCCGCGCGCCGGGTTGCCCCGATGGTCGCGAACCATCAGTTTCAGCGGCCGACCGAGCACGCCGCCGGCACTGTTGATTTCGTCCATGGCAAGTACCACGCCGCGACGGATGGCCTCCCCCGACTTCGCCGACAGGGACGACATGTCGGCGTCGAGCCCAATAAGGACGGGGCGGTCATCCGCAACGGCAAATGCCGCGGCGGCGATCAACGTCATCGCGACGGCTGCCGCAAAACATTTTTTAATGCACCGAAATCGCATCTTCTTATGACCATGCACAATTATAGGCCAAGCGCGCATAATCGCGCTGCAGGAATACTATATTATGCCAATGCCAATAACGCGACGCCAGCAGTTTTATGGGAGATAGGGACTTGTGGCGAATCAGAGCCGGTAGCGCGCGCCAAACATGATGGCGTGATTGGAGAAGCTGGCATCAAAATCATTGCCGCTGACCGTCTTCAAGCTGGCGTCCGTGGTGGCGAAGTAGCGGTATTGGGCATCGATGGACAGCCGGCTATCGATGGGCATGTTGATACCGGCACCGAGCTGGAAACCGAACGCCTGGCCAAACTCATCGATGATCTTGCTGTTGCCGGACAATTCCACATCGCCGGCGGAGACGAAGGACAGGCCGACTCCCGCCATGACATAGGGTTGAATGCGAGCATGGGTTTCAAAATCATAGGCCGCATTGAGCATCACGGAATAGACGCTCCAGGACCCTGTTTCGAGCTGATTGTCGCCAACGGACAGCCCGGTGACGCTGCCCGCGCTGCTGACATCAAGCGTATCGAGCTCCCCCGTCGTGAAATTGAACTCACCTTCCAACCGCAAACGGCTGCCTGTGGCGCGTCCGAGGGCCGCGTAACCGCTAAACGCGCCATCGATCGCGCCGATGGCACTAAACTCCGCGCCGACGAGCTCGGGATCCGTTACAAATCCAAGACCAAGGCCACCGGCGAAATAGGCGCCGCGCCCGCCGTTCTTGTTGATGCCGAAATCGAGATCGACGCTCGGCGCCGTGCTGGGGGCGACGCCGGGTGCCGGACGAGTTTGCTGACTGGTCTCGATACTCGGTTGCGATGCCGGCGTGTTGTAGATTGGCGCGGCGACGCGCACGGGTGCGGGGACCAGCGTCGGCGGCGCGACACGAGCGACCGGCACCGGTGTGTGTGCCTGGCGCAATCCCTCGCGGGCCTTATCCAGATTGCCGTTGCTGCTTTCGCTGCGCAACCAGTCGCCGATCGGGTTGGCCTGGGTATCCGCCTGGGCAATCGACACCGACATGGTTTCAAACGCGGTCGCCGTCGTCGACGGCTCCGGAAGCGCGACGGGGATCGCCGCCGCCGCGTCGGCGACCAGGTCGACAACCAGACGGTGCAAGTGGGTTTCGTCGGGCGGCAGGCGGAAGGCCCGCGCCACCCGCGCCGGTCCGGTGGTATCGAGCACCAGAACGCCGTCATCGTCGAAGGCGTGGCCGGCGACGACACCGCGCGCCCGCTGACGGATTCTTGGCGCCCGCCATGTGACGCCCGGCAGTTCGACAATGACGGCGGCGCCATCCTCGGTCGCGGTCACGGACAGCGGCAACGGCGCGTCGGCATCCAGCACCACCCGTACCTTGTCCGCGTGCACGCCGATGCGAAGGTTGGTCACGGTAACCGCTCCGTCCGCCGATACGGCCGCGCTGATTAGCGCGGATGCCGTGAACGCCATGGCGGCGAAACCGCCTACCCGGATTAGACGTCGCATGTGCAGCCCCAGACCTGCCCAAAATCGCGGCGAAAACCCGAATCAACATTCAGGTTTTCGCATCCTCAGTCTAAGGCGAAGGAATTAAGAGATTGATAACGCGACATTCTTAAGGGGGGTGGGAAGAAATGGGCAGAGCCTGATTAGAAACGCTCCACCCACGGCCGAACCTCGACCTCCCAGGACCAGACGCTACGCGGCTGCTTGAGGATGGCGAGGTAGGTTTCGGCGACGCCGTCGGGATCGAGCAGGCTGTCGGGCGCGTCCGCCGCCTCGGTGCGATCCCGCGCCGGATTTCGCACGCCACCGTCGATGATGAAATGGGCGATGTGAATGTTCTGCGGATGAAGCTCCCGCGCCATGCTCTGCGCCAGACCGCGCAATGCGAACTTGCCCATGGCGAAGGGCGCGGATTGCGCATAGCCCTTGATGCTGGCCGAGGCGCCGGTGAAGAAGATGGCGCCGCCAGCCGTTTCCAGCATGCGCCGCGCCGCCTGCTGGGCCACCAGAAAACCGCCGAAGGCGCTGACCATCAGCGTCCGTTCCACGTCGTCCGCGTCGAGATCGACGAACGGCCCGCGCGTCCGGAAGCTCGGATTGTAGTGCACCAGATCGAGCGGCCCGAGGCGCGTCGCCGCATCATCGAACATCCTTGCCACCTGGTCCCGTTCGACGGCATCACACGCGAATGTCTCGGCGCCTATGTCGGCGGCGAGGGCGGCGAGTTTTTCGCGGTTGCGGGCGGCGAGGCCGACGCGGTAGCCGTCGCGGGCGAGGACGCGGGCGAAGGAGGCGCTGATGCCGTCACCGGCACCGACGATCAGGGCATTCTTGGTCATGGAACCTCTCCGTTGGCTCGATTGGTATGAGATTACCCAAAGGGCTTGAACCGAAGTGCTGGATCGGTCAACCCTCGGGTCGGAAAAGATCTGCTGAACGGAAGGCCATGATCATGTCGGATGCCGTTGAACTGGTGATCGCGCCCCGCCGCACCGACCTGGGTGGGTTCGAGGTTTTGCGCGTGCTGCCCTATCGCAAGCGCCGCATGGTCGGGCCGTTCATCTTTTTCGATCACATGGGGCCGGCAAGCTTTGCCGCCGGCGACGGCATCGACGTGCGGCCGCATCCGCATATCGGCCTCGCCACGGTCACCTATCTGTTCTCGGGCGAGATCGACCATCGGGACTCGCTGGGATTTCACCAGACCATCCGGCCGGGCGACGTCAACTGGA
>JAYOFM010000054.1:0-4059 GCA_038117225.1 Rhodospirillales bacterium
CAACTACATCATTGGCCGCTATACGACGGCCAAGGGGACTGTTGTCCGCTATCGCTCCGGTCCGATTGATCTGTTTTTGCCGCACATGCCTGGCGCCGGTCTGGCGCTCGTCAAGAGTGGTATCGGCTACCACATATACTTCGAGAAACACGATGGTCCCACCGGGACGCTGGCGACCGTCTATCGGCTTGGAGAAACTGCGGAGCGTATTTTCCACGCCCGCGTCAGTCGCTGGAGTTGTAGCGACCCGACGGGTGACTATGGCGAATTGCACTGCACCTATTTCTTACCGGCGCCCGAAACCGGCAAGCCTGTGGGAGCCGCCAAGGTTCTCGTTTTAAAATAATCTTGGATTTACACCGTCCCCGTGATGTGGTGGCGTCGCCCGGAAAAGCGCCAAGGGCGCAGAAAAAAACTGCCCGTAACGCGCTCGCGCTTGACGGGAGTTTGGCCGCGCGGCCAATACCCTCTCGGCGATGCCGACATGGTGCTGGCCGACGCTACTTGATTCTTGTCTTGGCAGTCGACGGATTAGCCGCCGGATTTCGATCCCGTGCCGAACAGCCGGTTCGCGGTGCCATGGGCGATGGCCCGCGCTACCTCGGGGGGTAAGGTCGCCAGCCAGCGGCGGTGGTCGGCGATCAGGCCCTGATATTCGGCCCAGCGATCCGCGGTGTAGGTGTCCGTGCCGATCATGATGCGATCCGCGTGTTTGATCAGCATCGCCCGCCACGCGGCATCAATCGTGGTGCCGGGCATGATGTCGTGGGCGCGGAACGAGAGTTCGGTGATCAGGCCGGGATAACGATCGAGCAGCCCGCCGACCACCGCCGCCGGCTCCGTGAACCCGGCGTGGGCGAGAATGATCTTCAGCGTCGGCTCGATTTCGTAAAGCGCGTGAATGGGCGCGGCATCCGTATGGACTTGTAGGTACAGCCCGCGTTCGGCGAGCAGGCGCAGCAGCGGCCGCAAGGCCGGCGCCCGTGCCTCATCCGGCCTCGCGATATGCACTTCGCCGACACCCAGGTGCCGGCCGATTTTCAATCGCTCCTCGATATAGCGCATCAGGTCCGGGTCGGTGGTCCAATTACCGATCCGCACCTCGCCGCGATAGGGCCGCAAGAACGGCGCCACCCGTTCAGGCGCGAACTTGGCCAGCCGCAACGTGCCGTCGTCGGGGGTCGACGAGACCAACGCCCGGTGCACACCGGCGGCATCCATGATCTTGAAGATTTCATCCGGCGCGTAGGCCAGCCAGGCGCCGGCACTGTAATGCATGTGGGCATCGAAGATGGGCAGCGGCTCGGCGGCGCGCGTGGCGGTGGCCATCGTCGTGGCCGCGAGGATACTGGCGATCAGCAGGCGTTTCATGCGGGGGGCGCCAGCGTGAACAGCCGGCCCCACCGGGGCATCGCGTCATTGATACCGGCGAGGCGCAGGCAGTGCCAGGCCATGGCGTGGTTGGACGAGGTAACGGGCTTACCCAATTCGTTCTCGATATCGGCGGCAATTTCGGCCAATCGTACGGCGGTACATGACACGAAGACCGCGTCGACATCATCGTGACGGCCCAGTTCCAACGCTGCGTCACGCACGGAGGCATGAGAGATTCGACCGACTCGGCGGTCATCGTCCTCGTTGAACGAGCCCATGACGGGGACGTCAAAACCGCGTTCGGTAATGTAGGCGCGCATGCCCAGATTAATGTCATCCCGGTAGGGGGTGAGCATGGCGATGCGCTTCGCACCGAACGCCCGGAAGGCAGCCATCGCGGCAGTGATCGGCGTGGTGCAGCGGGCCCCGGGGCGGGCTTCGCGGATGCGTTCGAACACATTTTCCTCGCCGATCACCATGGAGGCGGAGGTGCAGCCGTATGCGACCACGTCAAGATCCAGACCGGGCAGAATGACCGCCGTGCAATCCTTGATGCGGGCCTCCATGGCGGCAAGGGTTTCCGGCGTAATGGTGTTGTCATTGAAGATGCGGCTTTCGTAGAGCGCCACCCCTTTGATATCGACGATCTGTCGGAACTCATGCTCAATGGTCTGGTCAGAAGCCAGAACGATCAAACCGATGGCGGCACGTGCGGCAATGCCGCCGTCGGCGTCATAAGAAATGCGGGTGAGATTGATCCTCGGCCCGTCACTGTCGGGCGTCGTGTCGGGGGCCATTCAGGGCTCTCCTTATACCAATGTCAAGCCGGCCAGATCGATGGCGGCATCGCGTCCGGCGATCAGATCGGCGGTGATCCTTGCGGTGCCGCAGGCCATTGTCCATCCCATGTGGCCGTGTCCCGTATTGAGCCACAGATTGCGATGTTTGGCGCGTCCCAGGATCGGTGTGCCCTCGGGCGTCATGGGGCGCAGGCCGGCCCAATAGGTGGGTTGAGAATAATCGGCGCCATCGGGAAACAATTCGCGCGCCTTGCCGAGCATGACGCGAAAATCCGCCGGCGTGTGACTGGTATCGAAACCGGCGAATTCCGCCGTCGCCGTCACCCGCAATCGATCTCCCATGGGGCAATAGGCGAGCAGGTTGTCCTCGTCGACACCGCCCATGCGTGGCACGCCGTTGCGCCCCGTCGTCGGCAGCGTCACGGAATATCCCTTGATCGGGTAGACCGGCAGGTCCACGCCCAGATCGCGGACCAGCGCCGGGCTCATGCAGCCCAACGCCATGACCACCGCATCGCCCTCGATCCGTCCCTTGTCGGTCATGGCGCCGGTGACCCGATCGCCGTCGGTGGATAGTGTGGTGACATTGGTGGCGAAGCGTATATCGGCACCCCGCTCGGCACAGACGCGTGCAAGAGCGATGGTGAACAGTCGCGCGTCGCCGGATTCATCCGTCGGTGTGAACAGGCCGCCAGCCAATGCATCGGCATTGGCGGCAAGCGCCGGCTCCTTCGCGATAACCCCGTCGCGGTCGAGGATATCAATCTCGATGCCCTCGTCGCGCAATAACTGAGACTTGGCGCCGGCGCCATCGTAGCTTTCGGTGGAGCGGTAGAGGAACAGCAGACCGTCGGCGAGGCCGTCGAAAACGACGCCGGTTTCCGCGACGACGTCCTTGAACAGGGCCTGCGCGTAGACCGATAGCCGTGCCTTGCGCTGGGTGTTGATCACCGCGCGGGTCGCCGTGCATTGGCGCAGAAACTTGAACGTCCATCGCCACAGGGCCGGGTCCATCCGAGGGCGAAAGCGGATCGCCTGATCATCCCGCCATAGGGATCGCAGCATGATGCCGGGCGCTTTCGGTGACGCCCAGGCATAGGCGTGTCCCGGAGCCATCAAGCCGGCATTGGCGAAACTGGTGAAATTGGCGGCCTCGTCACCCCGGTCGACGACGATCACGTCGTGACCATCGGCCAGCAATGCGTACGCGGTGGTAATTCCGACCACACCGGCGCCAAGCACCAGAATTTTCATGACGCCAGTCCTTCGAACCCGCTGGGGTTCCTGGATGCTAGCCGATTGTCGGGGCGTTTGTCAGGACGCGATTGGTCGGCGGTGGCGTTCCGTCAGGCGGGAAGACCGCCGGTGCCCTCGGCCGCGTCGCGCATGGCTTGAACCCGTTTGAGCTTGGCCTCGCGACGCAGGCGTTTGACCTCGGTCTGAATTTTACGCTCACGCGCCTCTGCGATGGTTTGTTCGCGCTGGCGGCGTTTCACGGCGTCGACGACAGCAATCGCGCATGCGGCGACCAGGAGAACGGCGAACAGTCCCATGAGGGCGAAGGCACGAAGGGTTTCCAGGTCATTAAAATCAATCACGGGGGGCGTCCTTGTGAAGCGGTTATCGATTGCCCCTTGTATAGCAATGGCGCGTATCCGCAGTATTTCAGGCGGGAAACAACGGGTTACAAAATGTTGCGAGGTGGCGCATCCGCCGCTTGCTCCGACCGGCCTGATGTGCAACATCGACGCCGATGGTCGCTCCCCCCATTGTCCATGCTGGGCCAATTCGGGCGTTATTGGCGCGGCTCCAGGAAGGTAGGTTTCCGATGTTGCCAAGAATTCACCGACCCGCCGGCATGGCGCTCGCCGCCATCGCGCTCGCC
>JAYOFM010000054.1:4159-24001 GCA_038117225.1 Rhodospirillales bacterium
GTTGCCAAGAATTCACCGACCCGCCGGCATGGCGCTCGCCGCCATCGCGCTCGCCGCCATCGCGCTCGCCATCATTGCCTGGGCGCAGCCGTCCCTGGCGCAAGATAAGGCGAAAGACACTGTACTGGCCGTCATCAATGGGCATGAAATCAAGCGTTCGGCCGTTGAAGTTCTGCAGACCCAACTGCCGCGGCAATACCAGACGGTTCCGCTGGAGCAGATATTCCCCGCACTCGTCGAGTTGATGATGAATACTCATCTGGTGGTCGGCGACGCCAAGGCGCGCAAGCTGGATCAGGATGCGGATTATTTGACCCGCCGGACCCTGGCGGAAAATCAGGCGCTTGAACGCTACGCCATGCAGAAGGAAGTCACGGACAAGATCGACGACGCTCTGGTGCAGGCACGCTACAAGAAAATGGTGTCGGAGCTGAGCTCCTCCGGCCAGATCAGCGCGCGCCATATCCTGGTGAAGACCGAGGACGAGGCCAAGGCGGTGATCAAGGAACTCGATAGCGGCGCCGATTTCGCCGAAGTGGCGAAAAAGAAATCGACGGGCCCGTCCGGTCCGTCCGGCGGCGACCTTGGGTCATTCTCGCGCGGTCAGATGGTGCCACCGTTTGAAAAGGCCGCCTTCGCACTCGCCAAGGGGGCCTATACCAAGAATCCAGTACAGACCCAGTTCGGTTGGCACGTGATCAAGGTCGAGGACATCCAGGCGCAGCCGGCGCCGAGCTTTGAAGAGGCTTCGCCGCAAATTCGCCAGGGCCTGCAGCAGGAAATCGCCACCGCCTATTTCGAACGGCTGCGGAAGGGTGCCAATATCAAGCTGTTCGGCCTCGATGGCTTGCCCCTTGACGGCCCCACCGCGGTCCCACAAAAGAAAAGCCAGTAGACTGCCGAGCCGGGCTGGCGTTCCCGCGGCTTGCGGGACATCGAGAAAGGTAAGCCCATGACTAAGGTTTCTCCGCTGGCACCGGCCGGGTTTCCGGATATTCCCGCTATTGCCGGATTGCGTCTGGCGGCCGGAGAGGCCGGCGTGAAGTACAAGGGCCGGGCGGATGTGATGCTGGCGGAGATGGCTGTCGGCACCACGGTGGCCGGCGTGCTGACCCGATCCCTGACCGCCTCGGCGCCCGTCGAGCTATGCCGCCGCCATCTGGTCGGCGGCGAGGCGCGGGCATTGATCGTCAACGCGGGCAATGCCAACGCCTTCACAGGAAAGGCCGGCGACGCGGCGGCGGAGCGGTCGGTCGAGGCCGTCGCCGATCTGATTCCATGCCGGCCCAGCCGGGTCTTTGCGGCATCGACGGGTGTTATCGGTGAGCCGCTGCCCGATGATGTCATCATTGCCGCACTGGGTGGATTGCAGGAACGCCTTGATGCCGACGCCTGGCCGGCCGCCGCGCGAGCCATCATGACAACCGACACTTTCCCCAAGGGAGCGTTAGCGACGGCCGAAATCGATGGCACGCCGGTGACCATCGCCGGTATCGCCAAGGGGTCGGGCATGATCGCGCCGGACATGGCGACCATGCTGGCCTTCGTCTTCACCGACGCGGCGATTCCGGCACCGGTGTTGCAAACGATCCTGAGTGCGGTGACGCCGCGTACGTTCAACGCCATTACCGTCGATTCCGATACCTCGACCAGCGACACCCTATTGCTGTTCGCGACCGGGGCCGCCGGTAATACCGAGGCAGGCGATGCCGATGACCCGATCCTCGCTGACTTCCGCGAGAAGCTAGAAGCCGTCTGCCTCGATCTGGCGCATCAAATCGTGCGCGATGGGGAGGGGGCTTCGAAGTTTATCGCCATCACCGTGACCGGTGCCGACAATGACGCCGCCGCCAAGCGCATCGGTCTGTCGATCGCCAATTCGCCGCTGGTCAAGACCGCCATCGCCGGCGAGGACGCCAACTGGGGCCGCATCGTCATGGCTGTCGGCAAGGCCGGCGAACGTGCCGACAGGGACAAATTGAATATCGATATCGGTGGCGTCTCCGTTGCCCGTGGTGGTCTGCGGGTGGAGAATTTCGACGAAACGCCCGTCGCACTGCACATGAAGGGGCAGGATATCGATATCCGTGTCGACGTCGGCATTAAAGATGGCCTCGATGCCGGCAGCGCCACCGTCTGGACCTGCGATCTGACCCACGACTACATCAGTATAAATGCCGACTACCGATCGTGAGCCCGAGGGTTGTTGGGACGCGGCGTTCCGCAAGGGCTCGCCGGGCCTGCCCACCGTGCTGGTGGTGGCCGCCGCGCTGGTCGATATGGATGATCGGGTGCTTATCGCACAGCGCCCGGAAGGCAAGGCCATGGCGGGGCTGTGGGAATTTCCCGGTGGCAAGGTCAATGCCGGCGAGCTGCCCGAGACAGCGCTGGTGCGCGAGCTCGCCGAGGAACTGGGCATCGATCTGACAGAAAGCTGCCTGGCGCCGTTGAGTTTCGCCAGCCACGTTTACGACGACTTTCACCTGTTGATGCCGTTGTACGTCTGCCGTACCTGGAAGGGCACGCCGCAAGCGCGCGAGCATACGGCATTGAAATGGGTGCGCGCGGTTCGTCTTGGCGACCATCCCATGCCGCCGGCCGACGCGCCGTTGATCGCCGTGTTGCGTGATCTATTGCAATGACTTGGCCGGCCGGTATGGCACTGACAATCGAAGATTGTGGTATGAATACACATGGATGATGAAATCCGCGTTAGTACGGTCGAGGTCGCCTTCTCCACGGTGATGGATAGCGGTTGTCGAACAGCTTACGAGTTCTGGGACGAGCGCCGCAACGACGAGTTCGCACCGACTTGGCGGGCATTCGAATTGATTGAGCTTCCCGGTAAGATTGTTCGATATTTTCATGTCGTTGATATTCATGAGGACCCGTTCGATATCACATTTAGATTTTGGGGAACCGGCCTTACTGATGTCCTGAATTTCGATCGTACCGGCCGTTCGCTGTTGACCACCGATATGGGGTATTTCGATGAATCCCGTCGGCAACAGATCCTAGAAGACTATCAAAAAGTGATTGATCGACGTGTGCCGTTCACGTTTCTTTGGGACGCGTCGTCGGCCCGTGAGACCGGCTATTCCTTGGTTGTTCCGAGCATTCGTTTACCGATTTCCAATGACGGTGAGCGGGTGACGCAGATCGCCACGTATTTCGATTTCGAAAGTCGCCGTAAGGAATGGCAGCAGCTGTTCGAAGCCCACAAGCGGCCGTTTCGCTGATGGATTGAGCAAGACGACCGTCTGCGTCGTCGTGACGTTGGCAGGTTTTGGCAAGGATGAACACGGGGCCGATTTTCTACCTCGACTTGGCATCGATTCCGCTCTGTCAATGAGTAGCGACGAAGATGAGGCGCGGCAAGAATTCAGAATTTCCCCGTTTCTTGCGATAGCGAGAATGTTTATGAGATCGGCGGACCCGGTGGCAGGGTCGCGGATAGGGATGGTCGCGGCGCCAGGCGCTCAGCGAAGGATGCGAGCCCCGGAAAATCGTCACGCCATCGGAAGGCGGCGAGGCGACGGTCCAGGTCGAGGGCCACGGCCAACGTTACCTGAGCCATGTTGATGGGACCGGTCAGTGCCGGATGGGTTGTTTCTCCCTCCAAGGTGGCCAATAGCCGCCGTGAACGGTCGCGTTCGTGCGTCAGTGTGGTCGGTGAGGCTTCACCCGCCGGCAGGTGATGTTGGCGAACCCAGACCGATACGCTTTCCATGAGACTACGGGCGAGCACTTCCAGGCGCCGTGTTTCCCAGCCGTCGTCACCTTGCGGATGGTCGAATTCGGAAGCCCCGTCCAGATGGTCGAGCCAGCGGCAGATCAACTGTGAATCCTCGATGCCGCTACCATCCTCGCGTACCAGATAGGGCACTCGGCCGGACGGATTGATTGCGTAGTAGGGGCTATCTGCCTGACGGGTCCGCGCCTCGATAACCTCGATACGGTCGGCGAGGTTTTTCTCCAGAACCATGATGCGGGCCAGCCGCGCATAGGGCGACGTCCAGGTGACGTAAAGCCTCATCGTCGCTTCAGATCAATCAAGCGCCGGGGAGGGGCCCAGCGTATCGACCCGTTTGTTGGCGCGGCGCAACTCGGCGACGCATCGATCGAAAAAGCCGTCGAGTTTGTCTTGCATATCGGGCGACAGGGTGATCAGCCGCGAGCGGCCGTCCTCGGGGTTGTCGGCCTCGATAAGCAGGCCCCTGTCGATCGCCGTTTCGATGTATTTGCCGGCGGTTTGCGCGCTTTTGACGGCGGTCATGAAACCGAGTGCATCGGTCTTGCGCACGGGCCCTCCGGCTTTCCAGATACGGGTCAGCAGATCCCAGTAGGCGGCAGAGTAGAAATCCGTATCGCCGGCAAACACCATCATCCAGTGGCCCCCAACATTATCGATGAGGCCGAGGTATTCGCGGTGCTGGTCGGCGTTATAGGTCAGTGCCATCGGGGCCTCGTCGGTTTGGGGGTGTCGCTACCGCATCGATCCGATCCTTGGTCGATGCTGTATATAGATATATTTTTATATTCAAAAAAACAAGGAAATTTGCGGATAGATGATTATCGGGCATCCAAATTTGATGACGCGTCAATGCCGGTTGTCGGCATAACGATTGGAAAAACATTAAAAAATTCGATAAAAATTATTTTTATAAAAAAATAAATATAAAAGTTGACATAAATTTTAACATTAAATATACATTTATTATCGTAATTAGATCGCGGGTGCGGAGAGACCCCACCCGGAGGCCCATTCAAGGATCAAATGGAGGCAGACATGAACACCATTTCCAACATCACCCCCGACGCGTCGATCAGCACAGGCATTTTGGAACAGGCGACGCCGCCGGTTCGCGCCAAATCCCTACGCCCGGCGACCCGCTTCATGGTCAAGGCCATGGCCGCCGTATTGGCCGTCGGTCTTGTGTCCGGATGTGTGACTGACGACTACGGCACAAAGAGTGTCATCGGCTCGGCCATCGGCGCCGGTCTTGGCGGCTACGGCGGCTCAAAATTGGGTAAGGGCAAGGGCCAATTGGCGGCCATCGCCGTCGGTGCCCTGGCCGGCGGGCTGTTCGGCAACAGCATCGGCGGTTCCTTGGACAGGGCCGATCGTCTATCCGCCGAGCGGGCGCAAAACCAGGCATTGGTTGCCCCGGTCGGTCAGCCGATTTCCTGGTCGAACCCATCAACCGGCAATGCCGGCACGGTGACGACGACCCGAGAGGGCACCAACACGGCGACCGGCGCGTACTGCCGTGAATACCACACGGACATTCAGGTCGGCGGCCAGTCGCAATCCGGCTACGGCACCGCGTGCCGCATGCCCGATGGTTCCTGGCAGGTGAAAAGCTAAGGCGAGGCCTCAACAAAACAACAAGCGACCCCCCAAAGGTTGTTTCTCGGGAGTCTTCTCATCCCTCTCTCCCGCATCGGGAAACGACCAGCGCCGGGCCCATAGGTGGCAAGCGGAACAGGCCTCCCTCCGCCCCACCGGGTCCGGCGTCAATTTTTTTCTACCCTCCTTTCTCCCGAGCGACTTCCCTGCGACACTTGAGTCTAGCGGAGGGTTTTCCATGACCAAAAAATTCGATGCGATCATCATCGGTACCGGACAGGCGGGGCCGTCCATCGCGCAGCGCATGGTGGGCGAGGGCCTGAAGACCGCCATTATCGAGCGGGATCTGTTCGGCGGCACCTGTGTCAACGTCGGCTGCATTCCGACCAAGACCCTAGTCGCCAGTGCCCATGCGGCGCATGTGGCGCGGCGTGGCGCCGTCTACGGCGTCAATATCAGCGGCGACATCAGCGTCGATATGAAACGCGTCAAGGAACGCAAGGATAGTGTCGTCCGTCACTCCAATGAAGGCGTGACCAATTGGATGAAGAACATGGACGGCCTGACCGTCTATGCAGGTCACGGCCGGCTGGAAAGTGCGAATACGGTCCGGGTCAATGACGACTTGCTGGAGGCACCGCGTATCGTTCTAAACGTCGGCGGTCAGGCTTTCGTGCCGGACATGCCGGGTGTCGATACGGTGCCATACCTGACCAACACCACCATCATGGACGTAGATTTCCTGCCCGAGCACCTGATCATCGTCGGCGGCAGTTATATTGGCTTGGAATTCGCGCAGATGTACCGCCGCTTCGGCAGCCGCGTCACCGTCGTCGAGATGGGGCCACGCCCCATAGGCCGTGAGGACGAGGACGTCTCCGACGCGATCAAGGATATTCTCGAGAAGGACGGCGTCGAGTTCCGCCTCAACGCGTCCTGCATCGGCTTCGAAAATCGCGGCGACCAGGTTGTCGTCACCGCCAGTTGTGAACCGGGACCGGAAGATATCATTGGCAGCCACGTGCTGCTGGCCGTCGGGCGCAAGCCCAACACCGCCGACCTCGGTCTCGATGCGGCGGGGGTCGAGACCGATGGACGCGGATTTGTCGTTGTCGACGACCAACTGCGGACCAATGTGGATGGCATTTATGCGGTCGGCGATGTCAACGGACGCGGGGCTTTTACCCATACGTCGTACAACGACTACGAAATCCTCGTCGCCAACATGTTCGACAACGACCCACGCCGGGTTTCCGACCGCATCACCTGTTACGGCCTGTTCATCGACCCGCCTCTAGGGCGCGTTGGCATGAGCGAAAACGAGGTTCGCGCGTCCGGTCGCAAGGCGCTGATCGGCAAGATGATGATGGCGCGCGTCGGTCGAGCGCGCGAACGGGGTGAAACAGATGGCTTCATGAAGGTCTTGGTGGATGCGAAAAGCCAACGCATTCTTGGCGCTGCCCTGCTCGGGATCGGCGGCGACGAGATCGTCCATTCGTTGCTCGACGTAATGTATGCCGATGCGCCGTACACGGTGATCCAGCGCGCGGTACATATCCACCCGACGGTGACGGAACTGATTCCGATGTTGCTTGGTGATTTGAAACCGCTCGAATAAGCCGCTTCCTAGTTTCGTTTCGGGTAGCCCACGTCCCAGTGGCCGCCGGGCAGGCGCGGCAGGTCGTCGGCGAAGTCCAGCCACGGCACCATGGTGCCGACCATGATATGGTCGTCGGGCCTTACCGCGTTCTGGTCGTCCAGGGTCGCCGCGGCGATGTCGATTTCCTCCGGGTGACCGTCGCCCTGATAGCTCAGGGTGGTGCCGCAGGTGCCGCAAAAACCCCGACTCACGTCCGCTGATGATCGGTGAATGGTCGGCTCGCCCCGGGTGAATGCCACGTGCTCGCTGGCCAAGGTCGACCAGGTGATGAACGGCGCCCCCGTCGCCCGCCGGCAATACGTGCAGTGGCAATGGGATATACACAGCGGCTCGCCGGTGATGCGGTAGCGGATGGCGCCGCACAGGCAGCCGCCGGAAAGATCGACGCCAGTCGGTTCGGCCATGGGGAATCTCCTTCACAACAGTTTGATCCAATATAGCCACCTTGGCCGCTCGGGGCCTCTTTCAAATGCCGGCCGCCGTCACTAGGATGGCGCCGCCCATTAAACGGGCCATTTGTCCGGAGCGATCATGGTCGAGACCGTCACCGCCTGCGTCATCGTCATCGGCAACGAGATCCTGTCCGGCCGAACCAAGGACGCCAACATCGCCTATCTGGGCGAGCGATTAAACGCACTTGGTGTCCGGCTGATGGAAGCCCGCGTGGTGCCCGACGTACGCGAGACCATCATCGCCACCGTCAACGAATGCCGCGCCAAATTCGATTATGTCTTCACCACCGGCGGTATCGGGCCGACCCACGACGACATCACTTCCGAATGCATCGCCGGTGCGTTCGATCTGCCGTTTGGACGCAATCCAAAAGCCGAGGCGCTGCTGCTTTCCCACTACAAGACCGAGGACCTGACCGAAGCTCGGCTGCGCATGGCCAACACGCCCGAAGGCGCCGAGCTGTTGGAAAATCCGGTGTCCAAGGCACCCGGGTTCCGGGTCGAGAACGTCTACGTGCTGCCCGGTGTGCCGAGCATCATGCAGGCAATTTTCAGCCTGTTTGAACACACCTTGGTCGGTGGTGAGCCGATGCTGTCGGAAACCATTTCCGTCAACGTGCCGGAAGGCGTCATGGCCAAGCCGCTGGGCGAAATACAGGATGCCCACCCGGACGTGGAAATCGGCAGCTATCCGTTCTTCCGCATGGGCAAGCTGGGCGCCAGTCTGGTTATTCGCGGCACCGATGGCGGCAAGGTCGCGGCGGCGGCATCGGCCGTGCGTAAGGCCGTGCACGATCTTGGCGGCCTCGCCGCCGACGAACCGCAACCCGAAACGCAAACTTAATCTCGGAAAATTGGAGTTGAAGATGACTGGACGCGTAACACCCGGCCAACAGGTACCGGCCATGGAATTGAAGATCGTCGGTGGCGGTGACTGGAAGCTGGCGGACCAAAAGCCCGAGGCCTACACCCTGATCGAGGTCTATCGCGGTTATCATTGCCCGCGTTGCAAGGTCCATCTGCTCGGCCTCAGCCACAAGGTGGCGCGCTTCGCCGAACGGGGCATCGATGTCATCGCGGTGTCCACCGATGGCCAGGAGCGGGCGGAAAAGGCGAAACAGGAATGGGGCCTCGGCGCGCTCGAAGTCGGCTACGGCCTGAGCATCGAGTCGGCCAGGGAATGGGGATTGTTTACCTCGACGCCGATCCAGGAGTCCGAAATCGCCCCGTTCGCCGAGCCGGGCATGTTCCTGGTCAGGCCCGACGGCACGCTGTATTCGGCGATCATGGGCACCAATCCGTTCCATCGCTGGAACCATGCCGACGTGCTGGAAGCCGTCGATATGATCAAGGCCCGCAACTATCCACCGCGCGGCACCGCCGCCGCGTAGGTGTTAGGGACGCGCGCCGTCCGTCGCCAGTTTGACGCCGAGACCGATCAGCACCGAACCGCCGATCCAGCGCATAATCCGTTGGCGGGTGTTGCTGGCGCGCAGGTAATGAACGGCCTTGGACGTCACGGCGACGGCGACCAGATCGCCGACGGTAAACGACAGATCGACGATCCAGCCGAGGATCAGCATCTGCAGCCAGACCGGCCAGGCGGCGCCGGGGTCGGCGAACTGCGGCAGGAAGGCGATGAAGAACATCGCCGACTTGGGGTTGAGGACTTCCACGGTGACGGCGCGCATGAAGGCGCGGCCCGCCGATCGCTTGTCGCCGGCCGGCAGGGATGACGTATCCATGCCGCCGCGAATGATGCCGATGCCGAGCCAGATCAGATACAGCGCGCCAACCACCTTGACCGCAAGGTAGGCTTCCGGGACGTAGACGAACACAGCCGACAACCCAGCCGCCGCCGCGGCCACGTGCATCATGCCGCCGACATGCAGCCCAAACACCGCCATCAACCCGGCGCGGCGGCCGCGGGTCATGGTTTCGGCGGCGGTATACAGCATGGCCGGTCCGGGCATGACGGCGAACACCAGGGTCGCCAGGGCGAAGGGTATCAGATACTCAGGACTAGGCATGAAGAAACGCGTCCTCAACGGCGGTGAATGAACTCGCTGGCATCCAGCCGCTGCTGCCAGCCGGCCCGCTCCAACTCGGGATCGGTGTGTTCCTCGACCGGATAGCCGATACACAAATAGGCGATCAGCTTCCAGGTTTCCGGCACCTCGAGAATCCGAGTCACCTCGAGCGGATCCATGATCGACACCCAACCCATGCCGACACCCTCGGCGCGCGCCGCCAGCCATAGGGTCTGAACAGCGCCGACGACGGAATAGGCGAGGGTTTCCGGCATGGTTTTCTTGCCGAGGCCATGGCCGAGATCGGTCGCCATGTCGCAGAAGATGGCCATCTGCACCGGCGCGTCGTCGAGGCCCGAAAGCTTCAGCGAGGCATAGAGCTTGGCCTGCTCGCCATCGTAATCGCCGAGCGCATCGGCATTGGCGGCCTGAAAGTCGGCGCGGATGGCGGCACGGCGGCTGGCATCCTCGACCAGCACGAAGCGCCACGGCTGGCTGTTGCCGACCGATGGCGACAGCGCCGTCAACGCCAGCAGCTTTTCGACCATGCCGTCGGGCAGGGGATCGGTCTTGAATCGGCGCACGTCGCGGCGCCAACGCACCAGCGCCTCCAACTCGCGCCGGAACGGGGCGTCGAAATCGGGCGGGACCGCGTTCGATGTGCGTCCTTGATCCATGGCCGAAGGGTCGCATGCGCATGGCGGCGTCGGCAAGGGGGCGGGGGCTTGTCCGGGAGCTCGGCCAAGCATGGGGTTATGCCATGATCACGGGGAACAGGGTAAGCGTGATGGCGGAACGTCGCGCCATGGCATTGATCCTTGGGACCCTCGAAGGCGCCCTTGCACCATATCGTCCGTGGGGGATAGGTTCGGGGCAGCGCGGGCGTGGTGAAATTGGTAAACACAAGGGACTTAAAATCCCTCGGCCGTAAGGCCTTGTCGGTTCAAGTCCGACCGCCCGCACCATCATTTGCTCCGAGGCTACGCATGATTTCGATGGAGAGTTTCTGATGCAAACATACCGAGGCTCCTGCCATTGCGGCGCCGTCGTCTTCGAGATCGATACCGACTTCACCCAGTTCACGAAATGTGTCTGCTCGCTCTGCCGCAAGAAAAACGCCCTGATGACAATGGTCCATGAAAGTCATTTCCGCTTGCTGCAGGGACAAGACCGGCTCGGCCTTTATGAGTGGAATACCCGCGTCGCCAAGCATCACTTCTGTACCGACTGCGGCATATACACATTTCATCGCAAACGCTCTGCTCCGGACACTTTCGGCGTTAATGTCTATTGCCTCGATGAAGCGGATATCTCAGGAATTCCGGTCGTCGAGGTGGGGGGTCCGACGACAACTGTCGCAAACGCCGGATGATCACAGGGCCTGTTCGTGGGATTTATCATCGCTAGGTGGAAACAAGCAGGTCGGTAGGTGGTCCCCGCGCGGACGGAGCGCCTTACGCGCTCATAATTTTCCCCTCACGTCCTTGTGACTAAAGCCCGAGCGCCCGAACCATTCCAAAAATTTTGACGCTTTAATCCGCTCCTGGCGCCACCGCCTGCAACCGCCCAACCACCCCATGCTTCTCGATGAGTCGGCCAACCAGGCCGGACTGGCGGACGTCGTCCACGACCGATTGCAGGAAGGCGCCGGCGGCGGTGTTTTGTTTCTTGCAGCCGATGGCCTGTTGCACGGCGGTGTAGCGGCCGTCGAGGACGCGCGAGCCCGGCATCTCCAGCGCGTTTTTGATGAGCGCCGGGCGGAGGCCGGAGAGGGCGTCGAGTTTTTCGGCGACGAACATGTCGAAGGTGCCGCCCATTTCGGTGTTGCGGACCAGTTCGGCGTGTTGAAGCGTGCGGGTCAGGTAGAGGTCATAGGCGCTGCGGGCCATGGTGGCGATGCGGATACCGGGAGCATCCACGTCCTCCACCGTTTGCAGCGGCGAGCCCGGCGGCACCAGGTAGGTGGCCTCGATCTCCACATAGGCGGTGGTGAACAGGATGTGCTCGGCGCGGCTTGGTTCGGCGGCGATGAGGGCGATGTCCCATTCGTCGCGGCCGACGGCATCGCCGACCTCGCCGGGGCTGGCGTAGGGCACGTAGGTGACGCCGACGCCGAGGCGGCCGGCGATGTCCGCCGCCATGTCAGGCGCCACGCCGGCCGGGTCGCCATTCGGCGCTTCGCTGGTAACCAGCAGCATGTTGGCCATGTTGATGGCGGCGCGGAGGGTGCCGGTCGGCGTCAGTTCGGCGATCACGTTTGCGTCCATAATTATTGAGCCTTCATCGGTGGGAAATGTATGCGGTCAGTTCTAGGAAGATTGCCGGATACAAACAAGGACCGCCTGTGCGCATGAATTGTGTTCCGCGTACGCCTGATGCTGGCTACACTGCCCGCTTCGGGGGGATGGATCATTCGCTTTCATTCCTGGATACGGGGCCGCTTCCATGAACACACAACGTTTCGTCCTCGCCGGCATCGCGGCGTTTGCTGCCATGATGGTCTTCAACTTCCTGTGGCACGGCGTGCTGCTGGAAGGCCAGTACATGGCGACCATGTCGCTGTGGCGGCCGCAGGATCAGATGGGCGCGTATTTTCCGTGGGCGGCGGGCACCACGCTGTTGCTCGGTTTCGTACTGGCCTTTCTGTTCACCCGCCATTACGAGGCCAAGGGCATCGGCGAGGGGGCCCGGTTCGGCCTCTATACCGGTCTGATCATCGGCCTGATGGCATTCAATTCCTACCCCTACATCGCCATTCCGCTGATTCTTGGCGTCGGCTGGTTCGTCGGCGGCTTGTTGCAGGGGATCGTCGCCGGCGTCGCCCTATCGCTGGTCTACAAACAATAGGCGCCGCCAACCCTTCACGCGGTACCCTTCACCAACAGGAGAGACATCCATGTCCGTCACCCATCTCGACTCCGGCAATATTCTCAGCCAGGCCACCGTGCATAACGGCACCGTCTATCTGTGCGGGTTGACCGCCGACGACCTGAGCGCCGATATCACGGTGCAAACACAAGAAGTGCTGGCCAAGATCGACGATCGCCTGGCGAAGTGCGGCAGCGACAAGTCGAAGATCCTGATGGCGACGCTTTATCTCAGCGACATGACCAACAAGCCGGCCATGAACGATGTATGGACGGCGTGGCTGGGTGATCTGGAACGGCCGGCGCGGGCCTGTGTCGGCACCGATCTCGGCCCCAATGTACTGGTGGAAATCGTCGTCAACGCCGCGCAGGGCTAGTTCACGTCCTCGCGGGTGCGGGTCCACAGCGCGCGCGCCGCGGCATCGACCTGATCGACGGTGAGCGCCGTCATCAGGCTTTCCGTGCCCCGGTGGTCGTAGCCGTCGGGGAAGATGTCGTGGTAGTTTTCCTCAATGCTGATGGCGTCGCAATGCGGCCCCCAGGGGGCGTATTCGGCGACCGGTGTCGGGCCGAACAGGCCGAGGGTCGGAATGCCGGTCGCCGCCGCCAGATGCATGATGCCGGAATCGTTACCGATGTAGAGTGCCGTGCGTTCGAAGCAGGCGGAAACGGTCAGCAGATCAACATCCCACACGAGATCGATGAAGCGACCCTTCGGCATCGAGTCGATGAGCGGCATGACGCCATCGCGCTCATTCCCGTTGCCGACCAGGGCGATGCGGCCGCCGGGCAGGATACCGTCGTCGCCGGTCAGCCGCAGGGCCAGTTCGCCGAAGCGTTCCGCCGGCCATTGCTTGGCTGCCCAGTTGGCGGTCGGACCGAAGGCGATGACGGGCGGACCGTCGGGCACCAGTTCCTCGGCTTTCGCGCGATGACTGTCGTTGACCCAGATGCGCGGCGCCGGCGGCGTGCCGGCCATGCCGACGGCGTCGGCGATTTCCTTGACCCGATGTTCGGGGATCCGGTCGCGGCGGCCGCGCTTGACGTGGTGGGCGCGCCGGGCCGGGATCAGGTAGGTCAGCGGCGCGTTGCGAAGATCGATCACCACATCCCAGAATGAGCCCACCGTTTGCGACCACAGGCCCAGCCAGTGCCGGGAATAACGCTGCTTCTTCAGTGAGATGATGCGCTCGAGCCCAGGTACCTCGGTGAACAGTTGCGCCGCGCCGGGGCCGCAGGCAACGGTGACCCGCGCGCCCGGGTTTTCATCGAGCAGACGGCCGAGCACGCCCATCGACATGATGGCGTCGCCGACCCGGGTCGCGGTGACGAAAAGGATACGCATGGCGCGACTTATAGGGCCGGTGCGCGCGGTTTTCCAGCGCTCTGGTTAATTGACGTATTTGCCGATCACGGCGGCCATGCGTGGCGCGTCGGTTCCATGCGGCAGCATGGTGACGAACTGCCCGTCACGGTTCATCAGATAGGTCAACGAGCCATGGCTGACCAGGTACTCCAGGGGATTGGTCACGCCGGTTGGTGTCACCTTCAACCGATGCACGCGATAGGCCTTGGCGGCGGCGCGAATTTGCGCCTCCGACCCGGTCAGGCCGATGAATGCCGGGTGAAAATTGGCGAGATAGCTTTTCAGGTGCGCCGGTGTATCGCGCAACGGATCGGCGGTGATGAACACCGGCTGGATGGCCTTCGCCTTGTCACCGAGGCCTTCGAGGGCGTTCGACATGACCTGCAGGTCGTTGGGGCAGATATCGGCGCATTGGGTATAACCGAAATAGACCAGCATGAAGCGGCCGCGAAACTCCTTGTCGGTACGCCGTTTGCCATCATGGTCGACAAGATCGAAGGCGCCGCCGAACTTGACCGGGAAGTTGACCGGCAATTTCAGCGATTGCCTGGCGGAGGCGCTGGGTGTTGGGGAATGGGCGACCGCCGGCGTCATCGGGCCGAAGCCCAGTGACGCCGTGATGACGGAAGCGATAATCGTGCTGGCGATCGGCCGCATACCTATTCGTCCTTCGGCGGCTTCAGGCCTGGAATGCCGTAAACGCCGTCTTCCTTGATGGCCGAGAGGATGCGCGGGTCGCTCTTGAACCACTGGCCGGATTCCTGGCCGCCGTTGGCCTTCGACCATTGCTTGCCGAAGGCGTTTGACCGGCGCCACTCGCCTCCCTCGGGACGACTGAACTGCAGGGCGAACAGGGGCATGTGCTTGGTGGTGATCATCAGCCCGTCGGCGGTGATCTTCTTGCCGCAGTTGGGCAGCAAATCGGCCAGCGCGCCGGCGAAGATATCCTGATTCTTGGCCGGCAGCACCAGCGTGCCGTCATCGCGCAGCAGGCCAAGATGACGCTTGCCGCCACCGCAGTTGGCAGGGCAGTCGCCGGTCAGTTCGCAGGCGATATCGACCACCTTGGCGTCGAAGCGAGAAATCTTTTCGCCGTCGATGCCCCATTCCTCGGCGGCCTGGGCGGGCGGAGTGGTGAAGCCGGTCAGCGCTAGCAGGGCGAGGCCGGCGATCATTGTGGTTGTGATTTTCATGATGTCACTTCCCGAACGGCTGAATGCCGTATTCTTCATGGGTCATGTTGACGACGCCCTTGTCGTCGGCGACTTGCGTCACGATCAGGTAGTTGACCCCGTCGCGCACGTAGAGATCGCCATCGACGGTGACGTCGTGGCTTTGCACCTTGAGAATGCGCGGCGTGGCGACGGCGCTTTCCTCGTCCTCAATCTTCAGCACCACGTAGACCTTGCCGTCCGTGCCGAGCACGCTGACTGGAATGCCGCCGACCGCGCACCAGACCGCGCACTGATGATGCGCGGTACCTTGGGCGTACATGATTTCGGTGACGTAGCACCAGGTATCGATGACCTCTCCGCTGACCTGGACGCGTTTGGCCGTCGCCTTCGCGGCAGCGGCTGGTCCGGTGCCCAATGGCGCCAGAATAGTGATGGCCAGCCCGAAGCCGAGGGCCAGTGAAGCAAGGCGTGTGCGCATGGCGGTCGCTCCCAAATGTTTGTTCGTCGCCGGGCGCCGTTCGCGGCAAGATCCGGTGTGCGCTACTTTAGCCATTGCTTGAATAGGCGCCATTCAACTTCGCTCGCGTTTGCTCACAAGCGCGTCAGCGTTTCGGCATCGGGCGAAACCATCGGGGCGCACGAGATCAGAAGCTAAGCGAGATGTCCCGGTGGACGGCTTGGCACGAGGCGACGTCTTCCGCCTGCTCCTCGTTTAGCCGCTCCTGAGAGCGCAGGCCGATGGTGTCCTTGATCGCCTCGTTGTAGGCGGCGAGGGCGGGCCCTAATTCGGCGACGGCACGGGCGCGCCAGGCCAGATCGGCGGCCAGGCGTTCGAGCGCGAGGCCAAGTTCCTTAGCCGCCTTTTCCCGCTCAGGCGGCTTCGGCGGCCGTAGATTGCGGCGCGCTTTCGAAACCTTGGACTTAATGGGACCAGCGCCGGCGACGGCGCCGATCAACTTCTCGACAGCCTTGATCTTTTCCATTGCGACCTCGGGCGGATCGTTGGCGATGACGCTTTCGAGGCCTCTAATCTTCGGTTCCAACGCGGCGAGGGCATCGGCGCCGGCGATCAGCTTGCGCACTTGGCTGACCGGTTCGTATGCATCATCGACGTTGCGCCGATAGGTTCTGCGGGCCTTTGATTCCGTGGCCGCGAGGGTGACATAGCGTTTGCGCGCCGCATCGTAGGCCGGCGGTATCTTGGCCAGCAAAGCCTTCTTTTCGGCGATCAGTTCGATTAGACGGGCGTCAATGTGCGTGACCTTGTCGTCATCTTCCGCGTTGCCGCCGACACGCTGGCGCCGTTCCTTCTTGAGGCGCTCGATGCGGCGCTCGACCGAGCCGATTTCGACACGGATATCGCGCACTTCGGTGTGCTGCGGCCGATATTCGGGGATAAAGGCAATCTTCGCAGCTTCCGCGGCCTTGATCGTATTGACCAGATCTATCGTCTTGCTGGCGGCCTGATATCCTTCGGTCAGGCCGGTCTTGTACTTTTCGGGCAGGTAGCTGATGTCGATTCCCTTGGCGGTATCTATACTGGCCTTAATGGCGCCCCAGCGCTGGTCATAAACGCGGAACAGGTGCTGCTCGACACAGGCCTGCAGCCGCGGGTTTTTAGGCGGCGGCGCGGTTTCCGATGTCAGATAGACCTTGCTCGGTAAATAATTCACCAGCGGCGGATAAAAGCCGACAATGGCGAGGCCTATCAACTGCAGCAGAATGAACGGCACGACACCCTTGTACATGGACAGCGTGCGCACGATCGGTGGCGCCACGCCGCGCAGGTAAAACAGCGCGAAACCGAATGGCGGGGTCAGGAACGATGTCTGCATGTTGACGCCGATCATGACGCCGAGCCAGACGGCGGTGATGTTGGCGGTCGGATCGGCGAGCAGGATGGGGGCGATAATCGGCACAACGACCACGGCGATTTCGATGAAATCGAGGAAGAAGCCGAGCACAAAGATCACCGTCATGACGACGATGAACTTGGAAACGAACCCGCCCGGCAGGCCGGACAGGAAATCGCGTACCAGTTCCTCGCCGCCGAAAGCGCGGAAGGCGGCCGTCAGCATGGCCGCGCCGAGCAGAATGATGAACACCAGCGACGATGTTTTGGCGGTTTCCACCATCACGCCGTCCAGGGTGTTGTCGATCTTGTAGGTGCGCCAGCCGCTCCAGATGACGGCGCCAACGAATATCGAAACCGCGATACTGGCGAGAATGATGCCCATCCAATCGTCCGTGCCCTGGATATTCTTCACATTGATATCGTAAATATTCAGGATGACGACGATGGCGACGAACGAACCGAGCGCCAGTATCGCTGGCGTGAAGGCGTGTTTCTTGCTGTCGGATAGGCGATATCCGGCCATCACCATGGCGCCGATGGCGCCGATGGCGCCGGCCTGATTGACCGTCGCGATGCCGAGGATGATCGAGCCCAACACCATGACGATGAGTCCAAGCGGCGGCATCAAGACAAGGACGACCCGCAACAGGAAGGCGCGGTCGAACTTGCCAAGATAAGGCGCCGGTGGCGCCAGCTTCGGCCGGATCAGGGCGAGGATCAGGATATAAGCGATGTAGAGGCCGACCAGCACCAAGCCCGGCAGGAATGCGCCGAGGAACATATCGCCGGCACTGGTCGAGGTCAGATCGAATTCCGATGGCAGCGCGATTTCCCCGGTGCCGGCCTTGTAGTCGGCGGTGCGCAAGGCGCTGCCCTGGTCGGTGGCATTGGACAGCTGATCAGCAAGGATGATGAGGACGATCGACGGCGGGATGATCTGGCCCAACGTGCCCGAGGCGGCGATGGTGCCTGTCGCCAGGGCATGTGAGTAGTTGGCACGCAGCATCACCGGCAGTGAAATCAGACCCATGGCGATCACCGTGGCGCCGACAATCCCCGTTGTCGCCGCCAGCAGCGCACCGACGAGCACCACCGAAATTCCGACGCCACCGGGGATCGGACCGAACAACTGGCCCATGGTGACCAATAGATCCTCGGCGATTTTCGAGCGCTCCAGCATGATGCCCATGAAGATGAACAGCGGGATGGCGATCAGAGTATCCCGCTCTGCTTCCCAATAGATTCCCCGCAGGTTGGTTACCCCGGCGTTCAGCCATTGGATGGGGTCGCCGTGCGCGAAGAAGGCCGCGGAGTCGCCAGCAAACAGGAACCCCGCCCCGGCGGCTAACGCGATGGTGATAATGGCCGAACCGGGAAGCGCGAAGGCAACCGGGAAACCCGATCCCAAAGCGGTGATCATCAACACCACGAGCATGAGGAGAAAGAAAAGTTCCATGATTTGCGGTGCCCGTTCCTAATCGGCGCCGTGGGCTTCGCCGGATACCGGTTTGGCATCCGGTTGGCGCAACAGCACGGCGGCGTTGGACAGGAAATAACTGGCGAATTGGATCATCATCGAAAAGGCAAAAACGAACAGAAATCCGGCCAGGAGCCACTTCACGTACATGCCATATCCGGCCTGGGTGACCTCATAGCTGAGCAGGGGGCCGTTGATGACGTTTGATTTATCCCACATCCCCAGAGTCAGGATGATCCAGCACAGCGGCATGCCGAGAAACAGCGAGCCCAGCGTATTCGCCCACGCCTTGCCGCGGTTGGAAAAGCTCGTATAGAGAATATCGACGCGCACGTGGCCTTCCTCCATCAACGTATAAGCGCTGGCGAACAGGAACAACGCGCCATACCAGAAGCGCACCAGATCGGCCATGAACGCTTGTTCGTAGGAGAAAATAAAACGCGCGATAACGATCAGAATTTCGGCGACAACGATCAACAATGCCAACCAGGTAAATCCGAGCGAGCGATTGAACAAGGCGATGATGAAAGACAGCGCGAACAGCGGATAATGCACATAGGCACCGCGGTACGACGAGCGTCCGAGGTCCTCGGTCAATTGTTCGCCGACAACCGCCGCCAGCATGTTCTCGACACGAAGAAACGAGATCAGTGCATCGGCGAGCCCGACCAGCAAGACCATCCAGAAACAGGCGCGGATCAGATAGGTGGCGAGATCACTTAGCACCACGGAGTCCATGTGCAGGCTGCGTGTCGGCGTGCGGGTAATCCAGAAAGCGAGGCCAACAAGGGGGATCAAGTAGAGAGCCAGTTGCAACCATCCCAGGGTGACCGCGTCAGCACTGAGCTGCGTATTGAGCGGCGCCATGCCGAACCAGCCAAAATGCTTGAACAGAGGCGGGATCCCCGGCCAATCGCGCCAGAAATTGAGGTAGTTGTTGAGCGTGAAAATACCGCCGGTCACCACCGCGCCAAGCGCCATAAACCGCATGGTTGCTGGCAACATGCCGACCACGGGGGGGCGCGCGGTTGCACCCGGAGCGGCCGTATCGTCGACGGCGGCCGTCATCAGGCGACGGCCCCCCTGCGGCGGCGATCAATCATGATTCAGCGGACCTTATACGATACGGCGCGAGGCGCGGACCCCCTTGGACGTAGCCAAGGGAATCCGCGCTCGAATTGCCGTACTATCGCGTTCTGATCAAACGCCGAGCACGCGGTTGCGCTGCGCAATGAACGCTTGGTCCGAAATCTTCGACCAGCCTCCCAGGTCCTTACGGGCGGCTCGGAAGCTGTCGTCGATCTTCTTGGCCAGCGGGCTGTGAGCGCGCACGCCTTCAAACACCTGCTCGGCGGCGTCGCCGAAGGCGTCATAGACGTCGTCGTTGAACTTACGTAGCTTGACGCCCTGGTCCTTGATCAGGCTGGCCAAGGCCGAGCCGGACTTCATGTTGTACTCCGCCATCATCATGTCGTTTTCCATGCCGGCGGCCGACTCGATGATGATCTGATCGGTCTTCGAAAGACCGTCCCACCACTTCTTGTTCATGCCGACTGCCAGCATCGAGCCCGGCTCGTGCATGCCCGGATAGTAGTAGTACTTGGCGGCTT
>JAYOFM010000055.1:0-23852 GCA_038117225.1 Rhodospirillales bacterium
ACCGACGACCTCTACAATGCCATTGTAGCGCTCTCCCAACTGAGCTACGGCCCCATGAATTTCTGCCGGGCCTTGCGGCCCTTTTGGGTTTGGCCGGGCCGTTGGGGCGGCCGGCCGGGTCGGGTCGGGAACATATGGGCGGAGGCCGTCCCGTGGCAAGGGAAAATCACTGCCCGCTGGCCGCCCATATGTGCCGGCGGTGGGGTGATCGATGTTTCCGGGTGTCCTGCCGCGTTTCCCGCTTAAATCTTGTCGTCACTGACCTCAATGTGTTCCTTGACCTCGCCCAGGTCGTCATCGTCGTCGCCGAGATCGGAGGTATCCTCGATCACGTCTTCGTCCTCGTCGTCATCGTCGAGCACATCTTCCAGATCGGCGTCGTCATCCACCTCCACCGAATCCTCGTCATCCAGCGGCTTGGCCACCTTGGCCGGTGGGACCGGTGGTTTCGGCTTGGCCGGCGCGGGCGCGCGCGGCTTGACGACCGGTTTGGCGGACACCGGTGTTTCGCATTTCGGGCACGGTGCCGGATCGCGCTTGAGGTCATAAAACTTGGCCCCGCAGCTCGGGCAGATGATCTTGGTTCCCCACTCGGGTTTGGCCACGGTATTCCTCCTGCGCACCAATTTATCGATCGGTCGATGGGCGATGGCGAGGGATAATGGCACCGACGGTGCCGTTCCAAGGCCAACGCTCTTGGCGCCCTTTGCCAAATTCCACTGCCCCTGTCAAAAGGAAAAACCAACGGCTGTCGGCAAGTCTCGCCAGAGTTGCCCAAAGGTGGTAGACCCCGGCCATGAACCAACGTGCCATAAATGACCCGAAAGCCGCCAATGCGAGCGCCCATCCAGGCAAATCCCTCGCCGGACGGTTGCGCGTGCCGGGCGATAAATCAGTTTCCCACCGGGCGTTGATGTTGGGTGGTCTGGCCATTGGCGAGACCACCGTTACCGGCATGCTCGAGGGCGAGGACGTGCTGGCCACGGCGGCGGCCATGCGCCGCATGGGCGCCGACATTACGCGCACCGATGACGGCGCCGAGACCGTTTGGCGGATCGTCGGGCGCGGCCTCGGCGGCCTGGTGGAACCGGACGATGTGCTCGACATGGGCAACGCCGGCACCGGCTGCCGGCTGCTCATGGGACTGGTCGCCGGTCACCCGATCCGCGCCACCTTTACCGGTGACGCCTCGCTCCGGCGCCGGCCGATGGAACGCATCATGGCGCCGCTGCGCCAGATGGGGGCGCGCTTCGAGGCCCGCGACGGCGGTCTGCTGCCGATCACCGTTAACGGTCCGGATACCCCGCTGCCCATCGACTACACCCTGCCGGTGGCGTCGGCGCAGGTGAAATCGGCGGTGCTGCTGGCCGGCCTGTCGGCGCCCGGCGAGACCACGGTCATCGAGCCGTCGCCGAGCCGCGACCACACGGAGCGCATGCTGGCGCACTTCGGCGCCGAGGTCCGCGTCGCCGACGACGCCGACGGCGGCCGCCGCGTCACTGTCGTCGGACAGCCGGAACTGCGGGCGGCGGCGATTGCCGTGCCCGGCGATATTTCCTCGGCCGCGTTTCCCTTGGTGGCGGCGCTGATCGTGCCGGGGTCGGCGTTGGAGATCACCGGCGTCGGCCTCAATCCGCTGCGCGCCGGGCTGCTCGATACGTTGGCCGAAATGGGCGCGGCGATTGAGATCCGCAATCGTCGCGACGAGGGCGGCGAACCGGTCGGTGATCTGATCGCCGTGGCGGGGCCGCTTGGTGCCATCACCGTGCCGGCGGCACGCGCACCGTCGATGATCGATGAATATCCGGTGCTCGCCGTCGCCGCCGCCTTTGCCGACGGCACCACGCGCATGGAAGGACTGGGTGAGCTTCGGGTCAAGGAATCGGACCGTCTCGCCGCCGTCGCCACGGGACTTGCCGCCTGCGGGGTCGGCGTGCGCGCCGGCGACGACTGGCTGGAAGTCGACGGCGGTGCCGGCACGCCGCCCGCTGGCGGCGCCGCCATCGTCACCGACCTTGACCACCGGATCGCGATGGCGTTCCTGGTGCTCGGTCTGGCCGCCGCGGCACCGGTGACCATCGACGACGCCAGCCCCATCGCCACCAGCTTCCCCGGTTTTATCGATATGATGAACGGCCTGGGCGCCGACATTCGGGAGACGCCAGCATGACCGATACCGCCATGATCATCGCCATCGACGGGCCGGCGGCGGCCGGCAAGGGAACATTGGCCCGGCGCCTGGCGGCGCATTTCGGACTCGCCTATCTGGATACCGGGCTGCTCTATCGCGCCACCGGCAAGCGGGTGCTCGACGCCGGCGCTGATCCGGAAGACGCGGCGGCGGCGGAAGCGGCGGCGCGGGCGTTGACGCCCGGCGATCTCGACGCCCCCGGCTTGCGCGCCGATGATGTCGCCCAGGCGGCGTCCAAGGTGTCTGCCATTCCCGGCGTGCGCGCGGCGCTGTTGGAGTTCCAACGGGCCTTCGCCGCCGCGCCGCCCGAGGGCCGTGGCGGCGCCGTTCTGGACGGCCGCGACATCGGCACCGTGGTCTGCCCCGATGCCAGCACCAAGCTGTTCGTTACCGCATCGGCGGAAGTGCGCGCGGAACGGCGGCTTAAGGAGTTGCAGGGACGCGGCGACGGGGCTATATACTCCCGCGTTTTGCAGGATATGAAGGAACGGGACGCGCGCGATCAATCGCGCGCCGTTTCACCCCTGGAGCCGGCCAGCGACGCCCACCAGCTGGATACCTCGGACATGGATGCCGATCAGGTATTCGCGCTGGCGCTCCGCATCATCGCCCCGCAAGACAACCCGTGACGATCCAGGCGGCGGTTTACCGTCGCCGGGCGCGTCAAACCATCGGTCCCCAGCGGCCCCGAAGAGGCGGCGACGGCGGATGGTGGGCATCGCTCCATGGTGGACGGTGCCGATTTAAACCCAAGACCACCGGATACAACCGGTTGGCCAGAAACGATCGAAAGGATTTTAACATGGCCGACAAGATTCAGGCTGCCGCTGACGAGACCCCCCCCATGACCGAGGATTTCGCCGCCCTGCTGGATGAACAGCTGGGCGTCGCCGAAGACGGTTTCGAGGGCCGCGTGCTGACCGGCACCGTGCTATCCATCGACAATGACCACGTCATCATCGACGTCGGTCTCAAGTCGGAAGGCCGCGTCCCGGTCAAGGAATTCGCCCTGCCGGGTCAGGGGCATGATCTTTCCCCTGGTGACAGTGTCGACGTTTTCGTCGAGCGCTATGAGGACCGCGACGGCCTGATCCGGCTGAGCCGCGAAAAGGCCCGGCGCGAGGAAGCGTGGACCGATCTGGAAAAATCATTCAAGAAGGCCGAGCGCGTCAACGGCGTCATCTTCGGCCGCGTCAAGGGCGGCTTCATCGTCGACCTGTCGGGCGCCGTGGCGTTTCTGCCGGGCAGCCAGGTGGACATCCGCCCGGTGCGCGACGTGACGCCGCTGATGAACACGCCGCAACCGTTCCAGATCCTGAAGATGGACGTGACGCGCAACAACATCGTCGTTTCCCGCCGCGCCGTGCTTGAGGAAACCCGTTCCGCCGAGCGTTCCGAACTGATCGCCAATCTGAAGGAAGGCCAGGTTCTGGAAGGTGTGGTCAAGAACATCACCGACTACGGCGCCTTCGTCGATCTCGGCGGTGTCGACGGCCTGCTGCACGTTACCGACATCGCCTGGAAGCGCATCAACCATCCCTCCGAAGCCTTGCAGATCGGTGAAACCCTGAACGTTCAGGTGATCCGCTTTAACGCCGAAACGCAGCGTATCTCGCTCGGCATGAAGCAGTTGGAAGCCGACCCGTGGGACGGCGTTGCCGCCAAGTACCCGTCGGAAGCCAAGTTCGTTGGCCGCGTCACCAACATCACCGACTACGGCGCCTTCGTCGAGTTGGAGCCGGGTGTCGAGGGCTTGGTCCACGTTTCCGAAATGAGCTGGACCAAGAAAAATGTGCACCCGGGTAAGATCGTAGCGACCAGCCAGGAAGTCGAAGTGATGGTGCTGGATACGGATCCGGAAAAGCGCCGCATTTCGCTCGGCCTCAAGCAGACCATGGACAACCCGTGGGATTCCTTCCAGGAGCGATTCCCGATCGGTGCCGAGGTCGAGGGCGAGGTCAAGAACATCACCGAGTTCGGCCTGTTCATCGGCCTCGACGGCGAAATCGACGGTATGGCCCATCTGTCGGACTTGAGCTGGGACAAGGCGGGCGAAGCCGCCCTGGCCGACTACAAGAAGGGCGACATGGTCAAGGCCAAGGTGCTCGACATCGATATTGAGAAAGAACGTATCTCGCTCGGCGTCAAGCAGCTGTCCGAGGATCCCGTGGGCGGCGCCATTGATAACCTGAAGCGCGGCGCCATCGTTACCTGCACGGTGACCGAAGTGAATGAGAACGGTATCGAGGTTTTGGTCAACGGCTCGGTGCCCGGCTTCATTCGTAAGCCCGAACTGTCGCGTGACCGTTCCGAACAGCGTCCCGACCGTTTCGCCGCCGGCGAGAAGGTCGATGCCAAGATCACCCAGATCGACAAGTCCAGCCGCAAGCTGTCCCTGTCGATCAAGGCGCGCGAGACGGACGAGGAACAGAAGGCCGTGAAGGAATACGGTTCCACGGATTCCGGCGCCTCATTGGGTGAAATCCTCGGCGCCGCTCTCAAGGAAAAGCAGCGCGAGGCGGAAAACGCGGCGGAGGCCGATGACGACGATGCCGCGGAACCGGCTAGCGAGGCCGCCGATGGCGACGCCGAGGCCAAGCCCAAGCCCAAGAAGGCAGCAGCCAAGAAGGCGGCCGCCAAGAAGCCGGCGGCCAAGAGGCCGGCCAAGAAAGCGGTGAAGAAGACCGCGAAGAAGGCCGCCAAGGCCGATGATGCCGCCGACTCGGGTGACGACGGGGCTTCCGACGCCTGAGCCATGATCCGGATGCCCGCTCGCTGGGGGTCCCGGCGGGCGGCATTCGCAAAGTGACCATGAGGCGACCATGACTCTTGATGCCGACCAGTTGCTTGATCGTCGACGCTTGAAGCGGCGGCTCGCCGCGTGGCAGATCGTCGCCGTCGTCGCGCTCGTGATCGCCGGCTTCGCGTGGGCGGAACTGGATACGGAAAAGGACCACGTGGCGCGCCTGACCATCGACGGCATCATTTTCGACGATGCCGATCGGGCGGCGGCGCTCGACGGTATCGCCGGCGACGACCACGCCCGCGCCCTGATCATCGCCATCAATTCACCGGGCGGCACGTTTGTCGGCGGCGAGGCGACCTACCGGCGGCTGCGTGAAATCGCCAAGCGCATCCCGGTGGTCGCGGTGATGGGCAATACCGCCACCTCCGCCGGCTACATGATCGCCATTGGCGCCGATCACATCATCGCTCACGCCGGCACCATCACCGGCTCCATCGGCGTCATCATGCAGACCGCCGATTTGACCGGACTGCTGGAAAAGCTGGGCATCAAGCCGGAGACGGTCAAGAGCGGCGCGCTGAAGGCGCAGCCCAATCCGCTTGAGCCGTTCGAGCCCGTCGCCCGCGCCGCCACCAAACAACTGATTCAGGAACTGCATGGTTTGTTCGTCGACATGGTCGCCGAACGGCGGCCGTTGGAGCGGGACCAAATCGTCGCCCTCGCCGACGGGCGGATTTTTTCCGGCCGCCAGGCCAAGGCCGAGGGGCTGATCGATGCCGTTGGCGCCGAGACTCTGGCTCGCGACTGGCTGGTCGAAAAGCATGGCATTGACCGTGGCCTGCCGCTGCACGATGTGCCCTATGGGTCCGAGCAGAAATGGTGGCGCAAGGCGGTCGAAGGGACGATCGGAAAAGCGCTGTTTTCTGAACGGCTTAGACTTGACGGGGTGGTTTCGCTTTGGCACCCTGGCGGTTGGTAGATGGCGTCGTGCGACGCGCCATAGGACCGGCGGCGTGAGACCCGGGGCAAACCCAGGCATGTCGCCAGTAATCCAGAGGAGGCCCGGGGCAGCCCACGGGATGACGCCATGACCAAATCGGAATTAATCGCCAAGCTGGCGACGGACAACCCACACCTTTACCAGCGCGACGTGGAGCGCATCGTCAACACGATCTTCGATGAGATCACCACCGCACTGTCGCGAGGTGACCGGGTCGAATTGCGCGGTTTCGGCGCCTTCTCGGTTAAGGCGCGTGGTGCGCGCACCGGGCGCAATCCGCGCACCGGTGAATCGGTCGCGGTGTCGGAAAAGTTAATTCCCTATTTCAAGACCGGCAAGCAGCTGCGTGAAAAACTGAATGCCGGCGGCTGATCGTCGGCCTACGCGGCCCCGCGGCCGCATTTCTGGAATAGCATGATCCCATGGGGCGTTTCTTTTCCTGGTTGATCCTGATCCCCGTCGCTGCGGTGGCCATCGCCTTCGCGGTATCGAACCGGACGCTTGCGCCGCTTGATCTGTGGCCGTTGCCGTTTGTTGCACAATTACCGGTGTTCGCGCTGGTTCTCGGCGCGGCGGTCGTCGGGTTCGTCTTCGGCGGAATCATGTCGTGGCTGTCGGGCGGCCGCACGCGCCGTCGGGCGCGCCACGCGGAAGCCCGCGCCGACCGCGCCGAGCGTGATCATGAGCAGGCCAAGATGCGCCTGCTGCGGCTCGAGGACGAAGCCCGCCAGACGCGGGAAAAACTGGCGGCCGCCGAGCATTCCGGTGACGACGCTCGGCTGCCGGCGCCAAAGGATGCCGCGTGACGCCAGCGGATCGCATCTTCGTTGCCCTGGATACCACCGATGCCGCCGAGGCGGCGCGTCTGGCCGGTGCTCTGGCGGGTGCCGTCGGCGGCGTCAAGCTGGGCAAGGAATTCTTCACCGCCAACGGGCCGATTGGCGTCGGCCGGGTGACCGCCTCGGGGCTGCCGCTGTTCCTTGATCTCAAATTCCATGACATCCCCAACACCGTCGCCGGCGCCATCCGCTCGTCGCTGGCGCTGAAACCGATGATCGTCAACGTGCACGCCAGCGGCGGGCCGGCGATGATGCGCGCCGCCGCCGATGCGGTCGCCGAAGCCGGGGCCGAAGGTGGCGCGGATCGGCCGATCCTGCTGGCGGTGACCGTGCTGACTTCCATGGGTCCTGATGATCTCGCCGCCGTCGGCATGGGCGATGATCCGGAGGCGCAGGTGGTGCGCTTGGCGCGTCTCGCCCAGCAGTCCGGCTGTGACGGCGTCGTCTGTTCACCGCGCGAGATCGCCGCCGTGCGCGACGCCTGTGGCACCGGTTTCAAGCTGGTGGTGCCTGGCATCCGACCAGAATGGGCGGCGAAGGGCGACCAGAAGCGCGTCACCACGCCGAAACAGGCGATCGACGCCGGCGCCGATTACCTGGTCATCGGCCGCCCCATCACCCAGGCCGACGACCCGCTTGACGCCGCCCGGCGCATCGCCGCGGAGATGGCCTGATAAATCCGGGTGACGGTATCCGCACTCGCTGCCTCGTGGTATTTCCGCGTCGCCCTTGACCAAACCCGTCTAACGGGACCATTTTCTGCCAGCAGACCCGGGCGCCCAGCACGGGTGTTTCGGGGATGTCCATGCCCGTTGATGTCAAAATTTGTGGTTTGAGCGATCCTGCGTCGGTCGACGTCGCCGTACAAGCGGGCGCGCGTTTCGTCGGCTTCGTCTTTTTCGCGGCGTCGCCGCGCGCGGTGACGCCGGCGCGCGCCGGCGAATTGGCGGCACGTGTGCCGGTGGGCGTGACGCGGGTCGGCCTGATGGTCGACGCCAGTGACAGCGAGATCGATCCGGTGGTCCAACTGTCCGGCATCGATGTGTTGCAACTGCATGGACGCGAAAGCCCGGAACGGGTCGCCAAGGTGCGCGACCGTTTCGGCCTGCCGGTAATGAAGGCGGTGGCCATCGCCGGCCCGCAAGACCTGGCGATCGCGCGCGAATTCGAGCACGCCGCCGACATGCTGTTGTTTGACGCCAAGGCGCCGCGCTGGGCGACGAGGCCGGGCGGCAACGCCGAGCCCTTCGACTGGTCGCTGCTGGGCGGCAGCACCTGGTCGGTACCCTGGTTCCTGGCCGGCGGTCTGCATCCGGACAATCTGGCCGACGCCGTCGCCACCACCGGGGCGGCGCGGCTCGATGTCTCGTCGGGGGTCGAAAGCGCGCCCGGCGTCAAGGATCATGAACGCATCCGCGCCTTCATCGCCGCCGCCCAGGCGCTCTGACCTCGACGCCTCGATCGCGTGAAAGTCCTGTTATTTCCGCTTCTTCGTTGATAGAACCGGGGTTCAGGAGAGGGTGCGATGAACAAGCTGAATACCTACCAGGCCGGCCCCGACGAGGCCGGGCATTTCGGCATCTACGGCGGCCGCTACGTTGCCGAGACGCTGATGCCGTTGATCCTTCAGGTCGAACAGGCCTACGAGACGTACAAGGATGACCCGGAGTTCAAGAGCGAACTCGACGGCTATCTGAAGCACTACGTGGGTCGGCCGAGCCCGCTCTATTTCGCCGAGCGGCTGACCGCGCACCTTGGCGGCGCCAAGGTCTATCTCAAGCGCGACGAGCTGAACCATACGGGTGCTCACAAGATCAACAGCTGCATGGGCCAGATTCTGCTCGCTCGCCGCATGGGCAAGCCGCGCATCATCGCCGAAACCGGCGCCGGCCAGCACGGCGTCGCCGTGGCCACCGTGTGCGCCCTGTTCGGGCTGCCGTGCGTCGTCTACATGGGCGAGACCGACGTCGAGCGCCAGAAGCCCAACGTCTTCCGCATGAAGCTGCTGGGCGCCGAGGTGCGACCGGTGACATCGGGCACCGGCACGCTGAAGGACGCCATGAACGAGGCGCTGCGCGACTGGGTCGCCAATGTTGACGATACCTACTACCTGATCGGTACCGTCGCCGGGCCGCATCCCTATCCGCAGATGGTGCGTGATTTCCAGTGCGTCATCGGCGACGAGGCAAAAGTGCAGATGCAGGAGGCCGAGGGCCGACTGCCCGACAGTCTGGTCGCCTGCGTCGGCGGCGGCTCCAACGCCATGGGGCTGTTCTATCCGTTCCTCGATGACGAGGACGTCAAGATCATCGGTGTCGAGGCCGGCGGCCACGGCACCGACACGGACGAACACTGCGCCAGCCTGACCGCCGGCATGCCCGGCGTGCTGCACGGTAACCGCACCTACCTGCTGCAGACGCCGGAAGGCCAGATCAGGGACGGTCACTCGATCTCCGCCGGGCTTGATTACCCAGGTATCGGGCCGGAGCATTCATGGCTCAAGGACTCGGGCCGCGTCGAATACGTCTCCATCACCGATACCGAGGCGCTCGAGGCCTTTCAACTCCTGACCCGTATGGAAGGCATCATCCCGGCCTTGGAACCGGCGCACGCGCTGGCCCATGTGGCCAAGGCGGCGCCCGGCCTGCCGAAGGATCACATCATGCTGATGAACCTCTGCGGTCGCGGCGATAAGGATGTGTTCACCGTCGGCGCCGCCCTCGGCATGGAACTGTAGGGGGGTCGATCGTTGATTGCTGAAACCCGTATCGACCGCCGCTTCGCCGCGCTCAAGGCGGAAGGCCGCGCCGGCCTCGTCACCTTCGTCACCGCTGGCGATCCGGATGAGGCGACATCGCGCGCCATCCTCGCCGGCATCGCCGACGCCGGCGCCGACCTTATCGAACTCGGCGTGCCGTTTTCCGATCCCATGGCCGATGGTCCGGCGATCCAGGCATCGTCCCTGCGCGCCCTCAAGAAGGGCATGACCCTGGCCAAGGTGCTGGGGATGGTGCGCGACTACCGCCAGCAGGATAACGAGACGCCGATCATCCTGATGGGTTACTTCAACCCCATCTATATCTACGGCGTCGAGGCGTTCCTGGCCGATGCCAAGGCGGCCGGCGTCGACGGTCTGATCACGGTCGACATGCCGCCCGAGGAAGCCGCCGATCTCTGCATTCCGGCGACAGAGGCGGGCATCAACTTCATCTTCCTGACCGCGCCGACGACCGATGACGCGCGCCTGCCGGTGGTGCTGGAACGGGCATCCGGGTTCGTCTACTTCGTCTCCATTACCGGCATTACCGGCACCCGCTCCGCCGTGACCTCGGAGGTCGCCGCGCATGTTAACCGCATTAAGGCGCTGACCGATTTGCCGGTCGCCGTCGGCTTCGGAATCCGCACGCCGGATCAGGCGGCTGCGTTCGCCGGTGTCGCCGATGCCGCCGTGGTCGGCACGGCGCTGGTCGACATCGTTACCGAAAATCTCGACGCCGACGGCAATGCCGGCCCCGAAACGGCATCCCGTGTGCTCGACATGGTCAAGTCGCTGGCCGATGGGGTTCGGGAGGTGTCCAAGTGAACTGGCTGACGAATTTCGTCAAACCGAAACTGCGTGAACTGGTTGGCGGCAAGCGCGAGGTGCCGGAAAACCTCTGGCACAAGTGTTCCAATTGCGGCCAGATGATCTTCCATCGCGACCTGGTGAAGAATCTGCACGTGTGCCAGCACTGCGGTCATCACATGCGCATCGCCGCCCGGGCGCGCCTCAAGATGCTGTTCGATGAAGGGGCCTACGAGACCGTCAAACTGCCGAAAGCAGTCGCCGATCCCTTGAAGTTCAAGGACATGAAACGATACGCCGATCGCATCAAGGAAGCGCGCAACAAGACCGGCGAGGACGAGGCCCTGGTCGTCGCCCACGGGCGTATGAGCAATGAGATCGGCGGCGGCACGGTGGTCATCGCGGTGATGAATTTCGATTTTCTCGGCGGTTCCATGGGCATCGCCGTCGGTGACGGCCTGGTCGCGGCGGCGCGGCTGGCGGTGGAAAAATCAGCGCCGTTTATCGTCGTCACCGGTTCCGGCGGCGCGCGCATGCAGGAAGGCATCCTGTCGCTGATGCAGATGGCGCGTTCCACCATCGCGGTGGAAGAAGTGAAGGACGCCGGCCTGCCCTACATCGTCGTACTGGGTGATCCGACCACCGGCGGCGTCTCGGCGTCATTCGCCATGCTTGGCGATATCGCCCTGGCCGAGCCAGGGGCACTGATCGGCTTCGCCGGCCAGCGGGTGATCGAGCAGACCATCCGCGAAAAACTGCCGGAAGGGTTTCAGCGCGCCGAATACCTGGAAGAACACGGCATGATCGACCGGGTGGTGCCGCGCCACCAGTTGCGCGACCAGTTGATCAACATCGTCACCCTGCTGACCCGCCCGGCGGTGTCGGCGGATATTCCGGCACCGGACGCCGAAATTCTGTCCCCGGAACCCGCCGACAATGCGACGGATGCCACCGATGCGACTGGCGGCAAGAACGTTATCCCGGTCGTCGAGGTGAGCGCCGACGCGGTGGAAATCATCCCGCCCGAGCCGGTCGAACCGCCGGATTCCCTGGAAAAAATTGGTCCCCGGGAATCCTAAGGCAGTTTCAGTGAATAGCGGACGATCCGGTCATTGCCGGAATCCGAAAACCAAACGGTGTTGCCCCTGATCTCGACGCCTTCCGGCGTGGTGAAATTTCCCGGCCCCTTGCCGCTGCTTCCCGATCCCAGCACCAATAGCAGGCTGCCGTCGGCGGCGATGATCTTGATCTGGTGATTGTTCTTGTCGGCGGCGATCAGGGTGCCGTCGGGCAATACGTCCTGGTAGCGCACGCCGTCGAAGTTGTACGGCTTGCCCTTCAGCTGCCGCTTGATCACAAGATCCGGTGACAGCAACACCATGCGGTCGTTGCCGGCATCGGCGAGCCAGATGTCGCCGTTGGGATCAAGCTCAAGATCATGCGGCGACGACAGTCCGGTCAGTTCGCCGACGACCTTGCCGCCCTGGTAGGCGACGACGTTATGAGACCAGGCGCCGGCGACATAAACGCGCCCATTCGGATGGATCAGCACGCCTTCGGGCCCGCGAATGCGTTCCGAGAGCTCACCGACCAGCTTGGCCCGCAATCCGGTCATCTCGTATATCGTCACCCGATTGTTGTGGGTGTCGGCGATGTAGGCGCGGCCGGCGCCATCGAAATCCACGTCGTGGGTGCCGGACTGATGGTCGGCGCCGAATTCGCCGACCAGCGTCAGGCTGTCGGGGTCGAGAATGGCGACCCGGTTGTTACCGACATCGGCGACGAACAGATACTTGCCATCGGGCGACAACTTAAGATCGTGCGGATTGCTCAGCGCCACCGTGCTGGCCGCCTCGAAGGAGGCGGCGGGCTGAGCATGCCCCGGGTTGATGACAAGCAGGCCAAACACGGCGGCCAGCAGCAAACGATCGATCATGGTCGGTCTCCATCCACGCGAGGCAGGTCTCCCGATTCGATATTTGCGGCCCGGGGCGGAATTTCAAGCCCCCTGGGTCGGCGGATGGCCATCGCTAGTCGAACGAAACCTCGGCACCAGGGCAGACGGTCGCCGGACCGGCCGGCGACATGAAGTCGGACCAGATGGCGTTATGGTGGTCGATGATCTGGGTGGCGCTCAGGTGCGGCCGGTCAGCCGTTGTGTGGCCGTCGCTGGGCACGACGGTGGCATGGCCGCGGGCGAGGGCGCTGCGCACCGTGGTGTCGACGCAATAATCAGTAGCGCAGCCGGTGATGATCAGCCGTCGGGCCGCGATCGCGCGCAGCAGGTCCTCCAGCGCCGCGCGGCCTTGACAGGGCCGAGCCGGCGGGCGATGGGAGCGGCCATGACAGCCATGTACAGTGACACCATACTCGAGCGCCTGTTGGCGCTGCATCCGAAACTGGTCGACCTGTCCCTCGGCCGGGTCGAGCGGCTGTTGGCGGCGTTGGGCAACCCCGAGCGACAATTGCCGCCGGTGGTTCACGTCACCGGTACCAACGGCAAGGGCTCCAGCGTGGCCATGCTGCGCGCGATGCTGGAGGCGGCGGGCTATCGGACGCATGTCTATGTGTCGCCGCATCTGGTGCGTTTCCATGAGCGTATTCGTCTCGCTGGTGAGCTGATCGACGAGCCGGCGCTGGCGGAATTGCTGGAACAATGCGAACGGGCCAACGGCGCCGAGCCGATTACTTTTTTTGAAATCACCACCGCCGCCGCGCTGCTGGCGTTTTCTCGCGTGCCGGCGGATATCGTGCTGCTCGAAAATGGCCTCGGCGGCCGTCTCGATGCCACCAACGTGGTCGAGCGGCCGGCGCTGACGGTGATCACCCCCATATCGCTCGATCATCAACAGTTTCTCGGTGACAGCCTCGCCGCCATCGCCTTCGAGAAGGCCGGCATCATCAAGCCGGGCGTGCCGTGCGTGCTGGCGCCGCAACCGGACGCCGCCGACGCGGTGATCGCCGAACAGGCCATCGCCCGCGGCGCAACGCTGCTGAAGGCCGGCCGTGATTGGGGCGTCGCCGGGCATGCGGGCGGTTTGCGCTACGAAGACGCCGCCGGTGGCATCGATCTGCCGCCGCCGGCGTTGTTGGGCGCGCACCAGATCGTCAACGCCGGCGTCGCCATTGCCTGTGCCCGCCACCTGGACGGCTTCGACATATCCACCGCGCAGATCGCCGACGGCCTGCGCACGGTGACCTGGCCGGGCCGCCTGCAGCGCCTGACCCACGGCCCGCTCGTCGAGGCGCTGGCTGACGGGCATGAGCTCTGGTACGACGGCGGTCATAATCCGGCCGCCGGCGAATGCCTCGCCGCTCAGGCCGCCGGTCCGTGGGCCGATCGGCCGCTCGACCTGATCGTCGGCATGCTGAATTCCAAGAACTGGACCGCCTATCTGGAACCCCTGGCACCGCGTGTGCGGCGCCTGGTGGCGATCCCGGTTTCCGGTTCCGATGCTTCGCTGGCGCCGGAAACCCTGGTCGAAACCGCGCGTGGTCTGGGGATGTCCGCAACCACCGCGCCCGATGTGGCCGCCGCCGCGGCGGCGCTTTCGGACAAGGCCGACGGCCGGGTCCTCATCTGCGGCTCGCTCTATCTGGGAACCGAAGTGTTGGCGCAAAACGGTTAGGCAATCGCCACGTGGATAAGGAACAACGATGAGTATCTTCGGCATCGGTGCCATCCTGGTCGGGCTTTCTGCGCTGTTCGGCTATCTCAATCACCGGGTTCTGCGCCTGCCCCACACCATCGGATTGGTGGTTATCGCGTTGGCGGCGTCGCTGGCGATCATTGCTTATGATCTGATCGATCCGTCGCTTGGCATCGCGAGCAAGTGACGGGTTTGCTGCGCCAGATCGATTTCAACGCGACCCTGATGCACGGCATGCTCAGTTTCATGCTGTTCGCCGGCGCCCTGCATGCGGACTTTTCCGCCCTCAAGAGCCGGCGGTTTGCCATCGGTGCCATGGCGGTGCTGGGGACGTTGATTTCGACGTTCGTCGTCGGTGGCTTGATGTGGTGGTTGCTGGGGATGTTCGGTGTCGCCTTGCCGTTCATCTGGGCGCTGGTGTTCGGCGCGCTGATCAGCCCGACCGATCCGGTGGCGGTGCTGGGCTTGTTCAAATCCGTCCGCGTGCCCGATACCCTGCAGGCCAAGATGGCCGGTGAATCGCTGTTCAACGACGGAGTCGGCGTGGTGCTGTTCACGGTAATCGTCGCCATTGCCGTTGCCGGCGATGGCGGCGACGCCATGGGGCCCGCCGAGATCGCCAAATTGTTCTTCACCGAGGTGGCCGGCGGCGCGACCCTCGGCCTGGTCGCCGGCTACATCGGTTACCGGGCGCTCTACAATATCGACGAGGCCAGCCTGGAGGTGCTGATCACCCTGGCGCTGGTCATGGTGACCTACGCGCTGGCGCTGGCGCTGCACATGAGCGGACCGATCGCCATGGTCGTCGCCGGCCTGTTTATCGGCAACCGCGGCGTCAAATACGCCATGAGCGAGAAAACCCGCGCCGACGTGCTGACCTTCTGGACCTTGATCGACGAGATCCTCAATTCGGTGCTGTTTCTGTTGATCGGCATGGAAGTGCTGGTGGTCGCCGAACGGGTCGATCTGTTGGCCTACGCTCTGTTGGCCATCCCGGTGACCCTGTTCGCGCGCACGCTCAGCGTGACCATCCCGATGGCTTTGCTGGCACGTTGGCGGACCTTCACCCGGGGCGCGGTACCGGTGTTGATCTGGGGCGGCTTGCGCGGCGGTATCGCGGTGGCGCTGGCGCTTTCCCTGCCGCCGAGTGAGCACAAGGCGACCATCCTCGGCATCACCTACGGGGTCGTGCTGTTTTCCATCATCGTTCAGGGTTTGACCGTCAAGCCGCTGGTCAAGCGGATGGTCGGCTGACGCCGTTTTAGGACTGCATGTTCGAGGCGCCGCAGCGCAGCACCACCTCAACCCGGCGGTTGGCCCGTTCGTTGACGTTGTCGCCGGTGAGCACGGCGAGACGCCGCTCGCCCCAGGCCACCGCCGGCTTGACGGAAATGCCGTCGGGCAGCGCCTTTTGCAAACGCTGGGTCACCGTGGCGGCGCGTTTCAGCGCCAGGGTCTGGTTGGCGCCATCACGGCCGACCGTGTCGGCGTGGCCGGTGGCCTGCACGGCACAGCCGTCGCGGCCGGCGGCGGTCTCCGTGAGCCGCGACGCCGTGGTTGCCACAACACCGTCGAGCCAGGGGCCGTCGAAACTGCCGACGTTGAGGAAATCGATGGTCAGCACCAGGGCCGCCGGGCCGTCCATGGCCGCCGTGGTGACCGGCGCCACGGGCGGCATTGGCGCCATGGTCGCCGCCGCCTTGGTTGCCGGCATTGTATCCTGGGGCGCCGCCTTTTCCATGCGGGCGATGGCGTCATCCAGCTTGGCGACCGCGCCTTGCAGCGTCGTCGCCACGTCGCCGACGGTCGCGCCGATGGATTTGATCTCGCCTTCCAGTCCGTCCAGCCGCGTCGTCAACGCCTCGCCGGTCTCGCCGCCGCCTGGCCGCAGGCCCGCCTCGATGCGTTCCAGCCGCGTCTCCAGGGATCGCTCAAAGGCGAACGAGACCTTGTCATCGGCCAGATACAGCGCGCCCAGCGTGAACAGCGCCGTCCAGACGCCGACGAGCAGGGCCAATAAAACCGTCTTCCCGGCATTCTTCATGGCTTGCGACGGTTCCCGTCACGGCCCGATGCCGTGTCCGTGTCCCGTTCCTTCGTTGAAATCAGATACCCAGTGTTCACGTACCCAGGCCAACAGTATAGCACGTCCAGCGGCTAATGGCGAAACTCGGGTAGTGTCCCGCATCCGGGGGAATCCCGCCGGCCACGGAATCCAACTATGTCTTGACCGAGAATCCGGTTAAACTATGGGCAAGCTCGCCGTCTCGTCGGTTCGGTTGCTTGCCCCGGACGGCCGTCAACGCCAACGTCCAGTGGGAGAAGACGATGCAACAGCTCATTCGCCTACTTTGTCTGGCGGCCTTCCTCGGCGTCACATCGCTATGGCCAACCGGCCCCGGCCGCGCCGCCGAATTGACGGAACTCAAGATCGCCCTCAGGCCAACCAAGCTCGCGACCTTCAACAGTCTCAAGCACCTGCCGTTCCTGGAATACCTGGAAGAACACGTCGGCATGCCGGTCAAGCTGCGCGTCGGCAAGGATTATGAGACGGTGATCGGCGACTTGAACACGGGCGTCGTGCAGGTCGCATTTCTCGGCCCGTTTTCCTATGTGCTGGCCCGGGAAAAGACTGGCGGCGCCGTCGAACCGCTGGCCGCGGGCACGCGCAAGTCGGCGCGGCGCAACGCCTACAACAGCATCATCGTCGCCGGCGGCAGGACCAAGGTAATGGAGCCGTCGCAGTTCAACGCCGACCACCTGTTTACGGTGCCCGACCCGGCATCGACGTCGGGCTACCTGCTGCCATTCCACCGCCTGGTCGAACTGGGGCTGGACCCGAAAACCACGTTCAAGAGCATCCATATCGCCGGCAGCCACATCGCCACCCTGTTGCGCGTGCAGAAGGGTGACGCCGATGGCGGTGCCTCCAACATGCAGACCTACAACGATCTGCTGAAGGCGGGCATGATCGACATCGACTCGGTGCGCATCATCTGGCGTTCGCCGGACCTTCCGGAAGGCCCGATCACCGTGCGCAAGGACTTGCCCGGGGATATCAAGTACCGCCTGCTCAAGGCCTTCATCGCCATGCCGCTCAACCTTGGCGTCTATGATTACGAGGGGGAACTGATCGGCTTCCACCCGGCGTTCGATCGCCAATACGAGGTGATCCGGCAAATTCAGCGCAAAATCGATAGAATCGCCGGCTGACCGGCGCCGCCTACGGCGCGCGAGCGGGAACCTCGAGCTTCGGCACGTCGGCCAGCAGGTCGGCGTAGTGGCCGCGCACCCGTTCCAGATTGACCCGGTTCAGAAACGACGAATAGGCGAGGTAGGAAATCAGGAATCCAGCGTCGGCGGCCCACGGCGGCAGAAATTCGGGGAAGCCGCAGAGTCCGTTTTCCACCAGCATGACCATCGCCGGCAGGTCCTCGATATCCAGCTTGCCGCAGAACAGCAGATGCAGGCAATCGAGGCGGCCGAACTGCACCGTGGCGCGCAGGAAGTTATGTACCCCCAGCAATCCCTCGAGATAGACCACGTCCTTGGTGAACGGCGCGCCGCCGCTCAGGAGGCCGCCGCGCACCACGCGCCGCGCGCTTTCGAACGCCTGTTGCGACTCGTTGCCGTGATCGAGGAAGAAGCGATAGAGATCGAGGAAGTCGGCGCCCTCGGTGGCCATGTGAATGGCGATCACCCGGTTGGCGAGGCGACGCATGCGCGCCGGGTCCATGGCGCCGCTGATCATTTCGGCGAACACCGCGAGGCCTTCCTGGGTCCGCGTGGTGCCGGGGTGGCCGGCGGCGAGAAGAGGCAACCCCGATTGCTTGCGGCCGTTCAACGAGGAGCCGATGTGAATGAACGCCTCGTGCTGGACCAGCTGCTGCAAGTCGCGTTCGGAAAACTTGGCGCCGCCGCGCAGGCGGATGTATTGACTGCCGGCCAGCGCGTTGGCGGATAGCACGTCGATGATCTCGATGCGAGGCGCCTGCTCGCCGAAGAAACGGCGCAGAATCGGACTCATGCGTCGGCCGAGCTCATCGGCGCTCATCATTTTGTCGCCGTCGAATACATTCGCCGCCGCGTCGCCGGCGCCGGTGACGAAGGCGCTCAGGGTCTCGTCGAGCTGGCGCGCCAGCGCCAACGGCTGGGTGACGTCGTCCAGCATCGGCTCGGTCGGCGATTTATAAAGATCGACCGAATGGCGATGGAAATCCGCCGTGCCGACCGCGCCCACCAACCGCGCCCCGGTGGCGATGGCGCGCGCCGAGCGTTGCAGCCATCGATGCACCGGCGACGATCCATCGGCCAGCCGCAGCGCCGCCTCGACGCCCTCGATCACCGGCGCCGGGTCGATCGGGGTATATCTGACCCGTGGCAGTTCGCGCGCGCCGTTGGCGAAGAAGGCCGCCGACACCTCGGCCGGCCAGCTGACGCTGCGCAGCACGCGCACCGGCTTTTCGACCTCGCGCAGCAGGGCGCAGACCTCGGTGATGCGTTGGCGATGTTTGTCACTCAGCATGAACCCCGTCCCCCGTCCACGCCGTCAGGCGGGAACTTCCCCTTGCAGGATTACCCGGTGCATGACGCGGCCCTCCCGGTGATCGTAATCCCGATAGGCGATGTGCAGCAGGGCTCGGTTGTCCCAGATCACCAGATCGCCCGGTGTCCAGCGATGCCGATAACTCACCTCGTGCGTGATGACGCGTTCCAGTAGATCATCGAGAAAGCGCCGGCTTTCCTCGGGCGTCATGCCGTCGATGCGCTCGGTCTTGCCGGGATGCACATAGATTGCCTTCTTGCCGGTCACCGGATGGGTGCGGATCAGCGGATGGCGTTGCGGCGCCGCGCTCAGCGCCCGGCGCACGGCGTCGTCCACATAGGTGGTATGCTGCTCGATAACGTTGACGGTGGTCATCGCCGACAGTTTATCGCGTTCGTCGGCGGGCAACCCGGCGTACGCCGCCTGCATGTTGGCAAAGCCGGTATCGCCGCCACCGGAGGCGGGCAGCGCCACCGCGTAAAGCGCCGTCATCTTCGGCGGCCGTTCATGGTTGGTGTGATCCGTATGCCAGTCACGCGAGCCGATGGGAATGGCCGCGCCATCCGGGCCGGTGTCCGAGCGCCGACTGTCCAGCACCGCGATTTCCGGGTGTTCCGCCATCAATAGATGGGACAGATGCTGCGCCATCAAATCGCCGAACAGCCGCATGGCATCCAGATACTGGGACGGCGTCAGCGACTGATCCCGCACCACCATCACCAGGTGTTCATGCAGGGCGTCGGTCATCGCCGCCACGTCCGCCGGCGTTACCGGCCGCGCCAGGTCGACGCCGGTCGCCTCGACACCCAGCGACGCGGACAACGGTGTCAACGACAGCGCCATCAGCGGCGGCCCGCGTGATAAACTCTATGCCGAAATCTTGGAGCGTTCGCCATCGCGGGATTCCGCCGTGATCCTGTTGCGGCCACCGTTCTTGGATTGATACAGCAATCTGTCGGCGTCGCGCATGATCGCCTCGGCCGTGAGGTCCTGGCGTCCGACCACGGTCAGACAACCGAGACTCATGGTGACGATATCGGCGACGGACGAAAATTCGTGCGGAATGCGCGCGCCGCGCACCACCTCAAGCAATTGTTCGGCGACGTTGCGCGCCCCGTCGCCATCGGTTTCCGGCATGATACAGACGAATTCCTCGCCGCCGTAGCGCGCAACCAGATCGCCCGGACGTTCCAGGCTTTCCGATAACGCCTTGGCCAGAATCTTCAGGCACTCATCCCCCGCCGTGTGGCCGTAATTGTCGTTGAAGGGCTTGAAGAAATCGATGTCCATCATGATGATGGACAGGGGCGTTTCGTTACGCTGGGCGCGCTTCCATTCGGTGTCGAGAACATCGTCGAACTTGCGTCGGTTGGCGATCCCGGTAAGCGCGTCGGTGAAACTCAGCAGCGCCAGCTCCTGGCGGCTTTTCTCCAGCGCCGCCTCGGCTTTCTTGCGGGCCGTGATTTCGGTGCCGATGGCGCCGACCGCGGTGATGCCGTTCTGGTCATAGATCGGGAATTTGGTGGTCAGGTAGGTATGGATACCGTCGTCAAGGGTGAACGCCTCCTCGGCGACCATCGGCTCGCCTGAATCGATGACCGCCTGATCATGCGCGGTGAACCGGTCGGCCGTATCCTTCGGAAAAAGATCATGGGCGGTCTTGCCGCGCCCCTCGGCATCGCTGACCCCGAACAGCCGCTCGGCTTCACGATTGATCAGGACGTAACGCCCGTCCGTGTCCTTGATGTGAATCTTGGTCGGTGAATGGTCTACGATGGCCTTGAACAGGGCCTGGCTTTTCCGCAGCTCACTTGTCCGTTGCGCGACGCGCAACTCCAATTCACTGTTGAGCCGCTCGATTTCCTGTTCGGCCCGTTTGCGTTCGGTTATGTCATAGTGCCAGACGAGCAGTGCCTGCTGGCTCTCGAATTCGATCTCGCGCCGGTTCATCAGACACCACCATCGCGATCCATCGCGCCGCAGCCGTTCCACTTCGACCTCGGTGATGAACGCGTCGCCCCGCCGCGACCGCAACCAGTCGAAATCGGCCGGGTTGACATAAGTCGCCTCGAAGCCGACCGCCGACAACTGGTCGATCGTTTCGGCGCCGAACATCCGAACGAAGGCTTGGTTGGTGAACAGCCGCTCATTGGTTTCCAGCGCGATGATGGAAATACCCGACGGGTTGACGTCGAAAATCGTCCGCAGGCGCTGTTCGCTGCGCCGCAGGGCCTCGCTTTCACTCAGCATCTTCTCCGTTTGGCGGCGTTCGATGGCCAGACTGGCGAGATGCGCCTGCGCCTGGATCAACTGGATCTCGTCTTCCGTCGGCCGCCGCGCCTCGTCGAAGTACATGGCGAAGGTGCCGAGTACGTCCTTGGTGCTGGAATAGATCGGCTGCGACCAGCAGGCGCGGATTCCGGCCCGCCGCGCCAGATCGCGGAAGGCCTCCCAATTGGGATGGGTCAGGACATACTCGACGATCACCCGCTCGCCGGTATACGCCGCCGCGCCGCAACACCCCGCGGTCGGTCCGACCGCCAGGCCGTCGACGGCGCTGGTGAAATAATCCGGCAGGCTCGGCGCCGCGGCGTGGCGGACACATTGCGCGGCCTGGTCGTAGTAGAGGATGCTGCAGCGCATGCCCGGGTCGATATCCTCGGTATCGCGACAGAGCGCGTCCAAGGTCTCGGCCACATCGCCGCCGCCGACGATACGCTCAAGCGCCCCCGCCCGTGCCTTCAGAAATGTCCCGAGGTCGTCCAACCCACCATTGCCCGCCGTTGTTATTCTGATTGATGTCGATGCTAGTTTATAAACCGCGAATGTGAAAGTAACCGCCGGTGACGGTGTGTTACAGGGGGGTGGGTTCCAGCGCGGCGGTACCAAGACCAACAATCGGGTGCAGCCGTTCGATAGGGAGGCCATGGGTAAGGACCTGCATTGACCTGCGTCGCATGGAGCAGGTTCTTAAATCAATGGCTGCCGAGTGCAGTCTTGGCGACGTACCAAATTGTCCAGTTATCGATACGTTATCGCGGTCTCCTAGTTTCTAATCGACGGAGTAGGCTTGTCAGCATCTGCTTCTAGCTCATTTCCCCGTTCGAGGCAGACCGTAATTGCGGTTGCCACCAGCGAATCATCAGAAATTCGAGAGTTTTACGTCGGCCCAACCAGGCGGTGTTTATTCGGACTGGTCCTCATTCTTTGACGGCGGATGCATTTCTCCGATCGTCTCTTTTTCCGTTGAAATCCGTAGCCGGCTAGATTATCTTCTCGATACCCCCTATTTGTTCTTATCCTCGGGGTGCCTTGGGGATTTGCTGTTCGCATTGTGAATAAGGGTCTGGAAGCGCCGCCAGTGGCGGTGTTGATCCAGGGATTCGGCAAAAAAAACGCGGCTTCATGCTGCTTCTAGCGGCCAAATGACCACAAATGTCCACATTTTCGGTTTAAAATCGCTGTTTATGTGGGGATTCAACGGGTTAGTCTGTTTTGACCCGGGGGTAACTGGTCAAAAACGCGGCTTAAGTGCTCGGAAAGTGGGTCGAAGCGAGGTGTACGTGTAACTTTTCGAGCTCGCTCCGACTCGCCCTGGCGGGTGCGCTCGGGGAACGACGGAAGGATTAGAACGCGTCCTTCCGGCGCCGGGTCTCCGCGAACACGTCGACCAAGTCGGCGCCGAGCAGGCCGACGGTGCGTTGCAGGTTTTCGCTGGCCGGGCGCAGGAACGGGTTGGTTTTCATCTCCTGGGCCAGCGTCGAGGGCACGGTGGGGATGCCGCGGCGGCGTTTGTCGTCGACCTCGGCCATCAGCGCGATGAGGTCGGCGTTGTCGGGCTCGACGGTGAGCGCGAAGCGGCCGTTGGTCTGGGTATATTCGTGGGCGCAGTAGACCCTGGTCTCGCCGGGCAGCGCCGTCAGCTTGGCCAGCGAGTCGACCATCTGCGCCGGCGTGCCCTCGAACAGGCGACCGCAGCCCATGACGAACAGGGTGTCGCCGCAGAACAGGGCGTCGGAATCGGCGAACCAATAGGCGATGTGGCCGCGGGTGTGGCCGGGCACGTCGAACACACGGGCCTCGGCCTCGCCGAGCATGAAGGTGTCACCGTCGCCGACCTGGATATCGATGCCGGGGATGCGCTCGGCATCGGCGCGCGGGCCGACGATGGTGCAGCCGGTTTTCGCCTTGATCTCCATATTGCCGCCGGTGTGGTCGGCGTGATGGTGGGTGTTGATGATGTGGCTGAGCGTCCAGCCCTTGGCATCGAGCGCCTCGAACACCTCGGCCGAGACGGCGGGATCGACGACGCCTGTCCGGCCCGTCGCCGGATCATGGGCGAGGTAGACGTAGTTATCCGACAGGACCGGAATCTGATGGATGTCGAGACGGCTCATGCCTAATCCTTACTGCCATACCTTCCGAGGGCTGGCGGGGCTCAGAGGTTTTCCTCGACCCACTGCACCAGTTGGCTTTTCGGGATGGCGCCGATCTTGGTCGCCGCGACCTCGCCGTTCTTGAACAGCATCAGCGTCGGAATGCCGCGCACGCCGTACTTGCCCGGGGTCTCCGGATTGTCGTCGATGTTGATCTTGGCGATGGTCACCCGGTCGGCCATTTCGGTGGCGATTTCCTCCAGCGCCGGCGCGATCTGCTTGCAGGGGCCGCACCATTCGGCCCAGAAATCGACCACCACCGGGCCGGCGGCCTTCAGAACGTCGGCATCGAAGGACGAGTCCGTGACTTGTTTCGGCATTTCAATAATTCCTCTCAAGCAATTGTTTTTATGGGGAAAATCGCCGGTTTCGATCCACTCATGGCTCAGCGTCGGGCCGGCCGTCGCGCGGCGTTTCTGTTAACCCTGAATCTAGGTAGCCGACCCGACCCCGTCAAGGCGCGTGGCGGTCCAGAATGTCGTTCCCGAGCGGCATCAGTCGTGCTCCCCAGGTCCAGATCAGCACCGCGTCGATGGCGCGGCCGGGGTAAATATCGCCGAGCAGCGCCCGGTAGGCGGCCATCTGGCGCAGATAGGCGGCGGGCACCTGGGCGGCGTCCTCGGGCGGCGGCCGGTTGGTCTTGTAATCGACGATGACGATACGCGCCGGCGTCACCAGCAGGCGGTCGACCTGGGCCGAGACCACGCGCGGGCCGCCCGCGCCGGCGATGGTGCCGACCAGCGGCACCTCGGCGCGGCTGCCGGGACCGAACAGATCGGCGAAACCGGGCGTCGTCAGGATGGCCAGGGCCTCGTCGGCCAACGCGGCGCGGGCGTCGGCGGCCATGTCCGGCGCCGCCTGGGCGAGGAAGGCGACGGC